>PLAI01000058.1 GCA_003134075.1 Methylocystaceae bacterium | reverse complement strand
GTTTTCACACGGCCTCGGTCAACCAGAGACGAACGACGGCGACACGCGCTCTGTCCGGTCATCCTTCGACTGCGGTCCAGCGTCTCCGGCACAGCAATTTCGCTGTGCGCCAACGGACGACATCAGCATGGCTTGAAAGCAGCGGAGGCTAATCCCACCTTGCCACCAGCGGGCCGGGTTCAGAGGTCGGGTTGGTTGATGCTCAATTCGCATTACCCGCAATAGTAGCAATATCGCAAGCGGGGATTTAATCAAATGTGGCAAGCGATCTCCTATTACGGCGCGCTGGCGCTTGAGTCACTGATGGGCGCGTTTGGCGTCCGTCTATATGAGGAGCCGCACTATGACGTGATCGCTTGCATCGCGGATCGCATAGAAGTCCGTCGCTATGCTCACCGTCTTGCAGCCGAAGTTCAGTTGGCGGTCGCCGGCAAGGCCGGGCGCAGCGAAGCGTTCAGGCTGCTGTTTGCTTATATTGCGGGCGCTAACTGCTCTTCAGCGTTCGGGAACGACAAGATCGCCATGACCGCGCCAGTCGAAGTGCGCGGTAAGGAGTTGGTGGCGATGACTGTTCCGGTTCAAGCCTCGGAAACAAAGGGCGCGACGCTGATGCGGTTTTTCTTGCCGGCGAAGTACAGCCGCGACAACGCGCCGAATCCTGCGGACACCCGGGTGCGACTCGTCACAACCCCGGACGAGACGGTTGCGATCTTGCGTTTCTCCGGTTCGGGCCGCGATTTCGCGGAACGTCAGACCGAACTGATTGCAAAACTCCGAGGATCGCGGTGGCGGCCTAGCGGGGAACCATACACGTTATATTATGATGCCCCTTTCACGCTGCCTTTCCTGCGTAAAAACGAAGCTGCGGTCGCGGTCACAGTGAGGCATGATCATTTAGGCCCGAAGACGCTCTTCCTGCCCGCGATTTCATGCCTTGGTGCTTCTCGGACGCCTGTCGAGCGCCTGCGCATGGCTTTGTGAAGCAGGCGTCCGAGAAACCTGCACAACAACAGACTCATGCACCGCAGCGAACAATCTCTCGATTCGATCACCTCGTCGGAGCGGGCCCGTAGCGATTGTGGCGCTTCCTTATGTTACCCGATCGTGGCGCGGCGTTCCAACTGCCGCGCGGCAACGTGGCGAATTAGATCGGCTGTCGCGTCGGGCGCAGTAAGTGGCAACATGTGACCGTGCCCGTCCAGCAGCACCAGATCGAGCGCCGGGCATTGTTGTTTCATCGCCTCGCCGTGCATGCGGTAATCGAGAATAAGGTCACCTTTCGCAAAAAGCATCCCGAGCGGAATGGTCAGCCCGCTATAGCGATTCATCATGCCCGGCAGGTCTTCCATGACCGCGACGGCATCTGAGGAGGTGTTGTAGAAACTGTTCGGCCGCAGGCCCAGCATCCCGCCGCCACGCGTCGGGAAATCCGCCGGCACCGCGTCCGGTCCGAACACGATCTTCAACAGCTTCGGCGCGTTCCGGATCGACATCGGAATGGCCAGCGTCCAGGCGATGATCTTGCGCATCACGGGTGAGTTGATGACGAGGCCCTGGAATGGTTCCGGCGCGTCCTCCTGCACTTGCGTCAACGGCGCGATCAGCGCCACCGCGCCAGCACAGTCCGGATGATCGAGCGCGATCGCCAGCGACAAGGCGCCGCCTAGCGAATGCCCGACCAACAGCGGCTGCTTTAACCCCAGCGCGCGCATAAACTTCGCCAACGTATCGGCCTGCACGCCAAGCCTCGCCGACACATCGTCCGGGCGCGTCGAATAGCCGGAGCCGGGACGATCCACCGCGATAACCCGGCATTCGCCCGACAGCTTGTCCACCAGCGCGTACGTATAGTGCCATAGCGTCCCCCCGAGGCCATGGATCAACACGACGGCGGGGCCGGCACCCCCGGTGTCGATGTAATGCAGCCGTTGGCCGTCGATCGCCACGAATTGGCCGCACGGCGGCACCGTGGCTTCGACTTTCCGCGCGGTGTTGGCAGCGAAAAAGACCAGCCCCGCAACGATCAAGGCAACGATCAAAATCAGCGTCAGCAGGATGCTCATGTGGCGCTCCAATGACAATTCGAGGACTTACCAGTACGAGGCCAAAGAGGGCCGCTCCAGTGCCAAGATCGCATTAAAACGCCGATCTCGCGTTCCCCTGCAAATGCAGTGATGCGCAATTACTACGCTGCGAATTGCGGGATCAAGCCAGAATTTCCCAGCTGCGGTAGCGCCGCTGGCTTCGAGAGCGACTTCCGCAATGGGTCATGGGCTTAAATGCTCAGTTAGAGCAAATCTCGTCCGCAATCCATTCGAAGGCTGTCACTGCCGGCCAGCGTCGTTGCTCGGCGTCGATCCAATTCGCAGTGACAAGGCCTGATCTCACTTTCCAGCGGCAGGTTTCGCACGCTCTATCTTACCGCAGAAAATCGATTTTTGCCTTTCACGGCGCACTAACAATTTCGCACTCAGGCTCGGCGAATGACGACATCGAGAGGGCGGCCAGAATCAGCGTGAAACTGGCGGCCGACCGAACGCACCAGTTTGTGGACGACAACCCAGACTCGAAGACTCAAAGGCGGAAAAAGTTTTCCTGATTTCGGAAATTCATTTCCGTTCCGGATTCATGGAACGTTTCCCATCCGTCTGAACCGGCATTCGCCCGACACTCTCTAGGGCCTGTTGAGAATCAGG
>PLAI01000109.1 GCA_003134075.1 Methylocystaceae bacterium | reverse complement strand
TCAAGCAGACGCGGTGTAGCCCACGACCATGACTGAGGCACCACGAAATTCGCTTTTTGTCTGAGGTATTCTAGCGACAGATGGGCGGGCATCTCTTCGACCCGTTGTATCTCGATGGCGTAGGCTTTTAAAGTTCCTGCGAAATAGGCGTCGTATTCATTGATTGTCACGCCAGAGCGGTCTCCTAATTGCAGCCACAACGACCGCAGAGTGTTTGTCACTATCGGGCCCATGAGACATTTGGCACGGAGTCGGCACCCCGGAGAGGTTTCGTAAATCAAAGAGACAACTGGTTGATCCAGCCTAGGCGGACGACGACGGAGTTCAACCGTTTTTCTACCGGAGACGATTTCCGTAACCCAACGTGGCCTTACGCTCACTACAAGAACCCGTTGAGCCATCGTGCTCTCCAATCCCATATGAACGAGGCGCGGCTTCGAAGGCTTGCCCTCCTCTGCCTCCTGCGGCTTAAACCGCCCCGTCCGCACGCCGCTAAAATACCCCCGGGATCAACCGCCATCGCAACTTCGAACAATAATCCGCGTAGCCGGGAAGCTTCTCCTTCAGAACCCGTTCCTCGTCCAACAGCCGCCACGCGAAAAAGGGCGCGAGGCCCGCCGCGACCAGAAGCCCCCACCAGGAGCCGAGCGCCAGCGGCGTGGCCAGAAGATACAGAAAACTCCCAGCGTACATCGGATGCCGGACGACCGCGTAAGGCCCGGTCGAGATCACGCGCTGGTCGGCGGCGACCTCGATCGTCGCGGAGCTGAAACTGTTTTCCCGATAGACCAGAAACACAATGTAGAGACCCAGCAATATCAAAAGGTCGGCGGCGATCGTCAAAAAAGCGGGCGGGCTGGACCATCGAAATCGATGATCGAGCGCGGACACGACCAGCAGCGCGATATAGCCAATGCTGATGAAGGACATGATGATCTTTTGCGATGTTTCCTTCTCCGCCGCCGGCCCGCCGCGCAAGCGACGGCGCAGCAGCGCCGGGTCGTTTTTCATGAGCCAACGGGTTCCGACGGCCGAGGGCCCGAAGAAAACGGCGAGAGAGGCCCAGGCCTGCCAATATCGCGGAGTTCCCGCCGAGACGAAAAGCAGCAGCGCCACCACCGCGGCGAGACAGGCGAAGCCGAGCCAAGCCTTTGCGTCAAGATCGCTCATGCGGCATTTTCCGGACGGGCGGCCGTACTCCCGCGAAGCTTACTGATGCGCGCCGCCGCTGGGCGCCGGGATCGCGGCGTTGGTCGGCGCGGATGTTTTCCCGCCGACGAAGGCCTGTCCCGGCTTCAAACCGCCGACCGAGCCCGAGCCCAAAACGGGCCCGCTTGGGCCATGGATTGTCCCCGGACTCGTCTTGCGCACGAGGACCGGGTGTTGTTGCGCCAGCGCTTGCCCGCACAAAAGGCAGAGGAAAACCGCAGTGGTGACGCTCCGGATTTTCATTGCTGCTCCGCTGGATAGGTGGTCGAGTGCGACGTCATTTTCGTCGGGCCCCGCAGGCGAGTCAATCCGGTGGGGGTTGGGCGGTAGGTCAGTTCGAACTTTTGCTGCCGGACCCGACGCGCCCATGAGGCGAAAAACGCGGTTTTTGACCCTCAAAAAAGACCGACGTTCGAGTCGTGTCAGGCAGCGCGCGAGGTAAAGGTTGCGTGTGTGATTGATACCGCGAGTCCGCGCGCACTGCTCACCGTCTCGATTTGCGCCTTGATCTGGTGTGCAAGAGCCTTCACAAGGGTGCCGCCAAGCCCATCGGAAGACCCCGCGCTATCCTGCGGCCGCCCGATGCCATTGTCTGACACCGTGAGCCGCCAATTAGCGCCAGAAGTCTCGTATTTGACCAGAATTTCCGCGTCCGGACGATTTGTCGGAAACGCGTGTTTCAGGGCGTTGATGACTAATTCCGTCACGATGAGCCCAAGGCTCACCGCTTCCGACGACCGCGCCGAAGCGTCGTCAAACTCGTAGCGAACCGACACCCGCTTTTCATCGTCGATCATCGATTTCGCGAGGCTGTCGCAAACCGTGGTGAAATAAGGAGCGAGCTTAACCGTTTCAGTACGGGCCGCATCGTCGATGTGCCGTTGCATCGTCGCGACCGACATAACGCGCGAATAGGCGTCTTGAAGATGTCTGCGCGTCTCCTCCGAGGTCGCCGTTCGCGTCTTCATCATCAAAATATTCGCAATAATCTGCAAACTGTTAAAAATGCGGTGCTGCATTTCCAGCAACAAGACGTGTTTTTCCTTAAGTAGCTTTTGCGTCTCGTTGTGAAGGGCCGCTCTTTCGTTTTCAATACGTCGGCGTTCCGTGACGTCGTGGAACGAAAGCAAAATAGCCTTGTGGAATTTATCGGCGAATAATATTTCACTGACGCCAACGATCAAGCTTCTCTGTCCTATGCGGGGAAATACGCCGTTGATCTCGAAGTTATTAGAGGCGGTGTGCTCTGGTAATACTTTGCCTATTAAATTAGCCAGGCCAACAACATTGAAATGGCCGTCTAGAATTGCATAAACCGAATGGCCGATGACATGTTCAGAAGCGACATCAAATTCACGGAGGAATGATCGGCTAGCTGAGGCTACGTTGAAATCGCAGTCGAGCACCAATAAAGGATCGCGCACCGTGTCCACGATCGCCTGCGCGAGGACCGCGGCATATTGCGTGTCCAGAGGTTGCGTCGTGATTTCGAAAAATCCTTCACGCGTTCGACCGTCAGCCTATCGCCCAGGTAAGACCCTCTCACGACATTGCTCCGGTAGCAAACATCGCTCGGGGAGCGTGCGGAACCCAAGATTTATCTGTTGCAACGCCCTCGGTCTAGGGCCTGTTGAGATTCAT
>PLAI01000103.1 GCA_003134075.1 Methylocystaceae bacterium | reverse complement strand
GCGCCTTGCGGCCGATAATCGCTGCCGGCGTTCTTGTATTCGCCGATCAGTTCTTTCTTCATGGTGTCGACCGAGATCACCGGCTGGCCGGCAGCCTGATGCGCTTCGACTTGCGCGTTGATGTGCTCGAACTGCGCGTCGCGATCGGGATGGCGTCCGCCTTCCTTGCTCTTGCGATTGACCTGACGGCGGTAGCCGAGGCGTTCGAGCAGTTGAGGAATCCGGCTCGCTGAAACACGATGCCCCATGTCGCGCAACGCCGCGCCGAGCTTGGCGTGGCTTTTCGACACCCACAGCAGCGGTCGCATCGGATCGCCGAGCGTCGCCGGCTCGAGCAAACTCCGCAGGTCTTCCAGCAGCGTCGGATCCTTGCGCGTCAGCGGCAGCCGTCCGCCGCCGGCGCGTCGAATGTTTTGCGCGACGACGGACGCCGCCAGATCGCGCAGCCCGCGATCGATGGTGCTGCGCGCTATTCCGGTCGCCCGCGCAACAGCGGTTACGCCGCCAAACCCGGCCGCACGCGCCTCCGCCGCCGCAAACAGGCGACGCCCGTGTTCGTCGTCGAGTCCAGCACGCAGAGCCTCATACCGTTGCCGAATCGCTGTTTCATCAATCATGCCACCGTGATAAATCAGACCACAGTCTCAAGGAATCCCCCAGGCCAAATCGATTCAATTATTTCGCGGCATCGCCTAACCCGCGCGCATCGCTGCGGTCAGATTTGGTTGGACGGACTGACAGAACAGCGTGTGCATGGCGCGCGTCCATGCACACCACCGGCAATCCAGCGGACTTTAAAGAATGCCACAACCACGGTGATGTCGGCCCGCTTTCCAGCCCGATCCTGACCACATGAGGCGCTTTGGTTCGAATGAAAGCGATCAAAACTCCAGGCTCGGATGCCACTTCAGCTTCGACGACAACACGACCTGACGCATTCAAAACACAAACGGCGATCTTCTGAAGCGAGACGTCCAATGCAACATATTGCTCCATGACTGTTCTCCGGGGTTCGAGCTACAAAGCCAGACACTTGTCCGGTATACGCCTCGGACGGAAACGATGCCGCGCCGATTACTCCATGTGTGAAAACGCCGGTGAGTTGAAGCTCGCGGCTCGTTTCCGAGGCTTTCGGCTGGCGTTTGACATTTGAGGCCAAAACGCGCTCTCGGCCTCGCCTGAGCGCCCCGGCGCGGCGCTGAGGCGGGTCTTGCCGACCCGTCCGGCGCGATTTTAGCTGGTTTTCACGCCGCCACGGCGGCGATTAGCTTTTCCCCGCAGATAGCGACGGATCGCTTCAAACACTTGGGATATAATACCTCGGGCGGCTTACGGGCTCTAGCCGCCTATCTCAACCTTGCAACAAAGCCATAAGGAGACGTGTCATGGGGCGAAAATTCATCGATTGCCGTGAGATCCCGCGGAAGACGAAATGGTCGGTCGCGATCTCGGCCGACTCGGAGGAGGAACTCTTGGAAGCCGCGGTCCAGCGCGCGGTGCGGGTCCACGAGGATACGCCAGAGTTGCGGCAGCAAATCAAGACAGCCTTCAAGGAGCGAACCCAGCCCGCAGAGGTGCCGCCGCGTTCGGCCTGATAACGCCTGTGCAGGCCAGCCATGACCCGGATTGTTGTGGGGACCAACATTTCACACCCGATCGAGGCGGTGTTCGACTATGCGACGACTCCAGCCAATTGGCCGGAGTGGCATCCGGCTTCGCACGCAGTAAGCGGGGCGGTGGATCACTCGCTGCTGGTCGGCGAGGAGGTCCAGGAGGACTTCGTCGCCGGCGCGCTTGCGCTCAAGGAGCGCCTCGAATGCGATTGGTCGCCGTTTTGGAAAAACGAGGATTGACCATGGCCACGCTGATCTTGCTTCGTCATGGCGAATCAGTCTGGAACCGCCAGAACCGCTTCACGGGCTGGGTGGACGTTTCACTAAGCAAGGAGGGCATCGCGGAGGCCGAGCGGGCTGCTGCGCTGCTGCGCGAGGAACGCCTGGATGTCGTGTTCACCTCCGCGCTCCTGCGTGCCCAGGACACGGCCTACGAGGTTCTCAAGCGCAACCGACACTTTAGTCAATATGTGCGCGTCCACGAGGGGCCGAAACGAGGCTGGTACGAACACTTCGTTGCAATGCCGAGTGAGACGACGGAGTTGAAGATATATGTCTCGGAAATGCTGAACGAACGCTATTACGGTGACCTGCAAGGAATGCGCAAGGACGAGGCCGCGATACGATTTGGCGGCGAGCTGGTGCACCAATGGCGGCGCAGCTACGACATTGCGCCGCCGAGTGGCGAAAGTTTGCAGATGACCGCAGGGCGGGTGATGCCTTACTACCATGAGCGCATCGCGCCGCTGTTGCGGTTGGGGCAAACTGCGCTGGTATGCGCCCACGGCAATTCCTTACGAGCGCTGATTAAGCACATCGAAGAGCTCACGCCTGAGGAAATCGTCAGCTATGAGGTGAAAACCGGCGCGCCCATCGTGTATCGCTTTGAGGCGGATCTCACATTATCGGGCAAACACATTCTCGGTCTTCTGTAGCAAGCGCCA
>PLAI01000065.1 GCA_003134075.1 Methylocystaceae bacterium | reverse complement strand
ATCGTCGTCAGCGATCTTGTTGGGCGCCGCGCCATATGGTTCGGCGGCGCAGGTCGGACGGAAGCCGACATGGATTTGTTCTATGCCTTTCTAGGCAAGCAAAACAGCCGGAAAATCAAGCTTGCGGTGATGGACATGTGGAAGCCGTTTCGCGTTTCGACGCAGCGTCACGCGCCAAAGGCCGCGATCCTGTTCGACAGGTTCCACGTGGTCAAACATCTTGGCGATGCGCTCGATGTCATTCGCCGCTCGGAGTACAAGCGCGTCACGGGCGAAGATCGCGGCTTCATCAAAGGCCAACGCTATGTGTTGTTGTCGCGGCGGGAGAACCTCAGCGACGACGCACGCAAAAATCTCGAACGGCTTTTGCAAGCCAATGCCCGCCTGAACATCGCCTATCTGCTGCGTGAGCAGTTCGAGCAGCTTTGGGATTATGCCGACGCGGCCGATGCACGAAGCTTCTTCGACGCGTGGCGCGAACAGTTGCGCGATCGGGATCTGGAGCCATACGAAAAGTTCGCGGCCATGATCGACCGCAATTGGGACGGCATAGCCGCGCACAGCCAACCGACGCACGACATTCCGCTCGGCTTCGTTGAAGGGCTCAACAACAAAATCCGCGTGATCCAACGCCGCGCCTACGGCCTGCGCGACGAGGAATATCTCAAACTCAAAATCCTCACATCAGGCCTGCCGGAATTGTAAAATCCCACCCGAAACCTACCCAAACCTACCCACTAAAAATCCAGAAGACCCTGATTAATAGACGCCGTCGGCCCAGACATAAGCATAGCGCCGAGCCGACAAATCGCGCTTTTGCCAGAGCTTGTATTCGTCTTCCCATTCTCCCTTCAGCCGCGCGATCACAGCGGGCGAAAGATTGGGCGCGTCCTTGCCGAGCAAAGCCGTCAGCACCTCCTGGAAGTCGCCGGTCGAGATTCCGCGCAGATAAAGCGCCGGCAAGAGAACATCGAGGCTTCTCGTGCGCCGCGCCCATTTCGGCAGGATCGACGACGAATAGCGGATGCGTTCCTCGGCGCTCAAAGCCCCACGATCCCGCGCCTTGGGCTTTTCCACCTCGACCGGCCCAATTCACGTCTGGATCGGGCGAACCGGATCATGCCCATGCCGAACGATACGCTGGCGGCCGTCCGCTAGCTTCAGATCCGCGTGCGAGCCTAGGAAGGCCGCGAACTCCGCCTCCACCGCCTGCTCGATCAGCCGCTTCGCGCCCGCGCGCAGGATTTCAGTGAGCGGGTCGTCGATTTCGTCTTTCTGACGGAGGGGAACGACCTTATTCTCGAACATGGCGTAGCGCTCCTCTTGGAGGTTCGGGTCGGCTGGACACCAACCCCGTTACGCCGCCTTCCTCACATCGTCACCCAGATTCCGCCATAGCTCCGCCGGCAAACGATAGGACGAAGTTGAGCGCCATGCCTTTGGTGAGCGGACCGCCCAACTGCTCCGACTCCACGTGCCGCACGAAAGCCCGCAATATGCCGGCCTGCTTCTTGAACGCGTAGCCGAGCGAGCGACGAAGTTCGATGTAGCTCTGGACCTTCTCGGCCAGCATCTTGGCGAAGACGCTCATGACGCGTCTCCCGGAAAAGGCAACGCAACGTCGGCGAGCTGCGGCAGCGCCACCTTCACGTATATAGCGGTGGTATCGATGCTCCGGTGACCCAGGAGATCGGCGACCTCATTGATCGGGCGCCGGCGCCGGACGAGCTGTGTCGCCAGGCTGTGGCGCAACAGATGCGCGCCTGCGGCGCTGGGAAGCTCAATCCCGGCTTGTTCCAATCGCGAACGGACGATCCTCGAAATTGAGGCGGCGCACTTGAACGGGCGCGCTGGAGGAGCATACGACAGGAACACGTGGGGATTGTCGACCTTCGGCCTGGCATGCAGAATGTAGTTTGCAAGCGCCGCGCCTGCTTCGTTCAAGAGCGGCACGACTCGGTCGCGCTTCCCCTTGGTTCGCAGCACAAGGACTTCCGCTGTTCGCCAGCGGATGTCCTTAAGTTCGAGCGCCCGGAGCTCCTTGTTGCGCAGACCAGTCGTAGTGAGCACGAGCATGATCGCGCGGTCGCGCATTCCTGACGGCGTCGTCACGTCGATCGCGTCGATCGCACGCTGAATATCCTCCCATGCCAGCTGCGGCGGCAGGTGCGCCAAGCGCCAGCACGGTGTCCGCGGAACGAACCGGGCAAGATCTTGATCGTTCAGCCCGGACCAGCGAAGGAAACGAAGGAATGCCCTAACATGCGACGTTGCCGCGGATCGGGTGGAATCGTTGGCCGTCAGCGACAAGAAATGTTGCACGAGGGCGAGCACGTGCTCGCCAGTTATCTTGGCGAGAGGCTGATCAGGCAAATTGTCTCGAAGCCATGCGAGAATCCGGCGGCCGGTCGTCAGGAGCCCCTCGCAAGTCCTCGGCTCCAGGCCACGCACGCGGAGGAGATGATCCTGGTAGGCGCCGAGCAGCGGACCATCGGGGTTCGCCAAGCGGCATGGCGCCGAAAACCGCTCCGGCGCGACCTTGCGCGCGTGGACGATGGCCGTTGCCGCACTGACGCGCGGACTCTCTGTCCGAAAGCTGAGCAGGAAACGGTCGACGACATCCTGGTCGATCCTCGCAGATCGCGCGTCCTTGGCGGCAAACTCGCTGAACTTGGCGAGCCGACCAATGTAAATCTTGGCCGAAGCGCGATTGTAGCCAAGGTCGGAGAAATGCGCCGCAATGCGGTCCATCTCATTGCCAAGCACACCATCGCGAAGCCGCCTGAGCACTTTGGGATACGTGAAATAGAAATCCAACATGAACCGCTCTCCCGCCGGCGTGTCAGGGAAATCCTAAGCCGGAAGAAAGAGGGAGATATTATGTGTCGGCGAAGTTCGAGATCGCCGCAGAATCAGCGGCTCCTGGAACGCGCCGACACATATCCACGCCCGACACATATGTGAGGATCGCGCTTCAATTGC
>PLAI01000312.1 GCA_003134075.1 Methylocystaceae bacterium | reverse complement strand
CGTGCTACGCCGGATGGATACGGATCGAACTCCTTCAGGACAGTTCCCCCGCGCTCCACCTCTTCCGCTGACCCGTGGGCCATCACGAGAAATCTGTCGGTTTTCACGTCCTCCTCGTAGGCGATTGCGCTGTCTTTGGGGATACCGATACCGCAAAGGGCCGCGCCCAACGCGCTTAGCCCAAAATCCGCGATCGGCTTTTGGACGGCGCAGTCGTGCGGGGTTGATAGCGGTTTTCAGCCCCGTTTTGTGTCACACGTGGGCGCGGTCGCGTTGCCGGGCCGCCCGATAGCGATTTTGTCCATCGTCTTTGGCATTGCCGAGGCTTTTTTTGCGCGGCTTCCCCGTCAGCGGCTTCTCTGACCTGACAGATCGCGAAAATGGACGCGCCAAACGATCACGACGTTTCTGGAACGGCTCCTCCTTCCTGCATGACGAGCGCGCAACGCTCGCGGATCGCGCTGAATGTGTCCAGCATGGCCGCGCTGATCTTCAAATACACCCGCCGGCCATGGCGAACGATCTTTCCCGCCGTCTGAAACAGCCGCCAACGCACGGTCTGCACTTGCGAACGCTCCCATCCGTTCCCAAGCGCGGTGGAGCGAAAACCCAGTTACAGATTGTAAGTCAGCACGCCGATGGAAAAGAACACCGCGTTGGCTGCGAATGTCCCGCACGGCATGTAGTCCATGCCAAAGCCGAGCTTCAGTTCCTTGATGCGGTTCTCGCTGTGGTCGCCGCGTTTGCTATACCATTCCATCGTGGCGGCCGCGTCTTCGTTTTCGCGATTGCTGGCGATGGCGTGATAGCGCCAGGGCGATTGCTCTTCGAACAAATCCTGATCGCGAGGGCGGCGCATGACGATCAACCGGAACGCCTTGTTGGTCTTGTTCATACAATGGATCGTCTCGGCGATTTCTCCGTCGCGGAACGTCTTCCAATCGCCTTTGGGAATGGCTCTGATCGCCGCCTTCACCGCTATGTCCTGATCGGCGCCAATAGCGAAGACCTTGCCGGTCTCCTCGCACCAGTTGAAAATCGTCGCCTGATACGCCGCGCTGTCGGCGCGCACCGCCGCGATTTTCTTGCCCTTGGGCATGTTGCGCTTGCAGGCTTGCATGAACTCGAGATTGCGCGCCGCCGGAGCCGCGTTTCCTTCGCGAAACTCATAGCCGGCGACAAGGCCGAGTTCGGCGATATGCCCGACCATCGGCATGTAGCCCTTCTCGCCTTTGTAGGTGTAATGCGCGTCGCGTTTCTCCGCCACGATCTGCGTCGCGTCGATGTCGAGTGTGTAGGATGTGCGGTCGTCCTGCCTTAGCAATCGACGAAAGACGCTACGGTTCACACATCCCAATCCCGCCGAACCATTGGTCTTGCTCTCGCCGGCGCTCAATTCTCGCGCGCCGATGCGCCGCAGCCAATCGCCCGTGGCGTCGCTGCTGGGCATGTCATTAAGTTGAAGCAGACAGCGCAGCCCTTCGTCGTTTCGCAGAACGCGCAAATCCTCCAGCGTCCGCCCACCGCCAGCAAGCATGAGAATCAGCGGAAGAACATGAGCAGAGGGCTCGTATCCCGCCGCGCTGCCGGGACGAGGCAGTTCATGATCAATCAGCTCGCGAACGCCCATCGCCCGTAAATATTCGCCGATCAGCGCCAACCCGCTATGCGCGGTAAGCGATTCGTCCGTCGCCGCCAATTTGAACGGCAAAACCGTCTGCAACGACCCCATCGCACCCGCCAGGTGAACGATTCCCGCAATCCAACGAGGCTCATCCTATTCAAAAAGCAGGCATTTTCGAGTCGCGGACCATATTCATCGCGGATGCGGGACTTAGCATTACAGTTGCGTGTTTGTCTGATTTCTGACTCTCTGGGTCACCATGATTCGTCATGGGGGTCACGGGATGTCGGGAGCATCGATCGAGACGACGTTGGAACTGTGGGCGTCGTCGCTGCGTGACGTGAAGCGTCGGATGCGGCCGCTGTTCACGCAAGCGCGGGTGGCGCTGTCGGCGGAGAATTTCCTCGAAGGTCTGCTTGGCGAGGAGCGCCGCAAGACCGGCTGGATGCGGGCGGAAGCGGCGGGCGATCCGGGGCCTTGGCGGCAACAGGCCATTCTGGGTCGCGGCCAGTGGGACGCTGATGCGCTGCGCGACATCGTGCGCGATTACGCGCTCGAAACCCTGGCCGACGACGACGCGGTTCTCGTTATCGACGAGACGGGGTTCTTGAAACAGGGCAAGGCGTCCTGCGGCGTCGCGCGGCAATATACGGGTTCGGCGGGCAAGATCACCAACTGCCAGATCGGCGTCTTCGCCTGCTATGTCGCGCCGCGCGGTCACGCCTTCATCGACCGCGAATTATATCTGCCCAAGAGCTGGACGGACGATCCGGCGCGCATGGCCAAGGCGCATGTGCCGCGAGAGATCATCGACAGCGCGTCGGGCGGCTTCGCGACCAAGCCGGCGCGGGCGCTGGCCATGATCGAGCGCGCCATCGCGGCGAGGGTTCCATTCTCCTTCGTCGCCGCCGACAGCGTCTATGGCGTCGGCGATATCGAAATGGCGCTGCGGCGCGCCGGCAAGGGCTATGTGCTCGGCGTCAAAAGCAATCAGCCGTTCCATTCCTGGGGCAAGCCGCGGCAGGTCGCCGGAACAGCGAAGGACATCTCCGACGCTCTGCCCGTCTCCGCGTGGCGCCGTCTCTCGGCGGGCGCGGGAACCAAAGGCGAGCGACTCCACGACTGGGCCTATCTCGAACTCGCCGATCTCGACGCTGGCGAATACAACGAGGCGCTCGCCGGTCAAGCATGGACGCGCGGGCTTCTAATCCGCCGCAAGATCTGCGACGGCGACCTCGCCTTCTTCACGACATGGGCTCCGCGCGGAACATCGATCGAAAGACTGGCGAAAATCGAAGGACATCGTTGGGCGATCGAAGACAGTTTCGAAACGACGAAGAACGAAC
>PLAI01000127.1 GCA_003134075.1 Methylocystaceae bacterium | reverse complement strand
ACTCGCCGCGTCCGCTAAAATCCTGCGCCTGCACGCGCCGCCCATCACTGGCGAGCGCCGCCGCGAGGCGTGCGAAATCGTCGGCGGCACGCGTGAGGCCCGGAAGGCACACGACCGGAGCGCCGGCGCTCCGGCCGGGATAGTCGAGATAGCGCAGGCGCAGTCCGTCGGCGGAGGTGACGAAACGGTTGGAAGGCTCGCAAATGGGTTGGGTCATTTAGGGCGCCTCACGGTTTAGGATTTTCCGACGAGGCTTGTAGCTCGCCGAACGATGATCGCGAAACCCAAAGTCTTTCCCAACCCGGCGGCAGCGGGCATGACGAATCGTCTTCCTCGCATTTCAGATGGTTTCGCGACCGCGACCGTTCGCGGCGCGACCAACTAGGTCTCCCCCGGCAGCGGACCGGATGGGCGCTCGCGGGCGGGCGCCGCCATTCGCCGCTCCTTGACTTCCCTGTTTGATACGGCCAGTTTCCGCGCGCCGCGGCGAGGCCTGGTCCAATTCGAGGAAAATGAAACTCCCCATGCGCTCATATCTCGATTTCGAAAAGCCGGTCGCCGAATTGGAAACAAAAGTCGAGGAGCTGCGCCAACTCGCCAGCCAGGGCGACGCGGTCTCCATCGCCGACGAATTGAACAAGCTGGAGGCGAAAGCCGCCAAGGCGCTCGCCGATCTTTACGCGACGTTGACGCCCGCGCAGAAGATCTTGGTCGCGCGGCATCCAGAGCGCCCGCATTTTTCCGAATACGCGCGCCAGCTCCTGACCGATTTCACGCCGTTGGCCGGCGACCGCGCCTTCGGCGAGGACGAGGCCATCGTCGCCGGCTTTGGCCGGTTCAAGGGTCAGCCGATCTGCGTCATGGGGCAGGAGAAGGGCTCCGACACGCAAAGCCGCATGCGTCACAACTGGGGCATGGCGCGCCCCGAAGGCTACCGCAAGGCGGCGCGGTTGATGGGACTCGCCGACCGCTTCGGCCTGCCGGTGGTTTCGCTGGTCGACACCGCCGGGGCCTTTCCCGGCATAGACGCCGAGGAACGCGGCCAGGCCGAGGCGATCGCCCGCTCCACGGACATTTCGCTTTCGCTCGGCGTGCCCAATGTCGCGGTGATCGTCGGCGAGGGAGGCTCCGGCGGCGCGATCGCCATCGCCGCTTGCAACAAGGTGTTGATGCTGGAGCACGCGGTCTACACCGTGGCGTCCCCCGAGGCCTCCGCCTCGATCCTGTGGCGCGACGCGAGCAAGGCGCAGGAAGCGGCGACGAGCATGAAGATCACCGCCCAGGATTTGCTGAAATTTGGGATCATCGACGCAATCGTGGCGGAGCCCGCTGGCGGCGCGCATCGCGATCCCAAGGCCGCCATCGCGGCGGTCGGCGAGGCGATTCGCTACGAATTGTCGATCCTCGGCACCCTTTCGCGCGAGCAGATCATTAACCTTCGCGCGGATAAATTTATCGGCATCGGCCGGAAGACCTAGCGCCCTCGGCGGCGCCGCGGATCGAGAACCTCATTTGAATTCAATGAACCGCGCGCGAGTTTCCACCGCGCGCGGCTGTGCGCCGCGACCACCCGTCGCCAGCGTCGGCCACGGTCTGGTCTCAATCTTTTGGTTACTGTTGTATGAGCAATTTGAGGCGGACGCCATGGTTTATCGCGCCTTCACCTTCCAAAACCGGACGTTGCGGGCGCGGTTGTCGCGCTGAGAGCGGGGTCTTCATGTTTTCGAGTCGCTCCTTCAAGATCCTCGCTCGCTTTGGCGTTCTGGCGACGGCGTTCGGGCTCGCCGCCTGCGACGACGATGGCTCGCTCGCGCATCGTTCGCTCGCGCCGATCCCCTCCGAGACGCTGGCGCTAATGGAACAAGCCGGCACGACGAAGGAAGCGCCGACTCTCATCCGCGCCTATAAGAAGGAAGCGGAGCTGGAAGTCTGGAAGATGCGCCCCGACGGGCGTTACGTTCACCTGAAAACCTTTCCGATGTGCCGCTGGTCGGGCCAGCTCGGCCCCAAGACGCGCGAGGGCGACCGCCAGGTTCCCGAGGGTTTCTATACGGTCAATCCGAGCCAGCTGAACCCCAATTCGAGCTATTATCTTGCTTTCAACGTCGGCTACCCCAACGCCTATGACCGCGCCCTGGGCCACACCGGCGGCACCATCATGGTGCATGGCGTCTGCTCCTCGATGGGCTGTTTCTCGATGACCGATCGGCAGATCGGAGAGATTTACGCGATCGTCCGCACCTCGCTCAACGCCGGGCAGAACGCCGTCCAGATGCAATCCTATCCATTCCACATGACGGCGGAGAATCTGGTCAAGCACCGGCTCGATCCGAATATCGCCTTTTGGAAGCAGCTTAAGGAAGGCAATGACCACTTCGAGGTCACAAAGCAAGAGCCGACCGTCGGCGTTTGCGGCAAGCGTTACGTGTTCAACGCGACGCCCGCCAACGGCCAGCATCTCGATCCCGCCGCGGCCTGTCCGCCGCTAAAGCAGGATCCGCAAATCGCCGCGCTCGTCGCGGAGAAGCAGGCCAAGGACGACGCCAAAATCGCCGAACTCGCCGCGAGCGGCGTCAAGCCGATCCGACTCGTCTATCAGGACGGCGGCCAGCATCCCGCGTTCGCGGGCCGGGTCGCGGAGGTCAGTCGGCCGGAAGCGCTGGCGCCGCCGACGGAGATCGTGCTCGAAGACCGCGCGCCGAGCGCCAAGGGCAAGGCCGCGTCGAGACTTGCAGCGGCCAAGATTCCCGCGACCAAAATCGCCGCGCAACAGCCGGGCGGCGAAACGGCCGTGGCGGCGGACGGCAAGGGCTCCGCGCCCGAGGAGACGATCAAGGTCTCCGCTCTGGCGAACGTGCCCGCGCCCGAGGGCAAGGGGTCCATCAGCGGCTGGCTTGGCCTGCACAAGGAGCCCGAACCCGCGCCCGCCCCGGCGGCGGCCGAGGCGCCCGCCGCTCCAGAGGCCGCCAAGACGGGGAACAAGTCGACCGCCAAGACTTCCTTCGACAGGTCAGCCAAGACTTCCTCCGACAAGGCGGGCAAAACTTCCTCGGGCGCCGCGGCGAAGGACGGGGCCAAAAAAGTGACGATCGGTCCGCTGGTTAAGGCATTGCGCGCCGCCGACGCTCAAAAGTAGCGCCGCCCCGGGCGAGCCCTTAATCCAACGCGCGAGAATTACTCCGGGGCACATCCGATTTCGGGATCGCGGATTTAAACGAACGCGCCTTTGCGAATCGTAACCTTGTATTGCGTAAAACGCCGCAAGCCCTTGGATGGGCGCGGTAGCGATTGTATAAGAACTTTACGCAGCGGCCGTGACGGGAGAAATCAGCTCGCCAAAATTGCGCTGCGGCGGTTGGGGAAAAGCTTGATGCTTGAAAAATTGGTGGGGTTTTGTCTGCGCTGGCCGTGGCTGGTCGTGTTGTCGACCTTGGCGCTGACTGGCGGCGGAGCATATTTCACCGCGACGCGATTTGCGATAGACACCGACACGGCCCATTTGTTTTCTTCCAACATTCCTTGGCGCAAGAATGAAGCCGCGCTTTACAAGGCCTTTCCTCAACTCAGCGACCTCATTGTCGCGGTGATCGACGGCGCGACGCCGGAAAAAGCCGAAGACGCGGCCAAACGGCTCAATGCGGCGTTGCAGGGCGCGCCGATGATCTCGCGCTCCTGGCGCCCCGACGACAATGAATTCTTTCGCACCAACGGCTTGCTGTTTCTGACCACGCCGGAGCTCCGGCGCATCGTGGGAACGCTGATCGCCGAGCGCGACGTTTTGCAGTCGGTCGCGGAGGATCCCAGTCTGCGCGGCCTCACCGGCGTTGTCCTGAGCAATCAGCGGCAGGTCGGCGGCAGCCCACGCGGCCTCGCGATGTTCGCCGCCGGACTCGACGAAATGTCGGACGCCTTCGAACTGGTGCTGGCGGGAGAACCAGCCCGCGTCTCCTGGGAGAAACTGCTCTCCGCCGGCTCGGCGAAGCCGGTGGAGCCCTCTTCGGTGACGACCGATTCGCGGCGCATCATTCTGATCAAGCCGGTCATCAACTATTCGGCGCTGCAACCGGGAGCCGACGCGATCAGCATGGTGCGCAAGACCGCCGCGGATCTGAAGCTCACCAAGGACCAAGGCGTCACGCTGCGGCTGACTGGACAAGTCCCGCTCGAGGATGAGGAATTCGGCACGATTTCCGAGAATATGGGGGTCAATCTCTCAGGTACATTGGGAATCATCGGGTTGATCCTGTTCGCGGCCCTGCGCTCTCCCAAGCTTATCCTCGCCGTGCTGGCGACTTTGATCGCCGGCCTCGCGCTCACGGCGGGTCTCGGCATCATTCTGATCGGGCGCTTCAATCTGATCTCGGTCGCCTTCGCCGCGTTATTCATCGGCCTCGGGGTCGATTTCGGCATTCAATTCGCGACCCGCTATCGCGAGGAACGATACAAAACCCTTGCGAACGGGGATCATCTCGACGAGGCGCTGCTCGCCGCGACGCGCGGCATCGGCGGCTCGCTGACGCTGGCGGCGGTGTCCCTGCTGGCCGGTTTTTTCTGCTTTTTGCCGACCGATTTTCGCGGCGTGTCGGAACTCGGGCTGATCGCCGGCTTCGGAATGATCATCGCCTATCTGACCACGCTGACCTTTTTGCCGGCGGCGATCAAACTGCTCCATCCGCGCGCGGAAAAGCTTCCGGTCCAGACCGCCGTGCTGGCGCATGTCGATCGCTGGATCCTTGGTCATCGCGCGCTGGTGATCATCGGCGCCGTGGGCATTACCGTTTTGGGGTCGCCCTATCTGCGCCATTTGAGCTTCGACTCAAACCCGATGGACCTGCGCAATCAAAAGGTCGAGTCGGTCGCCACTTTCCTCGACCTGGCGAAAAATCCGCGCACGGCGCCCAACACGATCGAGATCCTCGCGCCTTCGCTCGACGCCACGCGCGACATCGCCAAGAGGGTCGCCGCCTTGCCGGAAGTCGATCACGTCGTGACGGTGGACACGCTGATACCCGCCGATCAGGACGAAAAACTGCCGCTGATCGAAAACGCCGCCAATCAACTGCGCGACGTGCTCGCTCCCAAGGTGAAGCCGAAGCCCAGCTTCGCCGAGACGATCAAGTCGCTTGACCACGCCGCGAAGACGTTGCTTGAGCGAGCCGGCGGCCGTAACGCGCCGCCATCGGTGAGCCGCTTCGCCGAGGTTCTGGACGCGCTCGCTCGTTCCGACGCAAAAACACTGGAGGCGGCGCGCTTCACCGCCTTCACGGATTTTGACAGGCTTATCGGCGAAATGCGGCAAGCGCTGTCGGCCAAACGCGTAACCATCGACACTCTTCCGCCCGATCTAGCAAGCGACTGGATTTCGCCGTCCGGCCAATATCGCGTCGAGGCGTTCCCCAAGGGCGACAGCAACAACCGCGAAATCATGACCGCTTTCGCGCGGCAAGCGAAAACAATTGCTCCCGACGCCAGCGGTCCGCCGATCGTCGTCGCCGAGGCGGGCGATACGGTGGTGCACGCCTTCGAGCTCGCGGGGCTCTATTCGTTCATCGCCATCTTCGGAATTTTGGCGGTCGCCTTGCGCAACGCGACCCATGTCGCCCTGACGCTGGGCCCATTGTTGCTGGCGGGCGTGCTGAGCCTCGAAGCCGCCGATCTCCTGGGCATGTCGCTGAATTTCGCCAACATCATCGCGCTGCCGCTGATGTTCGCGGTTGGCGTCGCGTTTCACATTTATTATGTGGTCGCCTGGCGCAAGGGCATCGTGGACGTGTTGTCGTCGAGCCTCACACGGGCGATCTTCTTTAGCTCGCTCACCACCGGCACGGCGTTCGGTAGCCTTATTCTGTCGAGTCATCCCGGCACCGCGAGCATGGGCGCGCTGCTCGCGATCTCGCTTTTCTTCACGTTGCTCGCCGCCTTTATCGTCGTTCCGGCCTTTCTCGGGCCGCCGCCGTCGCGCGATGGAGAAGAACGCGGCGCGGCGCCTTGACGCCAATCTTCGCTTTTCTCCGACCTCGTGTTAGGATTGTATTATGATGACGAGAACGCTTAGCAAAGTCGCGCTTGTGCTGCTGTTGGCGTCACCGGCCTACGCGGTCGAAGCCATCTACGGCGTTTGGGTTCGCGGCGGCCATGAAGATGAAAAGCTGGAATTCTATGATTGCGACGGTCAGCTTTGCGCCAAGGAAACCGTGCTTCCCAAAGACGGCTCGCCAGCGATCGTGATTTTGCGCCATGCGGCGAAGGTCGCGCCCAACGAGTGGAAGGGTCCAATATTCAACCCGGAGAACAGCAAGCTTTACTCTAGCACGATCACGCTCGACAAACCCAATCAACTCACATTGAAAGGCTGCCTGATAGCGTTCTTGTGCCAGAGCGAAACGTGGACGCGCGAGATCGCCGCCGCACCTGACAAAACTCCCGCGCCCAGCCCAGACAAAGCCGCGCCCAACTCCGCGAAGACCGCGCCAAGCCCGGGCGCAAAATCCGCGCCCACCCCGGCCAAGACCGCGCCGAGCACCAGCAAAACCGCGCCGAGCACAGGCAAGACCGCGCCGGGCGCCGCCAAGCCCACGCCCAGCGCGGACAAAAAGACGCCCGACGCCGGCCCGGCGCAATAACCGTCTTCTTCGACAAAGCGGACTTCGGAGTTTTCAGTCTGCGCGCGGAGAGCTCCCGCTTGGCGTGCTCATCAATGCGATTGATCCGCCAAAGGGTTCGGCGTTTCGAAGAAAAAGCGCAAAACCCCGGCGTCGCCGCTGTCCTCGATGGGAACATGCCAAAACTTCGAATCCATGTCGGGAAAACGTTCGAACGGCAATTGGATTTTGGTGAGTTGCGCGTGGTTGCGCAACCCACGCATCAGCGCGCGTTCGAGTAATCCAAGCAATTCCTGCTCGTGTTCCGGGGCTTGAGTCACCGTCAGCATTGTGTGGTTGGCGAGCTTTGACGCTCTGTCGAAAACCTGCTCGAAATTCGCCGCCGCCATGTGTTTCTCCAGAAGTCCAAACCAACCTTCGAGACAGACGTTTACGCATTACTTCCCGGCGAGCGACTCGAATGGCCGCGAAAGCTTAAACGCGCTAGCTCCAACATTTAACTTTTTCGCCTCGCCAGCCAGGATGTCTTAGCATCCACGTATCGTGGCTAAAATGCTTTTTTATTTCGTTTAGCCGGATGTTTAACAGGAAGATATACCTTTGCGGCGGCGCCATGGGGCGCCAACGCGGTTAACATATTCGCCTAAAGCGTGGGAGAAGTCGAGCGCGCTCCCCAGCGGTCGTCGAAGACGAGGTCATCCAAGGCCAGCCGCCGCGCCCATCGCTTCGCTTCGAGTTCGGGACGGGAATAGGCCCGTTCGATGTAACCGACGCACAGATAGGCGACTACGGCGATTTCCTCTGGAATCCCAAGAATGGCGCGCAACTCGGCCTCGCGCATGATGCTCACCCAACCGACGCCAATCCCCTCGACCCGCGCGGCGAGCCACAAATTTTGCACCGCGCAGGCCGTGCTAAGCAAGTCCGTATTGGGCTGCAAGGATCGCCCCAGCCCAGTCGTCCCATGGCGAGCGCGGTCGCAAGTGACGCATATATTGAGCGGCGCCTTGAGAATGCCCTGTAATTTCAGGTCGCGATAAAGCTCGCGCCGCTCCGGCGCGATCACCTGCTCTTCTGCGCGCACGCCTTGCGCGAAGGCCGCGGCCACGTTCTCCCTGACCGCGCGGTCGCGCACCAGGATAAAATTCCAGGGCTGCATGAAACCGACCGACGGCGCGTGATGCGCCGCGTCGAGGATTCGCATGACCGTTTCGCGCGGCACTTCGGCGTCGAGAAACTCGTCGCGAACATCCCGGCGTTCGTAAATCGCGCGATAGACCGCGTCGCGCTCGGCCTGCGAGAACGTCCCGGCCGGCCCCAGGGACGCCTCCCAATCAGGTCGCTTATCTTTCGACATCAGGCTGTAACCTTAAGGCCAACGCCAGTCGCTCCCAGTCTCGAGGCGCGGCGGGCAGACCAAAACGCAACCATTTTGGGCGCTCCACGAAGCGACGCGTCAAAATCCCGGCCTGGCAGAGCCGTTCGAACCAGTCCACTGCGTCATCATGTTGGGCGAGCCGGAACAGGCCCGCGCCGCCGATAATGGCGAAGCCGGCCACCCCCAGCAAGGCGTCGAGACGGCGCGCCGAACATTCGAGCGACGCCGCGTTTCCTTCGAGCCAGGCGGAGTCGGCCAGCGCGGCGGCGCCGACGGCGAGCGCGGGACCGCTGACGCTCCAGGGCCCGAGCGCCGCGCGCAGCCGCGCGGCGACCGTCGGTTCGCACAGGGCGAAGCCCAGTCGCACGCCCGGCAGGCCATAGGCCTTGCCAAAAGAACGCAGCACGATGAGATTGCCGCCCGCCGCCGGCGCGACGCTGGCCTCCGGGGTGAAATCGACAAAGGCCTCGTCGACGATAAGCACGCCGCCACGCGGGGCCATGCGGCGCGCCATCTCGACCAAGCATTCCGGCGGGACGAGCCGGCCGTCGGGATTGTTGGGATTGACGACGATCGCCACGTCGACGTCCGCGAGTTCGTCCAGCGTCGCCGCGACGCTCGCGCGGGCGCCGCTCGCGCGCCAACTCATCGCGTGTTCGGCGTAAGTGAAGCCCAGGGTCGCGACGCGGCGCGCCGGAAGAAGCCGCGGCAAACACTGAATAAAGGCCTGCGTGCCCGCGCCGGCGACGATTTCGATCCGCGCCGGAGCGCGATAAGCCTTGGCGGCCGCGGTTTCGAGAACCGCCAGCGCATTCTCGTCGGGGAGCCTGGTCCAGGCTTCCGGCGCGATGGCGGGAAGCGGATAGGCGCGCGGGCTGACGCCCGTAGAAAGATCGATCCAGGGCTCGGGCGCCGAAGGAAAACGCCGCCGCGCCGCGTCAAGCCCGCCGCCGTGGCGGATAGGCGCGTCATGCGGCAGCGCGGCGTCGCGACCGACGATGCTCAGCCCCGGATTCATCGGGCGAGCTCCAGCAATTGGTCGAGGTCGACATGATCAGCGATATGCTCCGCCAGCGCGTCCAGCGTCTCGTCGATTTGCGCCTCGTAGCGCAGCGACGAGGGCTCGACTTCGAGCCGGCGCAGCCAGACGGCGCGTTGCTGCTCCCGGGTGAACAGCCCATGCACGTAAACGCCGCTAACGAGTCCGTCACGCGAGACGGCTCCGTCGAGCCTGCCGTCATCGAAGCGCAGCGCGGGCCGCGCGCAATCGGGTCCAGTGGTCTCGCCCATGTGCATTTCATAGCCGTCGAACGGTGCGCCTTCGGCGACGCACTCGCCCCTCGTCTGGCTCAGCTTTTTTTGCGCCCCGAGCACTGTCGCGACATCGAGCAATCCCAGCCCCTCTGTGTGGCCCCGCCGACCTTCGACGCCGAAGGGGTCGGCGATGCTTCGTCCCAACATTTGATAACCTCCGCACACGCCTAGCACACGCCCGCCGCGACGCAGATGGGCGGCGAGGTCGATATGCCAGCCCTCGGCGCGAAAGGCCATAAGGTCGGCGATCGTCGCCTTCGACCCCGGCAGAATGACGAGCCGCGCGTCCCCCGGCAAGGGCGCGCCGGGCGGAATGAAAATCACGCTGACGCCAGGTTCGGCCTTCAGTGGATCGAGATCGTCGAAATTGGCGATGTTGGGCAATAGCGGCACCGCGATCTTGACGCCCCCCTGCCCGCTTGCGTTCTGGCCGCGCAGGCCGAAGGCGTCTTCGGCCGGAAGCCTCGCGGCGTCCGCGAAAAAGGGCAGAAGCCCGAGCGCCCGCCAGCCGGTGCGGCGCGCGACAAAGGCCATTCCATCCTCGAACAGCGACGGGTCGCCGCGAAATTTATTGACTATGAAGCCTTTGATCAGCGCAGCGTCGGACGGCTCGATCACCGCCTGACAGCCGACAAGCTGGGCGATCACCCCGCCCCGGTCGATGTCGCCAACAAGCACGACCGGCGCGTCCACGGCGCGCGCGAACCCCATATTGGCGATGTCGCCCGCGCGCAAATTGACTTCCGCCGCGCTGCCGGCGCCTTCGATCAAGACGAGATCGGCGCGAGAGCGAAGACGCGCGAAACTCTTCAAAACGCGGGGCATGAGGCGCGGCTTCCAACTCTGATAGTCGCGCGCCAGCGCCTGGCCGATCACCTCGCCCTGAACGATCACCTGCGAGCCGGCGGCGCCCTGCGGCTTGAGCAGCACCGGATTCATATCGACACTGGGCGAGAGCCGCGCCGCGCGCGCCTGAAGCGCCTGGGCGCGGCCGATCTCGCCGCCCTCCGCCGTCACGGCGGCGTTGTTCGACATATTTTGCGGCTTGAACGGCGCGACCTTGAGGCCCCGATTCGCGAAGGCGCGGGCCAGGGCGGCGACGACCAGCGATTTGCCGACGTCCGAGCCCGTCCCCTGAATCATCAGGATTTTACTCATGGCGCGGCGCTTGCGCCAAGAAAGGCCATCGCTGCGTCGAGATCGGTGAGTTGCAAGATGTCGCCATAAGCCGGCGGCGCGATCACGACGACCTCGAGATTTAGCGCGCGCGCCGCCTCGATCTTGGCGTAGGTCGAAGCGCCACCGCTGTTCTTCGTTACGACGACCTCGATTCGCCGTTCGCGCATCAACGCGATTTCATCCTCGCGTTCGAACGGCCCGCGCGACAGAATCGACGTGGAAAGCGGCGGCAATTCATGGGCGTCCGGCGGCTCGATCGAACGGATCAGATATTCGTGCCGCGGACTGGCGCGAAAAGCGGCCACGCCGAGGCGCCCGACGGTTAGAAACACCCGGCGCTTCGCATCGCCCAACGCCCGCGCCGCGCTCTCATTGTCGGCGACCTCGATCCAGCGGTCGCCATCGCGCGCGCGCCAGGGCGGACGCGAAAATACCGCGAGCGGCACGCCGACCGCGGCGCAAGCCGCCCGCGCATTTGCCGAAATGCGCGCGGCGAACGGATGCGTCGCGTCGATCACGCGATCGATTCGGGCTTCGGTCAGATAGCGAATCAGTCCGTCGACGCCACCGAAACCGCCGACGCGCATGGGAAGTCCAACGTCCAACGGCGCTTTAGTGCGCCCCGCGAGCGACATCACCGCATAAATCTCGGACTCCCCCGCGAGGCGTCCGGCGAGCCGGCGTCCTTCGCTCGTCCCGCCCAGAATAAGCGCGCGTAATTGCTTGAACTTAGCTGGAGAAAGACTTGTTTCGAGCGGCGCGATTATCGGCATGCGATCCTTCTAGTCCTTCGCAAGCGCGAATCTTGCACGCGCGAACGTTTCCTCCGAGCGGGATTCATGTTCTATACTCCCCAGCCCACGGATTCGAAATGGAGACTCACGAATGAGGGGATCGTCGCGCGTTGCATTAATCATAGCCCTGACGCTTTTGCCGCCTGTCGCCGCTTTCGCCGGTCCGGCCGGCAAATGGCGCGTCGGCGACGGAAAGGCTATTATCAACATTCACAACTGCGGCGCCGGCCTCTGCGGTTCGATCGACTCAATACCCGATCGCAACGCCAAGGATGAAAATAATCCCAACCCCGCTCAACGCTCCCGCGCCCTGCTCGGCCTGCCGATCCTGAGCCTCCAGAAGAGCGGCGACAACTTGTGGTCCGGCACGATCTATAACGCAGATGATGGACAGAATTACTCGGCGCGACTGACGCAGAAGAGCGACACCGTCGTCACGCTTGAAGGCTGCGTGCCAAGCACCAATGTTTGCGGCGAAGACCAATGGACTCGGCAACGCTGAAACCCGTCCCGGAAGGAGGCTTCGCCCGGGCGCAAGATTTCCTCTCGCGCTATTCCGCCGGGGCCATGGCCGGCGCCTCGGTCGCGCGGAACTCTATGAGCAAGCGCGCTTCCTCGGCTTGAGCGAGATCGATGTGCCGCGCCTTGATATGGCCGAAGCCGCGGATTTTTTCCGGTATCCGCGCGAGCGAGACCGCCGTCGCGTGATTTCGCGGGGTGAGGCGCGTGACGATTTCATCGATCAACGCCTCGTAATCCGCCAATATCTTTCGCTCGACGACGCGGTCGTTGTTAAAGCGCGTGATATCGAACCAAGAACCGCGCAGCCGTTTAAGCCGCGCCAGGATTTTCATCACCGAGAACATCCAGGGACCGAATGTCATTTTACGCGAGCCGCCGAAATCGTTCTTGGGCTGCAGGAACGGGATCGGCGGCGCGAGATGCAGTTCAAGCCGCAAATCGCCTTCGAAATTTTCGTCGAGCTGGCGCTGAAACGCACCGTTCGTATAAAGCCGCGCGACTTCGTATTCATCCTTGGCGGACATGACCTTGAAGAGATAGCGCGCGACCGCGTCCGTCAATTCTCGCGTTTCTCCCATGCACGCCGTTTCGGCTTGGCGGACGCGCTCGACGCGCGCTTGGTAGCGCCGCGCGTATGCCGCGTTCTGATAATCGACAAGAAAAGCCGCTCGGCGCTCGATCACTTCCTCCAAAGTCTTCGACTTCTCGCGCGTCTCGTTCTTCGCGCGGAGCGAACGAGCCACGGCTTGGACGCTGCCGAGATCATGCGCAGCCTGTCGTCCCCATTTAAACGCCTGATGATTCATCGGCACCGATTCGCCGTTCAATTCGATGGCCCGCAAGATTGATTTGTCGGAAAGCGGCAAATAACCCCTCTGCCAAGCGAAACCGAGCATGAAAATATTGGCGGCGATAGAGTCGCCAAGAAGCGCCAGCGCCAGCGCGGTCACATCCAAAAAGTCGATGCGCGGGCCGCTGACGCCCCGAATGGCCTGTTTGATTTCCTCGGCCGGCAAGATGAAGTCGGGATTACGCTCGATGTCGCCCGGGAAGACCTCCGCGCTGTTGACGACGACCGCCGTGCGATTGGAATCGATGGCGGAAAGCACCAGCTTCGCGCCCGCGACGACGAGATCGCAGCCCAGCATCAGATCGGCTTCGCCAGCCGCGATGCGAATGGCGTGGACGTCGGCGGGCGCGCGTCCGATCTTCACATGGCAATAGACCGCGCCGCCCTTTTGCGCGAGACCGGCCATGTCGATGACGCCCACTCCCTTGCCCTCGAGATGGGCGGCGAGCCCCAGCAGAGCGGAGATCGTCACGACTCCGGTGCCGCCAAGCCCCGCGATCAGCACGCCGTAAGGCGTGGGGCCAATTTGGGCCAGCATGGGCTCTGGCAACGACGGCTGGCTGGCCGTGTCCGCGGCGCTCGGAAGCGGAGCCTTTTTCATGCGCGCGCCATGCACGGTGACAAAGCTCGGACAAAAGCCTTCGAGACAGGAAAAGTCCTTGTTGCAGGCGGATTGATCTATGCGGCGCTTGCGTCCAAATTCGGTCTCGAGCGGTTGCACCGCGACGCAATTCGACGCCGTGCCGCAGTCGCCGCAGCCTTCGCATATGAGTTCGTTGATGATGATGCGCGCGTCCGGGTCGGGATATTGCCCGCGCTTGCGCCCGCGACGCTTTTCGGCGGCGCAAGTCTGATCGTAGATCAGAACCGTGACGCCTTCCGTTTGCGCCAGATCGCGCTGCACCTCGTTGAGGATGTTGCGGTGGTGGATTTTCAGACCCGGCGGCCAGTCGATCGTCGCGGGATATTTATCCGGCTCGTCGGTGACGAGAGCGATTTTCTTCACGCCCTCGGCGGCGACCTGACGCGCGATCGCCTCGACGGTGAGTTCGCCTTCATGCTTCTGGCCGCCGGTCATCGCGACGACGCCGTTGAACAAAATCTTGAAGGTGATGTGCGTCTTGGTCGCCACCGCGAAACGTATGGCGAGCGAGCCCGAATGATTATAGGTGCCGTCGCCGAGATTTTGGAAGACATGGCCGCGCGTCGAGAAAGGCGCCTCGCCGATCCAATTGGCGCCCTCTCCGCCCATGTGGGTGTAGCCCTCGGTCGAGCGCCCCATCCATTGCGCCATGTAATGGCAACCGATGCCGGTATAGGCGCGCGCGCCCTGCGGAACATGGGTCGAGGTGCTATGCGGACAGCCCGCGCAAAAATGCGGAACGCGCACCGTCACCTCGGTGATGTCAGCGCGCTTTTGTTGCAAAGCTTCGAGCCGCGCGACGCGCCGCTCCAGTTCCTCGCCTCGGTGATGTTTCAGCAATCGGCGGCCGATGGCGATGGCGACGTCATTGGCGTCGAGCGCGCCCTTGACCGGAAACAGCCATTGGTTGTTCTCGTCCTTCTTGCCGATGCACAGCGGCTGATCGGGCGCGCCGTAAAGCTGCTCGCGCAACTGCGTTTCGATCAGCGAGCGCTTTTCCTCGACAACAATGATAAGGTCGAGCCCACGCGCGAAGTTGCGCAAGCCTTGCGGCTCCAGCGGCCAGGGACAAGCGATCTTATAGAGCCGGAGTCCGAGGTCATTGGCCTTGACCTCATCGATTCCGAGATCATCCAACGCCTGACGCACGTCGAGATAGGATTTGCCGACCGTGATCACGCCAATCTTTGCGTTGGGGCCGCCGGAGGTGATGATCTTATTGAGGCGATTGGCGCGGATGAAGGCGAGCGTCGCGTCGAGCTTGCTCTCCTGAAGCCGCGCCTCCTGCGCCAGCACGGGATCGGCCGCCCGGATGTTCAACCCGCCCAGCGGCATGAGAAAATCGGCGGGAGTCACGATCGTCACGCGGCCAAGCGAAGCATCGACGGAAGCCGTGGATTCGACCGTGTCCTTCAGACATTTGAGCCCGACCCAAACGCCCGCGTAACGCGACAGCGCATAGCCCTGGAGCCCATAATCCAATATCTCTTGCACGCCGGCGGGAGAAAGTATGGGCATCATCACGTCGACGAAGTGAAAGTCGGACTGATGCGCCGTGGTGGACGACTCCGCCGTGTGATCGTCGCCCATCAACGCCAGCGCGCCGCCAAAGCGCGAAGAGCCCGCGAGATTGACGTGGCGGAGCACGTCGCCGCTGCGATCGACGCCCGGGCCCTTGCCGTACCAAAGCGAGAACACCCCGTCGTATTTGCCTTCGCCGCGAATCTCCGCCTGCTGCGCGCCCCAGATCGCGGTCGCGGCCAGATCCTCATTGAGGCCCGGCATGAACAAGATATCATTGTTGTCGAAATAGGGCTTCGCGCGGTGCATTTGCGCGTCGACGCCGCCGAGCGGCGAGCCGCGATAACCCGTGACCAGACCGGCTGTGTTAAGGCCGGCGCGGCGATCGATCTCCTTTTGCATCAGCAGAAGACGCACGACCGCTTGCGTTCCGGTCATCAACGCGCGTTGCTTGCCAAGATCGTATTTGTCCGCGAGCGTCGACTCGCTAAGGGCGACTTCGTTGTTCGAGGCGCCCGCGAGACTGTCCGCCATTCCTGATCTCTCCTGCGATTGAGCGCATCGTCGCCTAAAGCCGCCGGCGCCAGCGGTTCGCTCCGCAATAAGACGCGGCGACCGTCGGCGCGATCCCGCGCGGGTTCCGTCTCGCCGTTTCGTTTGACGGGCCGCCACCTCTCGGTCGGCCTTCATCGCGTCAGTCGGCCCGCGCGCCCAAGGCGCGGCAATTACGCCGTCATATTGTATGTCGGTCGCGCTAACCCTTTCAAGGACGCTTATGCTACTATAGCGGCCCGGGGTAAAGGGCGTCGTCAGCGCCCTTATTTCGCCCCTTTCGCCGCATAGCGGTCCGGAGTCGATGACCTTCAGATTCAGACATAAATCCAGTCTCTTCGCGCGCGGCGTGTTTTGGCCCGCGCTGACGCTCGCGCTGTTGGCGGCGAGCGGCGCGGCCAACGCGCATCCGCATGTCTGGGTCGCCGTGCGCAGCGAGGTGGTGTTCGCCCCCAACGGGAAAATCATCGGTCTGCGCCACGCCTGGGAATTCGACGAAATGTATTCGGCCTTCGCTGTGCAGGGTCTCGGCAAGGACGGCAAGCCGCCGACGCGCGAGGAACTGGCGCCGCTCGCCAAGACCAATGTCGAGTCGCTGGCGGAATTTGAGTTCTTCACTTTCGCGAAACAAGGCGGCGCCAAACTCAAGTTTTTGGAGCCGACCGAGGTCACGCTGGAGTCGGACGAGAAAAAAATCGTCACTTTGCGCTTTCTGCTGCCGCTGGAAACCCCCGTTCCCGCGCAAAAGCCCTTTTCGTTCCAGGTCTATGACCCGACCTATTTCGTCTCTTTCAACTTCGAGAAACAAAATCCGGTCACATTAGCGCGGGCGCCGGACGGTTGTTCGGTCAGCGCCGTCGAGCCAAAGCCCCTCGTCGCCGACGAAAATAAGAAGCTAAGCGAGGCGTTTTTCCAGAATTTTTCGCCCGGCGCGGATTTCGGGATAAAGCTCGCGACCCGCGTCATCGTGGCCTGCCCGTGATGACGGCGAAAGGACGCTTTGTCGCCGCGCTGCTGCTGGCGCTCGTGGCGTTTGGTTGCGCGGACCGTCTGGCGACCGCCCAAACGGGCCGCAATCCCTTCGCTATGGCCGGAGGCGAGGCCGCGGGCGCGGCGACAGGCTTGGCGGGAACGATTCTCGCTTGGCAGAACAAATTTCACATCGAACTGCAATCCGCCGCCAAAGCCCTCAAAACCAGCGGCTCCGCCTTCTGGACGCTGGCAGGGGCGAGCTTCGCCTACGGCGTGTTTCACGCCGCGGGTCCGGGCCACGGCAAGGCCGTGCTGGCGTCCTATATGATCGCCAGCGAAACCGCGCTGCGGCGCGGCATGATCCTCGCGGCGTTGGCCGCCCTACTCCAGGGCTGCGTCGCGATAGGCTTGGTCGGAGCGGCGGCGGCGCTGCTGGGCGCCACCGCGATGCAAATGAAAAGCGCGGCGAATACGATTGAACTCGCGAGCTACGGCGCCATCGCGCTGCTCGGAGCCGGCCTCGTTTGGAAAAAAGGCCGGGCTTTTTTTGCGGCGTTGCGGGCGCCGCCAGACATCGTCGCGAGCCGCGGCGGCTTTTATTGCGAGGCCGTGGACGATCCCTCGCATGTGCATTCGGCGAGTTGCGGTCACCTCCACGCTGTCGACCCGACGACATTGGAGCGCGATTTCTCCTGGTCCGGCGCGCTCGGCGCGGTGGTCGCCGCCGGGTTGCGCCCTTGTTCCGGCGCCATTCTGATTCTTGTCTTCACTCTCGCGCAGGGCAGTTTCTGGGCCGGCGCGAGCGCCGTTTTACTGATGTCGGCCGGCACGGCCATCACGACAGGATTTTTGGCCGCCTGCGCGGTGTTCGCGCGGCAAACGGCGCGGCGATGGAGCGGTCCCGGTCGGCGCTGGGCCTCGCTCGCCGGGCGCGGAGCCGAATTGCTGGCGGCGGCGCTCGTCATGGGACTGGGCCTGGCGCTTCTCGTCGGCGCGCGCCTTAACGCCGCCTGACCCGCCCATTCTTGCCGCGGCGCGGCGCCAAAGTCTTTCACGCCTCGGCTGTTTGTTGCGATGCATATGCTATCATTCACAATTGATGATTCACGATCGGCCGAAGCGTTAGACGGCGAAAGGCGATACTCCCATGACTGGCCCAAAAATCGCGGACGATCCATATGCCTCGCGTCCCTGGCTGGCGTGCTATCCGCCTTACGCGCCCGCCGACATCGATGAAGCGAGTTACTCGACGCTCAATGCGATGTTCCGTGACTCCGTGGCGGTTTATGGCGATAGACCGGCCGTCGAGAGTTTTGGCGCTATTCTGACCTACGCGGAACTCTCCCGCGCCGCGGAGGCCGTCGCTTCCTGGCTGCAGGCGCGCGGGCTGGAAAAGGGCCAGCGCGTCGCGATCATGTCGCCCAATCTAGCAACCTATCCGGCTCTGGTTTTCGGGATTTTGCTGGCTGGCGGCGTCGTCGTTAATGTCAATCCGCTCTATACGCCGCACGAACTCGAGCACCAGATCAACGACGCCGGCGCTCGTTTCATCTTCGTCCTGGAGAATTTCGCGCACGTGGTCGCGCACGCTTGGCCAAATATGCATGTCGAACAGGCCATCGTCACCACGCCGGGCGATCTCCTCGGCTTCAAGGGCATGCTCATCAACGCTGTGTCGCGCTGGGTCAAGCGCGCGGTGCGCCCCTATGCCTTGCCGGCTTCGACGCGCTTCGCCGACCTGTTCCGGGAGGGACGGAAGCGCCCGTTTCAGCCGGTCGACGTATCGCGCGACGACATCGCCTTTCTGCAGTACACCGGGGGAACGACCGGCGTCGCCAAGGGCGCCGTGCTGTTGCATCGCAACGTCGCCGCCAATGTCGCGCAAGCGATCGCCTGGGTCCGGCCGCTCGTCGCGGGCAAGCACGTCATGGTCACCGCCCTGCCGCTCTATCATATTTTCGGCCTCACCGCCTGCTGCCTGCTGGTGACGCGGATCGGGGGCTGCTGTCTGATGATCGCCAATCCGCGCGACATCGCGGGCTTCGTCAAGACCTTGCGCAAATCGCGTTTCACAATGTTTTCCGGAGTGAACACGCTTTACGCGGCGCTCGCCGACAACAAGGATTTCGCGAGCGTCGATTTTTCACATCTGGTCTTTTGCATCTCCGGCGGCATGGCCACTCAGGGCGCGGTGGCGCGCCGCTGGAAAGAGGTCACCGGCAAAGCCATCGTCGAGGGCTACGGACTTTCCGAAACTTCTCCAATCGTCACATCGAATCTCATAACTCTCGACGAATTTTCGGGCTCCATCGGCTATCCCTATCCTTCCACGCAAATATCCATCCGCCTTGAAGACGGCTCCCCCGCGCCCTTCGGCGAGCGCGGCGAGCTATGCGTCAAGGGGCCGCAGGTGATGCCCGGCTATTGGATGAAGCCGAAGGAAACCCAGGAATGCCTCACCGAGGACGGTTTTTTCCGCACCGGCGACGTGGCGATCATGCTGCCCGATGGCCAGATCAAAATAGTCGATCGTTTGAAAGAGATGATCCTCGTCTCGGGATTCAATGTCTATCCAAACGAGGTCGAGGACGTTCTCGCGCATCATCCCAAGGTCAAGGAGGTCGCGGTCATCGGCGCGCCGGACCGCCATTCGGGCGAAACGCCGATCGCCTTCATCGTCCCCCGCGACAATAGCCTTACCGTCGGCGAGCTCTCCGCCTTCGTGCATGAAAATCTGACCGGTTATAAGAGGCCGAGACATAATGAATTCCGCGAGAACCTGCCGAAGAGCGCGGTCGGAAAAATCCTGCGCCGCGTGCTGCGCGACGAATATGTAGCGCGTCCGGTGAACGAACCCGACGCCGGGTGAGAGCGGCGCCTCGCCGCCCTCACCCCCGAAATTCCGCCGCCGCCTCGTCGATCGCAGCATAAAGGAGATCAAGCTCCTCCGGCTCGATACAATAGGGCGGCAGCACGTAAATCGTTTGTCCGAGCGGTCGCAGCAGCAGGCCGCGCGCGTTGAAAAAGCGCAGCAGATCGAGCCCGATCGAAGCGAGATAGCCGCGCCCGGGCGTCGCGAGATCGAGCGCCGTGATCGTCCCGAGGCGCCGAACATTAATAAAGCGCGAATCGCTCTCGAAGCGCGCGATGCGCTCGGCCTGCATTGCGCACAGTTTCGCGACCGCCTCGCGCGCGCCGCCGTGTTCCCAAATGTCGAGATTGGCCAGCGCCGCGGCGCACGCTATCGGGTTCGCGGTGTAGGAGCTCGAATGAAAAAATGCGCGCGCGCGATCATCCGAAAGATGCGCGTCGAAAATCTCCTTGCCGCACATCGTCACCGCGAGCGGCAGCACGCCGCCCGTGAGGCCCTTGGCGTAGCAGGCGATATCGGGGGTAATTCCCGCCTGTTCGCAGGCGAAAAGCGTTCCGGTTCGGCCAAAGCCGGTCATCACCTCGTCGGCGACGAACAGCACGCCATTGCGCGCGCAAATATTTTTCATTTCGCGCAGATTCGACGCCGAATAAACCAGCATGCCGCCCGCGCCCAGAATCAACGGCTCGGCGACAAAGGCAGCCGCGCCAGCCTTACAGGCCGCCTCCAGCGCGTCGAAACATTCCTGCTCGCGCCCTTCGTCCGGAAAGGGAATGCGCGCGACATCGAACAGCAGCGGCTCATAGCTGGCGTTGAATGGCGAGCGCGCGCCCGTCGACATCGTGCCGATCGTGTCGCCGTGATAGCCATGCTCGAGCGCGACAATGCGCGCGCGCGTCTCGCCGCGATTGCGCCAATAGCCGAGCGCCATTTTGATCGCGACCTCGACGCAGGTGGAGCCGCTGTCGGAATAAAACACATAGTCGAGACCTTCGGGCGTGATCTCGACGAGGCGCCGCGCCAGACTTTCCGCAGGCTCATGGGTGAAGCCAGCGAAGATAATCTGATCGAGCAGCTCTGCCTGGTCCTTGATCGCCCGCGTGATCTCCGGGCGGCGATGGCCATGGGTGATAACCCACCAGGACGAGATGGCGTCGAGAAAGCGCCCGCCGTCTTCCGCCTCCAGCCAGCAGCCCTCGGCGCGAGCGATTTTTATCGCGCCGGGTTGCAGGGCGTGCTGCGTGTAAGGGCGCCAGACGGGCGAATTCGTGACGAGAGTCATGGCTTAGTTCTAAACGAAATCCGCGACGGCGAAAGCCTCCGCGAAGGCGCGCCGCAAAGTCTCGGCATTCAGCGGGGTTAGGTTCGGCAAGCGGCCGAGCATGGCGACGCGCCCCATGCGCGCGATCGTGTCTTGCGTGTCTTCGTTCGCCTCGCCGATAAAGGCGACCCCGCGCAGCGGAATGTCGCGACGCCGCAGCGCCTCCATGGTCAGCAGGCTGTGATTTATCGTTCCAAGCGCGGTGCGCGCGACCACAATCACGGGAAGGCGCCAGCGCGTCAAAAGATCGATCGTCGGCGTCTCGATCGTCAGCGGCGTCATCACACCGCCCGCCGTCTCGATGACGAGCGGACCGGCCGTGTCCGGCGGATCGAGTCGCGATGGATCAATGGCGAGTCCGTCGAGCCGCGCCGCGAGATGCGGTGAAGCGGGAGTCTCGAGGCGATAAGCCTCCGGCAAAATGCGCTCGGGCGGGAGGCCGGAGAGGCGCAGGACGCATTGCGAGTCCGTCTCTTCCTTCAGGCCGGCCTGCACCGGCTTCCAGTAAAAGGCGCCCAGCGCGCCGATGAGCGCGGCGGAGAAAACAGTTTTCCCGACCCCGGTGTCGGTTCCGACAATCACGAAGCGCGCATTCATGACGGCGCTTCCGCCAACTCTTGCGCGAGCAGCGCGATCATCGCGTCCGTTTGGACATCGCTCACGTTCAGCGTCAGCGAAATTCGCAACCGCGCCGTGCCCTCCGGCACCGTCGGCGGGCGTATCGCGCGAATGTCGTGGCCATGCGCCTGCATCCGCTCCGCGAGGGCCAGCGCGCTTTTGTCGGAGCCGACAATCACCGGCTGGATATGCGTCCCCGAAGGCTGGGCGACCGCCAGGCGCCGCAGGGCTTCGCCCACGCGCCTCACCCGCTCGGCCAGCGCGGCGCGGCGGTCGTCCGCACGCTCGATGACGCCGAGCGCGGCGCGGATCGTGGCGGCGAGCAAGGGCGACGGCGCCGTCGCGAAGATGAAGTTTCGGCAGCGGTTGATCAAGAACTCGCGGAGCACGCGCGGCAGACAGACCAGTGCGCCGGAAAGACCGAGCGCTTTGCCGCAAGTGTGGAGGGTGAGGACATTGTCCCGCCCCTCCAGCCCATGCGCCAGCCCACGCCCGCCCGGCCCCAGGACGCCGGTCGCATGGGCCTCGTCGATCAGCAGAAACGCGCCATGACGCCCGGCCATCCCAGCCAGGGTTTCGAGCGGCGCGATGTCGCCGTCCATGCTGTAGAGGCTTTCGACGACGATCCAAACGCGGCCGGTCCCGCCGGCGGCGCGGACCGCCTCCTCGAAGGCGCCGACGTCGTTATGCGCTACGGCGCGGCTTTCGGCGCGGGAGAGGCGCATCCCCTCATGCGCGCTGGCGTGGATCAGTTCGTCGTAAAGAATGATATCGCCGCGTTGCGGCAGAGTCGCCAGCAGCGCCTCGTTGGCCGAAAATCCCGCGCCGAAAAACAGCGCGCATTCCGCCCCGAAAAACCGCGCCGCCTCTACCTCCAGCGCCTCATGCTCGGCATGATTTCCGCGCAATAGCCGGGAACCTCCGGCCCCCAGCGGAACGCCGCGCGCCAGCGCCGCGCGCGCGGCCTCGCGGTATTCCTCGGATTCGGCGAGGCCGAGATAATCGTTGGAGGCGAAATCGAGCCCGCCCCGTTTGCTCAGCGCGCGAAACCGATCCCGACCACGCAGGCCGTCGAGATCGGCCTGGTATGGAGCGAGAAAATCTGGGTGCGGCGAGGGCATTGTGACTTGTTGGCTCAACAGGGACGCACCGAGTCCTAACCGGGCGCGGCGCGCAGGTCAAAGCCGGGCGGATGGACGCCGTCAGTCAGCTCTGGCTCCGCCCTCTTGCAATCGCGCCTCCAAAAGCCGATCTAATTCCCGCAAGGAGCCCCGCGTGACCCTATCGACCAATGGCGAACGTCCACCCTCCCATATACCTTGGCCGCCACTGCTGTTCATCGTCGTCATTGTCGGCGGGCGCATTCTCGATAACTGGCTGCCCGCGCCGTGGATCCCGCCCGGACCCGCGCATCTCGCCGGAGCCTTGCTGGTCGCGCTGGGGCTCGCCAACGACGTCTGGTGCGCGCTGACGCTGCGGCGGCACGACACGACGATCTTGCCGCATCGCGCGGTCGCGACGCTCGTCACCAGCGGCCCCTATCGCTATTCGCGCAACCCGATTTACATTTCGGAACTCGCGCTGACGCTTGGCGCTGGCCTGCTGCTGCGCTCGCCCGCCATAGTCTTGCTGATTCCGGTGCTGTTTTTCGCGCTCACAAAGCTGGCGATCGAGCCGGAAGAGCGGCATTTGCGCGAGAAATTCGGGGAGGCGTTCGAGCGTTTTCGCGCGCGAACGCCGCGCTGGCTGTGACGGCGCCGCGGGAGTAGAGTTGATCCATGCTGGAATCTGCGGAAAAGCCCCCTGTGACAACGCCCCTCGCCTTCGAGGTGCGCGGCATGAGCTGCGCCTCCTGCGTGACGCATGTTGAAAAAGCACTGCTGGCGACCGAAGGCGTCTGCTCCGCGAACGTCAATCTCGCGGCCGAGCGCGTCGATGTGGCGCTATCGCCGGATGCGCGGGTGGAGAAAATCGCGCAGGCGGTGACCGCCGCCGGCTATGAGCCCGTCGTTGAGACGCTGGAGCTGGGCGTGCGTGGCATGACCTGCGCGTCCTGCGTCGCCCATGTCGAAAAAGCGCTGCTGGCGACCCCCGGCGTGCTGTCGGCGAGCGTCAATCTCGCGACCGAACGCGCCAGCGTGCGCGTGCTCAAGGGTCCTGCGACCATTGAGAATCTCCGCCACGCCATCACCTCGGCCGGCTATGAGCCCGCCGAGGTCGCGGGCGCCAGCGAGCGGGACTCGCGCGCGGATGAATCCCGAGCATTGACGCGCCGGCTGATCGCCGCCGCCGTGTTGACCGCGCCGGTGGTCGTGCTGGAAATGGGCGGTCATATGATCCCCGCCATGCACCAATGGATCATGGCGCACATCGGCCATGACGCCGTGCAATATATTTCGTTCGTTCTGACGAGTCTGCTGCTCGCCGGCCCCGGCCGCGCCTTCTACACCAAGGGATTCGCCGCTCTGGCGCGCGCAACGCCGGACATGAATTCGCTGGTCGCGACTGGCACGAGCAGCGCCTACCTCTACTCGGTCGTAGCCACCTTCGCGCCGGCGCTGCTGCCTTCCGGCGCGACGAACGTCTATTACGAATCCGCCTGCGTCATCGTCACGCTAATCCTGTTCGGGCGGTTTCTCGAAGCGCGCGCCAGGGGCCGCGCCTCGGACGCTATTCGAACGCTGGCGAAGTTGCAGCCGCGCGTCGCCCATGTCGAACGCGATGGGGCGGCGCTCGACATAGCGACCGAGGAAGTCCACGTCGGCGACATCGTGCTGGTGCGGCCCGGCGAAAAAATCCCGACCGACGGCGTGGTCACGCGCGGCGAATCATACGTCGATGAATCGATGATCACGGGCGAGCCGGCCCCGGTCAAGAAATCCGAGGGCGCGACCGTCACCGGCGCGACCGTGAATACGACCGGCGCCTTCGCCTTTCGCGCGACCCGCGTCGGCGCCGACACTTTTTTGGCCGGCGTGATCCGCATGGTCGAGCAGGCGCAAGGCGCCAAACTGCCAATTCAGGCGCTGGTCGATCGCGTCACGGGCGTCTTCGTGCCGGTCGTGCTGGGCGTCGCCTTGCTGACCTTCGCGGTGTGGATGCTGATCGGACCCGAGCCGCGCCTCACCTTCGCGCTGGTCAATGCCGTGAGCGTGCTCATCATCGCCTGCCCCTGCGCTATGGGACTCGCGACGCCCGCCGCGATCATGGCCGGCACGGGCCGCGCGGCGGAACTTGGAGTGCTGTTTCGCAAGGGCGAGGCGCTGCAGACGCTGCGCGACGTGACCTTGATCGCCTTCGACAAGACCGGCACGCTTACAGTCGGCAAGCCGAGGCTGACCGATCTTGTCGCCGCGCCCGGCTTCGACGCGAACGACGCGCTGCGGCTCGCCGCGAGCGTCGAGGCGCTGTCCGAGCACCCGGTCGCGCGCGCGCTGGTCGAAGGCGCGCGGGCGCGCGGATTGGCCCCTGCCCCATGCGCGGACTTCGCCTCGCTTCCTGGCATGGGCGCGACCGGGCTGGTGGCGGGAAAAAAAGTCGCCGTCGGCGCGCAGCGTTATATGGTCTCGCTCGGCCTCGACGTGAGCGCCTTCGCGCAAGAGTCGGCGCGGCTCGCGGGCGAGGGCAAGACGCCGCTGTTCGCCGCTGTCGACGGTCGGCTGGCGGCGGCGCTGAGCGTCGCCGACGCGATCAAGCCGACAAGCGCCGCCGCGATCAAAGCGTTGCATGGCATGGGCGTCAAGACCGCGATGATCACTGGCGATACGGAATCCTCCGCGCGCGCCATCGCCGCGCAAGCGGGCGTCGACGAGGTGATCGCCGGCGTATTGCCGGGCGGAAAGGTCAAGGCGTTGGAGCGACTCAAAGGCGCGCGAAAAATCGCTTTCGTCGGAGACGGCGTCAATGACGCGCCCGCGCTGGCCGCCGCCGACGCCGGAATCGCCATCGGCACAGGGACCGATGTCGCCATCGAGGCGGCGGATGTGGTGCTGATGTCGGGCGACCTCGCGAAGGTTCCGGCGGCGCTGGCGCTCTCGCGCGCCACGATGCGCAACATCGCGCAAAATCTCTTTTGGGCGTTCGCCTATAATGTGGTGTTGATCCCGGTCGCCGCTGGCGCGCTTTATCCCGTTAATGGAACGCTGCTGTCGCCGATGCTTGGCGCCGGCGCCATGGCGCTGTCGAGCGTTTTCGTATTGACCAATGCACTGCGGCTGCGCCGATTCGAGCCGCCGAATGTTTTGGCCGCGGCGGCGCGGCCCATCCCCATGCCGCCGCCAGAGGAGAGCAAGATGAGCACTGTTTTCGACGTGAAGGAAATGACCTGCGGCAATTGCGTGAAGCATGTCACCAAGGCCGTGCAGGGCGCGCAGCCGGGGGCCGAGGTTAACGCTGATCTCGCCAGCGGCAAGGTCACCGTGACGCCCGCCCCAAAAGACCCCGCCGCCATCGCCAAGGCGATCACCGACGCGGGCTATCCGGCGCAACTCGCGCAATAGCGGCGAACCGCGAAACAGCGGCTTGTCATTGTGGAGCCGATTTGTTAGACGCTGAGCCGCCGGCGCTTCGCGAAGCGCCCCTGCGGTCGTGGCGGAATTGGTAGACGCGCTAGCTTGAGGTGCTAGTTGGGCAACCAGTGGAGGTTCGAGTCCTCTCGACCGCACCAGTTTCAAGCCAGAGTTGGCGCCCTCACCGGAAACGGCGGAAGAAGTCGCAAGCAGGGCGCGAACGATCTTCCAATGACTTACGCTTTACAAAATACATTCGTGAAAACAAGCCGTTCCGCCCTATTGGCGTGCCCTCCGTTGGATCACCCTAGACGCAATGGCGAAATGGGTTTTTGAATTTTCGCCGAACCACATAATGTGATGGATCAACAGCGGTCGCGGCTTTTCTGGAGCGCCCATGCACACCATCAAATATCGAATGATCGAGGAGAGGCTGCGTCCGCGCCGAACCAAACTCCAAATCCCCGGATGGGCTGGAAAGCCCGAGCCTCGCGCCGACGGTTCCCACGAATATGCGTGGCATTGCGTGCCATTTTCAGAGGCCGCGCAATATGGCGTCGAGATATTTTATCCCTATGACAACGAACTGCGCGTCAGCACGAGGGACGGTAGTCTTGTATTCGAGGGCGATTTTGGACCGGCTCCCGAGGATGATCGGTTGTGGCCGCCGTTCAGGACGTTCGGCGAGCAGTTCTATACATATCAGTTGCTTTTCGACTTGAAGGTGGAGGCGGGTCTGGCGATCAAGATCGAACCTCATCCGCGCTTCTACACCGACCCGACCGACACCGTTCCGATCGCCGTGCCGGCGCTTTTGAGGAACTGGTGGCCAATGATGTCCTTCATGGTCTTCAAGTCGCCGGCGGAAGGCCGCACGCATATCTTCAGACTTGGAGAGCCGATGGCGCAGTTCATTGCGATTCCGGCGGATTCCGACTTCGAACTCGTTGAAATGGGTGAGGAGGAGGCAGCCGAGCGAGAATTGCAGTCTCTGCGCATCCACGAGAGCAGAGACAATCTGGGCGCGGACAGCCGATGGACCTCGGCGACGAACACGGTATTCGACGCTACTTACCGCCGCCTTCATGGCGCGGCGAAGAAACTTCCCTAGCGCCCAACGCCGACCCCAGCGCTTACAAAAGCGCTAGGCCTTTTGCGAATCGAGCGACCGTCGGCGCATCAACCGCAGATTTGCGAACTCGCCGTCATCAACGGAAGTTCTACCAGTAATGATGGTGGTGNNTGGTGGTGGTGGTGATACCGATGATGATGATGGTGGTGATACCACCGGTGATGATGGTGATGGTGATGGTGATGCCACGCCAGCTGCGCGCTTTGGTCCTGCCCGGTCTCCGTTTTCGCGCGCTCGGCATCCGCGGCCCGAGCAGCCTGCAATAGGGCGACCGCGTTTGGGATTGGTTGCAGCAACTCCGCGTAAGACCGCGCGGTCGAGATTTCGGTCGCGTCCGGCGAGGGCGCCGCTTGCACGGCGGTCATCGCTGCAACCGAGGAGATTGCGCCCAATAGGCCTACGATCTTCTTGTCCATGTCAACTTCCCCAGTCCAAAAAATCAGTTTCTTTGGACCTAGCGCGCGGACCACGGAGAGCAAGATGCCGTTTTGGATTCGCGAACATGGAACCGCGAGGCGGGCGGTCGCGAACTAAGTGACGAGCGCCACCTTCTGTTGATCCGCCCGCAAATCGAATCTCGCCCTTCACCGCGCCTCCGGCCCGCCGTCTCCATGCTCGCTCGCCGGCCCCTTCCCGCCCAGCGTTTTGGCGATGATCGGCTCGGTGGTGGATTTCCAATCCGGCCCCGCCTTCTCCACCGGCGTCGGGCCGGCGCCGGCGACCATGTGCACGACCTTAAACCCCTTGGCTTTCAGCGCGCGCAGGAAATCGGGAAGCATTTTGGCGGTGCTGGCCTTGGAGTCATGGAACAGGATGATTCCCTTGCCGGCCTGTTCCAGCCGGCCCATCACCAAATCGAGTTCGGCTTGGGGCGTCATCGTCCGCCAGTCCGACGCCCAGAGATCCGAGCCGAACACCGTCATGCCGCGCCCCCGCAGATAGTCGAGCAGCGCGGGCGAATCGGCGAAGCCGGGAAAGCGGAAAAACGGCGTGCGGGGCTTTCCCGAAGCGTCGCCATAGGCGGCTTTGTCGACGGCGGCGATCCCCGCCTCTATGTCGGCCTTGGCCGCGTCCACCGACATCAGTCGCAGCGTTCGCGCCGGGTGGCTGTTGGAGTGATAGCCGACGCTATGCCCCTCCTCCATCTCGCGTTTCACCAAGGCTGGATCGGCGCTCGCGTTATTGCCGATGATGAAAAAAGTGGCTCGGACGCATTGCTCCTTGAGCGCGCTCAACACGAGCGGCGTCGTCGGCGGCACCGGGCCGTCGTCGAAGGTCAGCACCACCTCGTGATCGGCAAGCGCCAGCGTGCGCGGATAGCTTTGCAGCCCAAGCGCCAAGCCTTCGCCGCCATCAACGGCGATTTCCCGCGACGTGCCCAGTTTCTCGGGGCCGCACGAGGCAAGCGGCGCGGCGGCGCCGGGCATGGCGACGAGAGCGGCGAGGATCGAGAGAAAACAAATCCGATTGGACGACATCAGGGCGCTTTACTGTTTTGAGTTCGGGCTGGAGCGGGTTATGCACCCCTGCGGACGGCAGACGGATTCCGATATGGCCCTCGATCGTGAAGAATTGGAGACCGGACCCGAGATTTTTCGCGACGAGGCCGGCGAGCCTCGCACGGATTTCGTGGCGAGCGTCGAAACGGCCGTCGCCGGTGGCGACGCCGCGCGCGCGCACGACCTCGTAGGCGCGCTGCACGAAGCCGATGTCGGCGCGCTGCTGGAGCTGCTCGATCACGAAACGCGGCCCAAGCTGATCGAACTGATGGGCGCGGACTTCGATTTCGCCGCGCTCACGGAGGTCGGCGAAACGACCCGCGAGGATATTCTGGAGGAACTTCCGGTCGAGACGCTCGTCGAGGGCGTGCGCGATCTGGAGAGCGACGACGCCGTAGCCATTCTGGAGACCCTCGAGCCCGACGAGCAAGCCGAGGTTTTGGAGGCGCTGCCGGCGCATGAGCGCGTGGTCCTGCGCCGCTCGCTGAATTACCCCGAGGACAGCGCCGGCCGGCTGATGCAGACGACGCTGATCGCCATCCCGACCTTCTGGACGGCGGGTCAAGTGCTCGATTTCTTTCTGGAAACCGATCCCGATATTCTGCCCGACAGTTTTTTCGAGGTCTTTGTCGTCGATCCCGGCTATCGCCTACTCGGCACGGTGTTTCTCGACGCGCTGGTGCGCGCCCGGCCAAACCGACGCGTCGACGAAATCATGCAGGCGGATCGCCGCCGCGTGACCGCGACGGAGGAAAGCGCCGAAGTCGCGCGGATTTTCGAGCGCTACAATCTCGTTTCGGTTCCGGTCGTCGACGAGGCGGAAAGGCTTGTCGGCGTCATCACCATCGATGATATCGTCGACGTGCTGCAGGAAGCGGCCTCCGAGGAGATCAAGGCGCTCGGCGGCGTCAATCCGGAGGAAGAGCTTTCCGACGACTTCTGGCAGACTGCCAAAAGCCGCTTTCTCTGGCTCCTGATCAATCTGGGAACCGCGATCGTCGCTTCCTCGGTGTTGTGGCTGTTCGAAAGCCAATTGCAGCAGATGGTGGCGCTCGCCGTGCTGGCGCCCATCGTCGCCAGCCAAGGCGGCAATTCGGCGACTCAAACCATGACCGTGGCGGTCCGCGCGCTGGCGACCCGCGAATTGTCGCGCTCCAACGCGACGCGCGTGATCCTGCGCGAACTGGCGGCGGGAGCGGTGAACGGCTTGGGGTTTGGCCTCATCACCGGCGTCGTGGCCGCGAACTGGTTTCAAAACATTGGCATAGCGCCGGTGATGGCGCTCGCCATGTTCACCAATCTTATTGCCGGGGCGCTCGGCGGCATTCTCGTGCCGCTTACGCTCGACCGCTGGAAGATCGACCCGGCGGTCTCCTCCTCGGCCTTTGTCACGACCGTAACGGATGTTGTAGGCTATGGCGCGTTTCTTTCTATCGCCACTTTGTGGTTCCATCTTTCTTGAGCCAAGGTGGCCCGCGCCCGCGCATTAACGTTCCGTTACCGCTTAGGAGGTAATTTGATGCAATGTACGCTTTAGCTTTCCCCGCACGCATTCGCGCCGTGACGGCCGCGTTGCTTCTCCTCTTCTCCTTTCTGGCCGGTTGCGGCGGGGGGCTCGACCCCTCCTACAGCCAGCGCTCGGCGAGATTCTCGACCAGCGCGCCGCTGACGCACGCGAAAAAAGACCCGGATTTCCTGGCCTATGCGGTGCCGGAGTCCGATCTGCATCACTATCCCGCGACCCGCAGCGCCGAGTATGACGTTCATGGCGTGGATGTTTCCAAATATCAGGGCAATATCGATTGGGAGGCGGTCAAGGACGCGGGCGTCGCCTTCGCCTTTATCAAGGCGACCGAGGGCGGCGACGCCGCGGACTCGAAGTTCCTGCGCAATTGGGCCGCCGCCAAGGCCGCCGGGATCCCGCGCGGCGCCTATCATTTCGTCTATTGGTGCCGCCAGCCGCATGAGGAAATCGGCAATTTCGAGAGCGTCGTGCCGGTGGAGGCGGACGCGCTGCCGCCCGTTCTGGACGTCGAGGCGACGCCAACCTCCAGAACCTGCAAGCGCACGCTATACCGCGAGGAAGTGCTCGCCGACATGCGCAAGATGCTCGAGGAAATGGAGCGTCATTACGGCAAGAAGCCGATCATCTATTCCTCGGTCGATTTCTATCAGTCGATCCTGCACTCGAACGCGCTGGCGGAATATCCGATCTGGGTGCGCTCGACAAAATATCACCCGACCGTGCGCTACGGCGACCGCAAATGGACTTTTTGGCAATATCGTTCCGACGGCAGCGTGCCGGGCATCCCTGGTTCCGTCGACCAGAACACCTTTCACGGCACGCAGGAGCAGTGGCAAGCTTGGCTGAAGGAGCAGACGCGGGGATGAGCGGAACGCTCAAAAGCCGTAAGCCACTTGCAAGAGGAGCTGGTGACGCTCGTAGTTCGCAAGATTCATCCGGCCGGTGAACAATTCGGGGACTTGCGCGGACCACGCCGCCTTGACGGTCAGGTTCTCTTGGAGCTTTACGTAGAGACTTGGACCGATATAGAAGGCGCGATCGCCGAACGGCGCGGTTAGGTTTTGCGCGGCCCAACGAACTTCGCCGCCAAGAAAAATCCGATCGCCCAGCGCCCCTGCGAGCGCCGCCGAGAGTTCGAGCGGCTGTGTGCTTTGCCACAGTCCCGCGACAGAGCTGAACGTTGGGGCGACAGTGACATTGACGGCGGCGTAAAGCTGGTTTCGGATAAACACGTGATCGGCCAGCAAACTAACCGGCAGCGTAAAGGACTGCCTCTGTCCCGGCGTCGGATCGTTGACGCTCCGCCAGGTCGGGGCAAGCGACAGGGTTAGCCCAATCGGGGCGCTGTCGTGCTCGGAGAATTGCCACCGGAATTCGCTGGTCACTCCGCTTTGTCGCAATCCCGTCCGGTTCAGATACCCCGGCGTGTCGTGGACGCTGTAGTAATCAGTCAGTATTCCCACCGACGCCCGGAAAGATTGCTCGACGCCGTAGCGGTACGAAGTCTCGTTGGTTAGAATCGCGAAATCGCCCTGCTTGCCCAAACGTCCGATGGTGATGCTTTCCAGCTCGCTTTCGCCTTTGTCGCCGATATCGGCCCCCTCCGTGAAGCCGAAGATGTGCTCGGAATCCACGGTGGCGCCGGCTTGCTGCTCCTGAGCCAGCGCGAGACTCGACACGACCGCAACTCCGACAGCCAGCAATCCGGGAGCCTTTGCAACCATAACCCGACTCAACTCCCGGAAGCGCCACCGCTCGCACATCCTAATCACCTTCCCTGAGGGTAGCCAAGGCTAGCCACGCCGCCAAATATGTTGTATGCGCCCAGCATGAGTTTTCGCTGCTTCCGCCCTCAAGGGTGAAGCGCCTCCCGGAGAATGAGATAAATGGCCGTTCCGAAAAGAAAAACCTCGCCAATGAAGCGCGGGTTCCGCCGTTCCGCCGACGCGCTCAAGGCGCCGACCTATGTCGAGGACAAGGATTCCGGCGAGCTGCGCCGTCCGCATCACGTTGACCTCAAGACCGGCATGTATCGCGGCCGCCAGGTGCTGAAGGTCAAGTCAGCGGAAGTTTAAAGCCGGCTCAAGCCCCGAATCGAAAAAGCGGCGCCGCGAGAGGCGCCGCTTTTTTTGCGCCTCGTCAGCGGCCCGCTTGCGCATAGGCGAGCATTGGCATCAGCAGCGCGCGCGGCGTCAGGCGCACGAAGATCAGCATGATCTTGTTCATCACTCCGGGCACGACGACGCCCCGCCCGGCCATCAGCCCTTCGTAGCCCTGCCGCGCGACCTCGGAAGCCGGAACAAGCGCCGGCTTCATCGACGACATCGCTCCCGTAAATCCGAATCCCGCGCGCGCCTGGAAACCCGTCTCCACCGGTCCGGGACAAAGGCACGAGACCTTCACGCCCAGCGGCGCCATCTCCTGAGCAAGCGCCTCGCTGAACGAGCGCACATAGGCCTTGGTGGCGTAATAGACCGCGAAATTCGGCCCCGGCATGAAGGCGGCGATCGACGCGACGTTGAGGACAGCTCCCCGCGCCGCCGCGATATCTCTCTGAAAACGCAGCGTCAGCTCGGTCAGCGCCCGCACATTGAGATCGACCATCGCCAGTTGCTCGGCGGCGTCCAGCCTCATGGCGGGGCCGATGAGCCCGAAGCCCGCGTTATTGACCAGAATCTCCACTGTGAGCCCCGCGTCGCGCAACGCCTGCTCCAAAGCGTCGGCGGCGCCCGAGTCGCAAAGGTCCAGCGCGACCACGAGTGGCTTTCGCGCGCCACTCGCGGCGATTTCCGCGCTTAAGGCTTCCAGCCGGTCGCGCCGGCGCGCCACCAGCACGACCTCGTGCCCCTTGGCCGCGAAGACGCGGGCAAGTTCCGCGCCGATGCCCTCGGACGCGCCGGTGACGATCGTCGCCTTGCGCGGGTTCGTGGATGAACTCATTAACGGCTCCTGTAAATCGCCTCGGTTTAGAGTTTCGACCAGGGTCCCGGGGGCGGCGACTCCGGCGACGGCTTCTCGTTGGCCACTTCCTCGGCCTCCGCGCGAGCGTCCTGCTTCAGGTTCACGCGCTCTCGCGACGAAACGCCGAGCAGTTCGGCGACTCGCCAGACGACATTTTCCTCGAACTCATGGATCGTCCCGTCGGCATAGGCCATGTCCCAGAGCATGGCGACGACTTGACGACGGCCATCTTCGTCCAGCATGCGCTTCAACACGCTGGTGAAGCGGAAAAGGTCCACCGAGTCGCGCTCGCTCTCCGCCGCATGGGCGATGAGTTCGCGCGCCTGCGCCTTGTCCAAGCCAAAGCGCGTCTCGACGATGCCTTGCAGGCGCGCGCGTTCCTTGTCGTCGAACTCGCCGTCGACGGAGGCGAGATGAACCAGCAGGGCGGCGGCGGCGAGTTGATAGTCGGCGGCCTCGAAATGCGTCTCGCGCGGCGCGGCGCGCGAGAGGTCGCCGAGAAAGGTTTTGAGGGAGTCGAACATCGGCGCGGCCTTTGGGGTTCGCGAGTTTGCTCTCCTATAGAACAGCGCGTCGCGAATGTGTAGCGCCGCACTCCCGCGACCGTGAGCGGCGCTAACCGTTTCCTTGTGATTCGGCCAACCGTGATCGAGTAGTCGCCGAGAAGAGCGGCAAAAAGCAGCGGCCGCCGGAAACTTGATCGGCGCGCGCGATTGGTTGCCGGGCGCGAGAAGGTCATCTCGCGCCCCGAGCGCGCCAACTCAGCCGCCGTGCGAAATGATCGGCGCGAAGTGAATAGCCGTAAAGACCAGCGCGATCGCCGCGACGGCCCAGGCGACTTGCTTCAATAAAGCGCCCGTATCTCTTTTAGCTGCCACTTTTATTCTCCTAACGCATCCCTCTTATTGCTGTCATAGGCGGACCGCAGGGACAGATGATCGCTTCGCCTAATTGGGGTCTCGCTACAATGGTCCGCGCAAAAACGTTATGACGCAGGCGAGCGCGACGAGAAGGTAGAGATCCGACGCATTGACGTGCATGGCCTGGTTCCTGCCTCGGCCCCGACTTTTGAAGACTTACGTCAGCCGCGGCCACCAACATTTCCCGCTTATTCTCCACCGGTCGACGCCGTCGGCGCGGCTCAGTAGATATTCCCATCCTGCCCCTTCCAGCCTTTGTCGGCCTGGTCGAAGCGCGTTTCGTCCTTGAATTCGATCACCTTGCCGGGTTCGATATATTGGCGCTCCTTCACCATTTTGTTCTGAATGGTGGTCGAATAGTAACTGCTCGCGGAGCAATCGGCCTTCGCCGTGTTTTCCGCGCCCTCGGGCTTGCAATCAAGATTCGCGCCCTTGGGGAACTCGACCTTCGCCGTAAAGAAATATTCGACGCCCGCGTGACCGGCGCCTTCGACGTCGAGTCGCCAAAAGCGCGTCACGTCGAATGTTTGAATCTTCGCGTCGAGATCGAACTTCTTCCTGACGAGATTCTCGAACACCTTGCGCGTGTCTTCCGCGGTCGGCTCGCATGCAAATAAGCAAAAAGCCCTCGCGGGCGCCGCTGCGAGCATTGTCGCGAACAACGCCAATGCGATGAGTTTCAATTTAATCATGTCGAACGCTCTTTCGGTTTCTGGTGGGCGGCGAATAAACGCGGCGGGTTTGATTCACGCCGTCGCCAGCACTTGAGAATGGCGGACCTCGCGCCAAAACACTTGGTACATCCGGCGCGGGGACAGCAATTCCATTGCTTCCCGGGCATTGCGGGCGAAATGCCTCGTCGGTGGATTGGCGCGCGTTACGCGGAAGGCTTTTTCTTGTCGATGAAGGCATGCTTGTAATACAGGCCGAAACCGACGAGACCGGCGGCTCCAAGAACTACGGCGGTATAAAAGTTCTTGTTCGCCGTTTCCCCGACCGCGAAAGGAAAGCGCGAGATATATTCCTTCGTGCCGTCGTCGCTGCGGGCTTTCACCAGACCGATGAAGTTGCCCTGCTGCTTGAAATCATAGTCGAAATTCAAAGTGTCGGTCTTGTATTTCTTGGGAGCGACGTAAATTTGGGTGTTGGCATCCATATTTTCGCTGTCGTCCTTTTGGCCGACATTGCGCAGGATGCGGATTTCCAGCGCCATGTCGCGCAATTCGTCCTGTTGGGCGTCGAGTACGATGATTGTGGAACCTACGTCGGGAATGTCGTCGCAAAACTGCTCGCGCGATTTCTGTGGTTGATAGCCAGACCCCCAATAGCAGCGCGCTCAGGAACCTTACGTTCATCGCTTCTCTCCTCACCTCGCCTCGAAGGACTGTCTTATCTTGATGGCGCCGCGCCGACCTGCGACGGCTGGACGATGGCTCGATCGCCGAAAAGGCGCGAACCATTTTTTCTTCACGGCGACGCCGGAGCTTTTCGCGGCCCGGCGTCGCCATCGCCTCGCTTCGCGTCCTCCTCTTTCCGCGCCGAATTCGCCTCTGGAACAGGGCAGCCCCGAGGTTTTTGGTTTCGGTCAGAAACGCGAACCCAAGCAAGCATCACGTTTACGAAACAGCCGCGACAGCGGCATATCCATCGTGACGCGATGTGTTTATAGATCGTCAGCCGATATGTTGCAAGCCGGTCGATTAGCGGTATGATCGCGGCCAACGCCCGATGCGGGTCGCTTCGCGCGTTTCAACGGGCTGGGAATAGGCGCCGCTTCTAGTGGAAAGATGGGCGCCGCCTATCTTTGAAGACGGCCTGGCTGCTGGCGCGTCGCGGCGGCGCGACATGGCCATGGATGACATTGTGGGGGTTTGTGACGATTTCGACGAACGGGACCGACGAAGGCGCCGAATCGCTCGGTAAGGAGCCGACGCAAGAGGAACTGGCGGCTCTCGCTCGATTTCGCTTCGCGTTGCGACGGTTCTTGGCCTTCAGCGAACAGGCGGCCGCCGACCTTGGTTTGACAATGCAATGGTATCAGGCGTTGCTGGTCATCAAGACCTTCCGCGCCGGCGACCACATCAGCGTCGGCGAACTGGCCGAGCAACTGATGATCCGCGATCACAGCGCCGCGGAGCTGGTCTCGCGTCTCGTTCAAGCCAAATTGGTCAAGCGCAAAACCGATCCATCCGACCGTCGTCGATCGCTCGTGATCATGACGCCGTCGGGCGATCGACGCCTCGCGCAGCTCGCCGCGGTGCATCTGGAGCGGTTGAGGGAAAACAAGGACGCCTTCCTGAATCTCTTCAATGTAGACCCGGAATGACGCCGCGCCTTGGAATCATCCGCGGCGCGGGGCTCGCGCGCTCGCTATGCTTCAAGAGTTGAGGCTCCGGGCCAAGCATGGCGACGCCTTCGCGATTAATTTATCGTTCCGGGTCGCCCAGTCGTGGCGATTGATCGTCGCGCCTCGCGAGAGGCGTATCGTCTTTCAATTCGACGCCCGTCAGCTGCCGTCGACGCGCCTCGCCGCATAGATAGAATAATCTTTGCGCGGCTTCCGAATAGGACATTCCCTGCGAGCGAATATTGGACAGGCAATTGCGCTCGGCGTCGTTGCGGCCGACGCGGGGCGCGAAGGTGAGATAGACGCCGAGACTATCGGGAGAGGAAAGACCGGGGCGTTCGCCGATCAGTACTGCGACGAGTCTAGCGCCGAGAATTTCGCCGATTTCGTCGCCGATCGCCACGCGGCCCTGTTCGACAACGACGACGGGCGCGAGCTTCCATGAACCTTGTTGGAACGCCGGCATCGCTTCGTCCAGCAAAGCGATCGCGTGGGAGGAGACGGCGCGCGCCGAGAGACCGTCGGCGATAACGAACGCGATGTCATAGTCGTCCGCCGAACCCGCCAGATGCGCGCGCGACGCTTCATCGAGTTCGCGGCCAAGATCGGGGCGCAGCAGATAAGTTCGGCGATCCCGCGCGGCGCTGGCGAGGCGAAGGACTTCGAGACCGCGCGACCGTAGCGCCTTGATGAGCGCCTCGACATCGAGGCGCTCATGCACGGCGTCGCGGGCCTCGGCGTGATCGAGTTGAAATTGCAGATTGGCTTGCGTCGCAAGCGCCAGGCCGGCGCGCGGAAGGAAAATGCGTGCTGGCGTCGCCGCGCGCAAACCCGCCAGTTTGTCGTGGGTCTCCGGGAGAGTCTCGGTCATCGTTCACGCCTTTGCGAGCAACGGCAGGACGGCGGCGGGCAGCGCCAGGGGCTTTGGCGAACCGCGCTCGTCCATCGCGCCCATGCTTTCAAGCCATTGCGCGAATTCCGGCGCCGGCGCCAATCCCAACATGCGGCGAACCGCGAGCACGTCGTGATAGGACGTGCTCTGGTAATTTAGCATGATGTCGTCCGCGCCGGGAACGCCCATGACATAATTGACGCCGGCGACGGCGAGCAAAGTGAGGAGATCGTCGATATCGTTCTGATCGGCCTCGGCATGATTTGTGTAGCAGGCGTCGCATCCCATGGGCAGGCCCAGCAGCTTGCCGCAAAAATGATCCTCTAGGCCGGCTCTGATGATTTGCTTGCCATCGAAGAGATATTCCGGGCCGATGAAGCCGACGACGGTGTTGACCAGCAACGGCTTGAACAGCCGCGCGACGCCATAAGCGCGGGCTTCGAGCGTCTGCTGATCGCAGCCGTGATGCGCGCCCGCCGACAGCGCGCTGCCCTGGCCGGTTTCGAAATACATCACATTGTCGCCGATGGTCCCCCGCCGCAGCGCCAGCGCCGCTTCATTGGCCTCGCGCAGCAGAGCGAGATTGACGCCAAAGCTTCGATTGGCCCTTTGCGTTCCGGCGATTGATTGAAACACGAGGTCGACCGGCGCGCCGCGCTCCATTAGTCGAAGCGTCGTCGTCACGTGAGAGAGCACGCAGGATTGCGTCGGTATGTCCAATGTCTCGCGCAATTCGTCGATAAGCCGCAAAAGCTCGTGGCATCGCCGCAGATCGTCGGAGGCCGGATTGATCCCGATCACCGCGTCGCCATTGCCGAGCAGCAGGCCGTCAATCGCGCTCGCGAGAATGCCCTTGGGATCGTCGGTTGGATGGTTCGGCTGAATGCGCGAGGAAAGGCGTCCGGGAAGCCCCAAGGTGTCGCGAAACCGCGTCACCACCCGGCGTTTCGCGGCGATCGCAATCAGATCCTGGTTGCGCGAAATCTTGGCGACGGCGGCGACCATCTCCGGCGTCAGCCCCGGCGCCAATGCGGCGAGCGTTTCGTCGGTCGCGGCGTCCGAGAGCAGCCAGTCCCGCAACTCCCCAACCGTAAGGCTGGCGACGGACGCGAAGGCCGCCGCGTCGTGGCCATCGACAATCGCCCGCGTCACCTCGTCTTCCTCATAGGGCACGAGCGCCTCGCGCAAAAAGGTCGACAGAGGCAAATCCGCAAGCCTCATTTGCGCGGCGACGCGCTCGGCGGCGCTCGCGGCCGCGATGCCCGCGAGGCAATCGCCGGACCGTAAGGGCGTCGCCTTCGCCATCAATGATTTCAGGTCGGGGAATGTGTAGCGGGTTCCGCGAATGGATGTCGCATACATGGGCATGGCCTGTGGGCGCAAGGAAAGGCGCGGCGTGATAAAACTATGGCGCCGCGCGGCTCCGGCCAACCGAAGAATGCTTTTGCCGCCCGCGCGTGGGACGGCGGCGAGGATGCGGTAAAGAGGTTTTCAATGGACTTTCTTACTACTAAGTAGCAAGAATGCGCTTGAAAGACGATTGGAGATGCGCCGTGGCCGATATCCAGAAAGTCAGCATCGCCCTAACGGGGGGGCAGCTTGCCGCCCTCAAAGCGGCCGTCGAAGCGGGCGAATATGCCACGACAAGCGAAATTGTGCGTGAAGCGGTCCGCGACTGGCAGTTCAAGCGCGAACTTCGCCAGGAGGAAGTAAAGCGGCTACGCAAACTTTGGGACGAGGGCAAGGCCAGTGGCCCGCCGACGCCGCTTGATTTTGGCGAGCTAAGACGGGAGGCGCGACGCCGCTTGGCGGAGGCCCAGAAGGCCCAAGCCGATGGTTGTTAGGCTGGTCTGGAGTCCGGAAGCCCGGAAGGATCTGCTCGACATTTACATCGTTATCGGCCTCGAAAATTCAGCGGCCGCGGAAAGGCTGTATGACAGGATCGAAGCCAAGGCCGAAGCCTTGTCGCATCACCCCCGGCTCGGGGCGCGCCGCCCCGATATTCAACCGCGCGCGCGGGTCTTGGTCGAGGGGCCCTATCTCATTCTGTATGAAACCCATCCCGATACGGACGACGGCCCCGTCGATTGGGTCGAGATCGTGCGCGTCGTCGACGGTCGGCGCGATTTGACGATGGTGGTTTAGGGGATGAGACGCGCTCTTTAAAATCTAAAACCGCGCCCTCTGGCCAACCCCCCCGCGCCGCTATAGTCTGCCTTGTCCTTGCGAGAAGGTTGAGCCGGCATGGCCTTGAGCGCATCCGATCCCGAGACGGTCATACGGGCCCTTCCGATCTGGAACGGCGGGATAGACATCCAGCCCTTGCTCGGCGGCATCACCAACAAAAACTATCTCGTCACGGATGGAGAGCGCCGCGCCGTCGTACGGTTTGGCGGGGATATCCCGGTGCATGGGGTGATGCGCTTCAACGAGCTCGCGGCGACGCGGGCGGCGGGCGACACGGGAATTTCCCCGAAGGTGCTCTACTCCGCGCCCTCCGTTCTGGCGCTCGATTTTATCGCGGGACGCAGCTACGGCCCCGACGATGTGCGAGCCGACCGCGACCGCTGCGTGGCCTTGGTCAAGCGCGTGCACCGCGAAATCGCCGCGCATCTGCGCGGTCCGACGCTCGCCTTCAACGTCTTCCACATCGTCCGCGATTACGCGCACACGCTCGTCGAAGACCAAAGCCGCATGGCGGCGCGACTGCCGCGTTTTCTCGCCGCCGCCGAGACGTTGGAGCGGGCGGTCGGGCCGATCGATCTCGTCTTCGCCCATAATGATCTGCTCGCCGCCAATTTCATCGACGACGGCCAGCGTCTGTGGCTGGTCGATTGGGATTACGCGGGCTGGAACTCGCCCTTGTTCGATCTCGGCGGCCTTTCCTCGAACAATGGTTTCGACCTAGGCGACAATGATGCGATGCTGTCAGCCTATTTCGAAGCGCCGGTCACCGACGCGCTGCGCCGAAAATTTCACGCCATGCTCTGCGCGTCGCTGCTGCGCGAGGCGATGTGGAGCATGGTCTCGGAGCAAAGGTCGACGATTGATTTCGACTATGTCGCCTATACGGACGAAAATCTGCGGCGTTTCGACGCCGCCTGGACGACCTTCCAAGAGATGGGGCTGAAATGACCGAACTTCCACGCGGCGCGCAAGTCATTGTCGTCGGCGGCGGCATCATCGGCTGCTCCGTCGCCTATCACCTCGCCAAGCGCGGCGTGGAAGTGTTGCTGTTGGAGCGTCATCAGCTGACGTCCGGCTCGACCTGGCACGCCGCCGGTCTCGTCGGCCAATTGCGCACCAGCGCGAACGTTACCCGGCTGCTGGGCTATTCGGTCGAACTCTATGAGAAGCTTGAAGCGGAGACTGGTTACGCGACCGGTTGGAAGCGCAATGGCGGGCTGCGCCTCGCCTGCAACGCCGACCGCTGGATCGAGGTCAAGCGTCAAGCGACGACCGCGCGCAGTTTCGGGCTCGACATGCAGCTTCTGAGCCCCAAGGAGGCGCAAGCGCTGTGGCCGCTGATGAATGTGGAGGATGTCGTCGGCGCCGCTTTTCTGCCGACCGACGGGCAAGCGAACCCTTCCGACATCACCCAGGCTCTCGCCAAGGGCGCGCGGCTCGCCGGCGCGCGCTTCGTGGAAAACGTCGCCGTTTCCGAGGTCGTGGTCGAAGACGGGCGCGTCAAGGGAATCGTCACGGATAAGGGGCCTATCGCTTGCGAGAAAGTGGTCCTGTGCTGCGGGCTGTGGACCCAGCGCCTCGCCGCGCGCGCCGGCGTCACGGTTCCGCTGGCGGCGGTGCATCACCAATATATCGTGACCGAGTGCATCGCCGGCGTGACCGCCGGTCTGCCGACGCTGCGCGATCCTGATCGCCTCACCTATTACAAGGAGGAAGTCGGCGGCCTCGTCATGGGCGGATATGAGCCGAACCCCATTCCCTGGTGCGACGCGGCCGTCCCCGAGGATTTCGCCTTCCGCCTTTTGTCCGACGATTGGGATCATTTCGAGCCGATCATGAGTCTGGCGCTGGGGCGCGTTCCGGCGCTGGCCTCGGCCGGGATCAAGCAGATGATCAATGGCCTCGAGAGCTTCACGCCGGATGGCAATTGGATGATCGGCGAGGCGCCCGAGGTGCGCAATTTCTTCGTCGGCGCGGGCTTTAACGCCTTCGGCATCGCCTCGGCGGGCGGCGCCGGCATGGCGCTCGCCGAATGGGTCGCCGACGGCGAGCCGCCTTATGATCTGTGGCCGGTGGATATCAGACGCTTCGGCGCGAACCACAAGGATCCGAACTGGGTGCGCGCGCGTACGCTTGAGGCCTATGCGCGGCATTACTCCATCGCCTGGCCGGCGGAGGAATATCAATCCGGCCGGCCGTTGCGGCGCTCGCCGCTCTATGAACGCTTGAAGACCGCGGGCGCCTGCTTTGGCGAAAAGATGGGGTTCGAGCGACCCAACTGGTTCGCGGACGCCGCGGCGGGAGAAACGCCGGAAGATCGCTATTCCTTCACGCGGCCGGGGTGGTTCGAGGCGGTGGGACGCGAGCATCGCGCCTGCCGGACCACCGCCGCGCTGTTCGATCAGACCAGCTTCGCCAAGGCGATGCTGGTCGGGCGCGACGCGGAAAGCGCGCTGTCCTGGATCGCCGCGAACAATGTCGTCAAGCCTGCGGGCAGCGTGATCTACACGCAGATGTTGAACCGCAAGGGCGGGATCGAATGCGATCTGACCGTCACGCGGATCGACCGCGACCGATTTTACATCGTCACCGGCACGGGCTTCGCCACCCATGATTTCGATTGGATCAGCCGATCGATCCCCGAGAAGATGGACGCGACGCTAGTCGATGTCACGTCAGCCAACTGCGTGCTCGCGCTGATGGGGCCGCGCGCGCGCGACATCTTGCAATCCTGTTGCGACGACGATCTTTCCAACGCGGCCTTCCCCTTCATGACGGCGCGCGAGATCCGGTTGGCCGGCGCCCCGGTGCTGGCGATCCGCGTCACCTATGTCGGCGAACTCGGCTGGGAATTGCACATTCCCGTCGAATTCGCGGTCGCGGTCCATGATCGGCTGAGCGAGGCCGGCGCGCCGTTCGGTCTCGCCAATGCCGGCTATCGCGCGATCGAATCGCTGCGTCTGGAGAAGGGGTACCGCGCCTGGGGCGCCGACATCGGACCGGATCACACACCGCCGATGGCGGGGCTTGGCTGGGCGGTCAAGCTCAAATCCGGCCTGCCCTTTCAAGGGCGCGACGCTCTCGTGAGCGGTGGGCTATTGCCGCGCCTCCTCGCCGGTTTCGCGGTCGAAAACCCCGAGGTCACGCTGCTCGGCCGCGAGACGATCTACCGCGACGGCGAGCGCGTCGGTTGGCTCTCCAGCGGCGGCTTCGGCTACTCCCTCGGCAAACCGATCGGCTACGGCTATGTGCGCAATACGGCGGGCCTCGACCGGGCTTTCGTCCTTGGCGGAAATTACGAACTCGACGTGGCGGGAGAACGCGCGCGCGCGAGCGCGTCCCTGGCGCCCTTTTACGATCCGTCGGGCGCTCGCATCCACGCCTAAAGGCGAGACCGGCGTACGCGCGCCGAAAGCGCTTTTCTATCGAAGGCCAATCGCCGGGCGCGAAAGGAAAACGTCAATGACCGGGAAGCGCTTGCTCATCGTCGCCCATGCGCCATCGCCGAACACCGAGCGATTGCGGGATGCGTTGGTCGCGGGGGCGCGATCGCCGGAGATCGAGGGGGTCGAGGTCAAAGCGCTCGGTCCGTTCGCGACGACGCCGGCGGAGGTCCTGTCGGCGGACGCGATCATCCTCGGCGCGACCGAGAACCTCGGCTATATGAGCGGGGCGCTGAAAGACTTTTTCGACCGCTGTTATTGCCCTTGTCTTGGGCTGACCGAGGGGATGCCCTACGCGCTCTACATCCGCGCCGGAAACGACGGCACGGGAGCCAAACGCGGCGTCGAGACGATCGTCACCGGGCTGCGCTGGCGCAAAATCCAGCAGCCGCTGATCCTGCGGGGCGCCTGGCGGGAGGAATTCGTCGCGCAGTGCCGGGAGTTGGGAACCATGATGGCCGCGGGTCTCGAGGCCGGCGTGTTCTGAAGGATGAGCGCATCCGCCGCGCCAGCCGAGCGGACGCGTAAGGCCCGGTTTCGGCGTGGCGGCGAGACAAAGCGTTCGGCGAAGAGTTGGCCGGCCCCGACGCCTGTCAGACCGCGCCGCGGCGGTTCCGGCTTGCCAAGAATGCTAGACCGTCACAGATCCAAAAAGACCATAAACCTTCGAACTGGCGGAAGGGGTGGGATTCGAACCCACG
>PLAI01000260.1 GCA_003134075.1 Methylocystaceae bacterium | reverse complement strand
CGGCGAGCTGGACCCAATGCTGGAGCAGGCGAAGACCGCTCGACCGGCACCGAAGAAAAAGGCGGCGTGATCGCCTGCGAGAGGGATCAAAACGACATATCGTCGGATCCCTCTGTCCTCGCGAGTCGAAGCCATAAATGGCGGAGGGGCATTTCCCCTATTGCAAGCTGACCGGAAATTTCGCGGAAGCCGTCGAACCGACGAATTTGACCCAGAGCGGCCACCCGAAGTCGCGCCGCGTGACCCACCGGATTCAACCTTCGCCCACAAGTTTCGTCAATTTGAAGAAACGGGCTAGAAAAAATATGCTGCGGAAACTCCGATGACCAAAATCGTAACCATTCTCGGGATCAACCTCCTGATTTTACACTGCTGAAATGGCGATAAAGCCAGGTTTTCGCTATTTGCGTGAGAACCCCATAGGCCACGAGCGTGGCGGCAAGAAAAGGCCAGTAGCTCGCCGGCAAGGGCGTGAACTTCAGCAATTGTCCGATTTCCGTGTAAGGCAAGGCGACACCGATCAAGCATATGACCAGGGAGGCGGCCGTGAGCGTTGCGCTGGCGCGGCTCTCCAAGAAGGGAATCTTTTCCGTGCGGATCACATGGATGATCAGAGTCTGCGTCAGCAACGACTCGACGAACCAGCCGGTCTGGAAAAGCGATGGATTGTTCCAGCCGTCGAAAACGTAAAGCATGACGAAAAACGTCGTGTAATCGAAAATGGAGCTGATCGGCCCGATGAGCACCATGAACTTGAAGATATTGTCGATATTCCATTTCCGCGGCGCCGCGAGGAATTCTTGGTCAACATTGTCGCTCGGGATGGTCGCCTGGGAGAAGTCGTAAAGCAGATTATTGGCGAGCACCTGCACGGGCAGCATGGGCAAAAACGGCAGCAGATAGCTCGCGCCAAGCATGCTGAACATGCTGCCGAAGTTCGAACTAGCGCCCATCTTGATATATTTTATGATGTTTCCGAATACCTTGCGTCCTTCGATGACGCCTTGCTGGAGAACTAGCAAACTTTTTTCAAGCAGGATGATGTCGGCGGACTCCTTCGCGATGTCGACAGCGCTGTCCACCGAGACGCCGACGTCCGCGGCCTTGAGCGCGAGACTGTCGTTGACGCCGTCGCCGAGAAAGCCCACGACGTGGCCTGCTGAATGCAGAGCGGCAATAATGCGCGCCTTCTGCTCCGGCGCCACTTTGGCGAAAACGGTGACTGTTTCAACGAGCTCCGCCAATTGACCGTCGGTCATGGCTTCAATCTCGGAGCCGAGCGCAATGTGATCGATATCGAGACCGACGTCCCGACATATTTTGCGCGTCACGATTTCGTTGTCGCCCGTCAGAATCTTGACGGCGACTCCCAATGCCTTGAGCGATGTCAGGGCAGCTCCGACGCCCTCCTTGGGCGGGTCGAGAAAAGCGATGAAACCCAGCAGCGTCAGGCCGCTTTCCTCCGCCACCGAATAGCTCGCCTTGGGGCGGGCGATCTCTTTATGGGCGACTGCCAGGACGCGAAGCCCTTCCGCGTTGAGCGCCCGTGTTTTCTCCCGCGCCTGTTCCCGCAGCTTCGCGTCGAATCTTCGCGGCTGGCCGTCGAGTTCGCAATAGGCGCAGGCCGCGACGAGTTCCTCGACGGCGCCCTTGCAAATGAGCAGGTGCTCGCCGGACGAGCGCGCCATCCAAGCTGCGACGCGCTTGAACAGTCCCGCGGCCGGCCTCTTCGGCCCAGACTCGCCGCCGCTCTCGGGAGCGAGAATGACCGAAAGACGCCGGCGAGCGAAATCGAATGGAATTTCATCGACGCATCGATAATGATCGTTCGGGCGGACATCCTCGCCTATCTCGACATGCCGCACGACGGCCTCGTCGAGCAGACTCTTCAGGCCGGATTGATGCCGACTGTTGAGATAAGCGTATTCTAAGGTCCTTTCGCAGCGCTGGCCGCGAATATCGAGATGCAGGCTGAGCGCGATCTTGTTCTGCGTCAGCGTTCCTGTCTTGTCGGCGCACAGCACGTCCATCGCGCCAAAATTTTGAATTGCGTTGAGCCGCTTTACGATGACGCGCTTCTTCGACATGGCGATCGCGCCCTTGGCGAGATTCACCGTGACGATCATCGGGAGCAATTCCGGCGTCAGGCCGACCGCGACGGCGAGCCCGAACAGGAGCGCCTGCGCCCAATCTCCCTTCGTCAGCCCGTTGATCAGGAAAACTGCGGGAGCGAGGACGAGCATGAACCGGATCATCAGCCCTATGAATCGGTTTATGCCCTTATCGAACTCCGTGAGCCGTCGTTGACCGGCGAGTTCCTCCGCGAGCTGGCCGAAATAGGTGCGCGCGCCGGTGCGAACAATCGCTCCGACGGCGAAGCCACTGACGACGCTAGAGCCCATGAGCGCGAGATTGGGCGCGTCGAACGGATCAGCGATGACCTTCGCGGAAGGTTGCGCGCTTTTCTCGCAAGGCATGGATTCGCCGGTTAGCGCCGATTGATCGACATAGAGGTCTTTGGAAGCGAGAAGCCGCAAGTCGGCGGGGATCATGTCGCCCGCGGAAAGGCGCACAATGTCGCCGGGCACGAGCTTTTCACTCGCCAACTCCTCAAACCCATGGGACGCGGCCGGTGTTTCAGCCGCATCGTCGCTACGACGACGCACGCTCGTAGTGATTTTCACCATGGCGCGCAGTCTCGCCGCAGCGTCGTTGGAGCGATGTTTCTGGATGAACGCCAGGAAAATGGCGAGCGCGACGATCACCAGGATCACGATGGCGGCGTTGAGATCGCCGAGGCCGTACGAAGCGGCGGCGAGCGCGAGCAGCAGCGCGTTGAGCGGGTTGCTGGCGCGATCAATCAATTCGCTCAGTGCGCTCGGCGCGCCATTTTGCGCGACGAGGTTTGGACCGTTCCTCGCCAGCCGCAAAGCGGCTTCCGCGGAGTTCAAACCTTCAAGCGAGCTGCCGAGATGAGCCAGAACTTCGGCTTCATCCATGCTGGCAACGGCCAGCAGGTCGCGCGAGAGGGCGGATTTGACGCCGCGTTCAGAGGAGCCGGGCGAGGCCCCAGCTTGCAGAAAGCGCAAAGGTGAATCCAGGGAAAAGCCGCTCATGATCCTCGTGGAGTCTATTCTAAGACACTCAAACCGTTTCGGATGCAGTTGAGCACAGGAATCGACTTGCCGCCACAGCGGCGGTTGCGGGAAACGCGACGGCGTAGCGGACACTAGCGACGGGTCATTTCGAGAAAGATCGGCGCGTCTTTTGACGGCGGTTTTTGGGCTTGGTCGAAGGCCCCCTTCGATATCCCACGTGGCCTGTTCAAGCGAACTGCGCAAACAAAGACTGCCTAAGCAGGCGGCTGAATTGGCAGTAAGCGCATGTCAGCTCTTGTGAAGGGTTTCGG
>PLAI01000107.1 GCA_003134075.1 Methylocystaceae bacterium | reverse complement strand
CCGGGGACGGGGTCAACGATGCGGCGGCGCTGAAGCAAGCCGACTGCGGGATTGCGGTGAGCGGGGCGACCGACGCCGCACGCGGCGCCGCGGCGCTGATCCTCACCGCGCCGGGCCTATCCACCATCATCAACGCCATTCGCGTCTCGCGGCAGATTTTCGAGCGCATCGAGAGCTATATCTACTATCGCATCGCGATGACCCTCGACATCATGGTCACCGTTGTCGCGTCCATCGTCATTTTCGAGTTTCAACCTCTCACGGCGATCATGATCGTGGGCCTCGCATTGCTCGACGACATTCCGATCATGACGATCGCCTATGACAACGCGCCCGTGGCGCCGCGCCCGGTGCGCTGGAACATGCCCCGCATCTTCACTTTCGCCTCGCTGATGGGCGTGTTCGCTCTCGCCCAAACCTTCGGACTGCTGTTGATCGGGATGCGCTGGCTCTACGATCCGCAGCTGCAAGCGGTCATGGCTCTCGACCCCAACCAATTGCAGACCATGATGTTCCTCCAGCTTGCGGTTGGCGGTCATCTTCTGCTCTTTTCCGTGCGGACCAAGTCACTGCTGATCTTTCCCCCCTATCCGAGCGCTAAGCTGTTCTCGGCGATTGTGGCGACTCAGATCGTGGCTGTGTTGCTGTGCCTGTTTGGGGTGGGAGTCGAGGCCATTCTGGGCGAAGCCATCGCCGGCGTGTGGGCATATTGTCTCGCCTGGCTGGGCGTCATGGATTTGATCAAGCTCGCCTATTGGCGCCACGTCCGTCGTCATGAACAGGATCTGGCGGCATATCAGACCCGTCTGGCGTCCTAACGGCAAGTGTGCTTACGAGAGGGAGACAAGACATGGATTTCCGCAAGCGCTTCCGAATCGAACCAGGCTCCAAGGGCGATTTCAGCGCGATTGACCCGGGTTTTCATGAGCCGCATGCGAATGATGTCGAGGCGGCCGCGGACCTGCAACACAATCTCACGCGCATCACCAATCTGCAGCGCGGACTCTACGCGGAGCGTAAACACTCGCTGCTGATCGTGCTGCAAGGAATTGACGGCGCCGGCAAGGATGGCACGTGCTGGCATGTGATCGGCGCCATGGATCCGCAAGGGGTTGAGGTGACCGGCTTCAAGCAGCCGACCGCGGAAGAACGCGAGCATGATTTTTTATGGCGCGTTCACCCTCATGCGCCAGGGCTCGGCAATGTGGCGATCTTCAATCGCTCTCATTACGAAGACGTGCTGGTGGTGCGCGTTCATAAGCTCGCGCCGGAAGAAGTCTGGAAGCCGCGCTACGATTTCATCAATGAGTGGGAAAAGCTCATCGCCGTCGAGAACAACACCGTCATCCTGAAATTCTTCCTTTACATTTCCAAGGAGGAGCAGCTCGAGCGGTTCAGGAAGCGTCTGGATGATCCTGCGCGCCAATGGAAGATCAGCGAAGGCGATTATACCGAGCGAGAGAAATGGGATGACTACATCAAGGCCTTCGAGGCGATGCTGTCGCGCTGCTCGACGAAACATGCGCCGTGGTTCGTGGTCCCTTCCAATCACAAGTGGTTCCGCAACCTGACGGTGTCCCAGATTATCGCCGACACGCTGGAGGACATGCATCTGCAGATGCCGAAGCCGACTGTCGACCTCGACGAGATCCGCCGGCTTTACCATCAAACGGTTAAGGCGGAGAAGCGAGGAGCGTAATTCCGACCGGCGTTGCGGCGCGCCGGATGAACCAAATTTCTTCCACAGGAGAACGCGAAAGATCGGTCTTAGCGCCGGGTAGGCCGGGAGACGGTGCAGCGCCTCCATAGACATTCAGCGCCGCTCTGGGTTCTCCCCCTCAGGAACTTCATGGGTCGCGGCGATCGCTTCGTGCAGTTTTGAAAATATCCGTGCTTCTCCGACTGCGGCCGCGACGCCATGCCGATCCATGTCCGAGCGCAGATAAGGACTGACGCGGCCGAACAAAACCTGCGTGCCTTGGAGGCGCAAATCATCGAGCAGAACGCGGATCGACTGGGCGGCGGAATAATCCAGATCCGTGATGGCGCCGGCGTCCACGATCAACCATTGAACCTTCGACGGCGCGCGCTCGACGAGCGCTCGGACCTGGCTCACAAAGCGCTCTTCATTCGCGTAAAAGAGATCGGCACCGAACCGATAGACGATCAGTCCCGGCGCCGTCTCCAAGCCAGGGCTCGCAGGCGCCGGCGACCAGCGGCCGGTCTGGTCCGGCGTAAGGATCAGCGTATGTGGCTTGTAGCTGTGCTTGATATGCCGAATAAGCGAAAGAACGATCGCCATCAGAATGCCCTGCTCGACGCCGATGAATACGACGGCCGCCGCGGTGAAGACTGCGAGATAAAACTCACCCCGGCTCTCGCGGAAAATTGATCGAAGGCCCTTCACGTCCACCATGCCGACCGCGATCGTAAAGACGATGCTGGCTAGCACGCAGCGCGGCAAATATTGCAGCGGCGCGGTAAGGAATAACAAAACCACGAGGACGACGGCGGCGAAGACGAGCTGCGCCAGCTGGCTGCGCGCGCCGGCGCTATCGGCCATGGCCGTTTGGGTCGGGCTGCCGTTGACGACAAAAGCGCCGCTCAGGGCAGCGGCGGCGTTAGCCGCTGAGATTCCAAGGATGTCCGCATTTTCGTCGACGCTTTCGCGATACCGCGCCGCGTACGCCCCCGAGGTCGCCGCGCTCTGCGCGATGATCATCACGAAGCACGACCCGGCGACCGGCAAAAGGGCGAGAATCTCCTTGAGCGAGGCCTGCGGCAATTTAATTGACGGCAGGCCTCCCGGCACCTCGCCGATGACGGCGATCCCGCGCGCCTGAAAATGAAATTCGGCGCTCGCCGCGATCATCCCGATGACGGCGACGAGAGCGACGGGAAATCGAGGGGCGAAACGACGCCCAAGCAGTATGGCGCTCACGACGAACAGCGACAGTCCGAATGTTTGAACGTCAAATTGCCACCTGTTGTCGAAAAGTTCTTTGATTTGGAGCAGCGAGCGATGAGCGGGCGCATCTATTCCCAGCATGTCGCCGAGCATGGCGATTCCGACCTGAAAGCCGACGCCCGTCAAAAATCCGATCAAGACCATGCGTGAGAGGAAGTTGGCGAGAAATCCGAGCTAGAATATTCGCGCCAGAAGCAGGAGCGCCGCCGTCAAAAGCGCCAGCATGGCGACGAGCGCCACGTATTTCTCGCTTTCGGGCTTCGCCATGTGGGAAAGCGAGCTGGAAAAGATGGCCGCCGTCGCCGAGTCCGCGGCGACGACGAGATGCCGCGACGAGCCGAAGATCGCGAAAGCGACGAGAGGCAGCAGGACGGTATAGAGACCGGTGACGACGGGCATGGCCGCGATGCGCGTGTAACCGAGCACTTGAGGCACGTTCATCGACGCGAGAGTCAAGCCCGCCACGGCGTCGCGGCCCCCTTCGCGGAAGCTGAGATGCCGAAGCCCGCCAAAAATCTCCAATCGCATGAGCGCGCTCCGTTTGCATTTCCCTCGTGATCAACCGCTTTCCACGCGCGCGCCGCCTCTCGTCGAGCAGAACTCGACCCCTGACGCTCAACCGATTTCCGGTCGTCAGGAACCTAAGCTGAAACGGCTCGCCGGCTGTCGGGCCGTGCAACCCGTGACCTTGCTTCACTCAGAGAGTGCGCGCAACTGCATTCCCAAGGCGAGGAATTTGGTCACGGGGGGCGTCTCCTCTCCTGGTGTCGCCATCTATGCCTGCTCCCGGCGAAGGCAATTACGGCGAAACACTCTTTCATCCTCATCCTGGCAGCCGGCCGAGCTAGGCATCATGACCTATTTGACGGCATCACCGTCGCGTTTCTCGGGTCTCGGTTTCGCTTGGCCCTCGGGCTTATATGCAATGGCTGCAAATGATGCTGGTCGAAACCGAGGTTCACCGCGCCTGAGCAGCGAAGGGTGGCAAGCTTCCACCCCCGGAGAGGACGCACGGTTCGCCGGGAGGGCAATGGGCGGGTCCAATACAGGGCTGTTTAGTCCGCT
>PLAI01000076.1 GCA_003134075.1 Methylocystaceae bacterium | reverse complement strand
ATTTCTTCCCCGCGTCTCTAAAATTGGTTGACGCCCCGCGGCGGAAATTTCTCGGCGGGATGCTCTCGGTTAACCAAGCGAACGACCGCGGCGAAATCATTGTGTCCGGCATCGCCGACTCCGTGGCGTATGATGCTAAAGCTCGCATCGAGATCCCATGGGGAGGTGGATAGCGACCAGCGCTCTGGCAGAGTGAGGTTGCGAACCACTCACTCTGGAGACGACCATGCCGACTGTTGCTGACCGAGCTGAAGCGCCGACCGCTATCCAAACGAATCTTGCCGCAATATTCACCTCATTGGAACTGAGCCGCTCTATCTGGCTGATCACATCGCTGTCGCCGGGCTGCGGCGAGAAAATGTCAAAGCATTCAGTTCCGGCCGGCGACATTGCGGCGCTGCTGGCGCGCTTTTCGGAGTTGAAACAGAAAGCGTTGGCGCGGACGGGGAAATCCTTTCCGATCGTCGCTGTCCAGGAAGCGGGTCTCGACGGCTTCTGGCTTCATCGCGTGCTGGAGAAGGAAGGAATCGAAAGCCACGTCGTCGATCCCGCCTCGATCGCGACGTCGCGCCGGCGGCGGCGCGCCAAGACCGACAGGATCGACGGCGAGACGCTGCTTCGCGCATTGCTGGCGTATAAGCGCGGCGAACCTCGGGTGTGCGCGATGGTCAGGACGCCGACGCCCGAGGAAGAAGACCGGCGACGCCTCTGCCGCGAGCGCAAGGTGTTGATCGCCGAGCGCGTCGAGCATGTCAATCGCATCAAAGGGCTGCTTTTCGCACAGGGGATATCAGGTTACGAGCCGCTACGCCGCAATCGCCGCCAACGCCTCGACGAGCTGATGACGGGCGACGGCCGTCCCCTGCCGACGCATCTCAAGACCCAGATCAGCCGCGAACTCGATCGGCTCGAACTGCTGCTGGATCAAATCAAAGCGGCGGAAGCCGAGCGGGACGCGCTGCTCGCCGCACAACAGGCCGCCGCGCCAGCACCGGTGGGGAAAATGTTGCTCGAACTTAAGGGCATCGGCGCGGAGTTCGCCGCCAACCTCTGGTTGGAGGCGCTATTCCGCCACTTCGACAATCGTCGCCAGCTCGCGTCTTACGCGGGGCTGGCGCCGACGCCCTGGCAAAGCGGATCGGTCGATCGCGAGCAGGGCGTTTCCAAAGCTGGGAATCCACGATTGCGAGCCACGCTCGTCGAGCTCGCCTGGCTATGGCTGCGCCATCAGCCGCAATCGGCGCTGGCTCTGTGGTTCAAAGAACGGGTCAGCCGCAACGGAGGCCGCATGAAGAAGACGTTTATCGTCGCGCTCGCGCGCAAGCTGCTGGTGGCGCTGTGGAAATATGTCACCGCCGGCGTCGTCATCGAGGGAGCCGTGATGAAAGCCGCCTGACGACAAGCGCTCAATAGCTTCTCAAATCTTCCAGGACCTGATCAGTTCTGGCGGAACCGGGCGGACGAACCGCGATTGCCCATGGCCTGAAATGCCGATCACAAGAATGGTTTCGCCCACCTGAGCCCCTGCCGCCGCAAGCGGGATGTTGGTGTTGCCGTCTTGAGCGGCGACCGTATGTGAGGTTGATCGTGCTCGGAAACGGGCCGCGTCATGCAATAGGGCTCGGGACTCGGATACTGAAACAATCAAGCGAGCTTTAGCATGCACGAATGAATCGCACCCTTGACCCGAAGCTCCCCATGTGAGGGCAATCCCGCCGCCGTCGAAAAAAGGCCGCAAGGGCCGACGCAACAGATTGAAGGGCGCGCCCGGACGCGGAACGCTCGAAAAGGAAAAGCCGCCAATTCTCGGCATGATCCAGCGCGGCGGCCAGGTCGTCCTGAAGATGCTGGCCAATGTTCAGCAGAAGACGGTCAAGCCCATCATCGAAGCCGGCGTCGCCAAGGGCGCGTTGATCCATACCGACGAATACGACATCTACGCCCGACTGCCCGCATGGGGATATGAACACAAGACCGTTTGCCACGGACGTGGCGAATATGCGCGCGACGAGGACGGCGACGGCTTTCATGAAATCCATGTCAATACGATGGAGGGCCTTTGGTCGCTGCTGCGTTCATGGCTGCGACCGCATCGCGGCGTCGCCCAAGAAAAGTTGCCGCTCTACCTCGCGTTCTTCCAGTTCGTGCACAACGCCAGAAAACGTGGAAAAGCGCTGCTGACGGCGCTCGTTGAAGCAATCGTCGCCCCATCACCCCGGAACCCGGGATGAGCCAAGAACAAGATCACCCGCCGATGGGCCAAACGCGGATCACGACCGAGCGCGCCGCATGATCAGCGCACCGCCTCGACCTATATCTTCGGCGCCATCTGCCCCAAAGAAGGCAAAGGCGCCGCGCTCGTCCTGCCCGCCTGCAACACCTTCGCGATGAACCTGCTGCTTGCCGAGATCGCCAAGAACGTCGCGCCCGACGCGCACGCCGCTCTCCTCGCCGACCGCGCCGGCTGGCACATGACGGACAAGCTGGTCATACCGCCCAACATCACCATCGTCCCCTTGCCTGCGAAGTGCCCCGAACTCAACCCGGCGGAAAACGTTTGGCAGTTCTTTCGTCACAATTGGCTATCGAACCGCGTCTTCAAGTCATACGACGATATCGTCGACCACTGTTGCGACGCCTGGAACAAGCTCATCGAGCAACCATGGCGCATCATGTCCATCGGGCTACGGGATTGGGCGCATGGGTTCTGATCAATGAGAACTAGTATTACACGCCCGCGTCGCGAGAACTGTCGGAGCAGTTCGACCAGAACGACGGCGCGCCGAATTCGGCTCGAAATCTGTCTTGGAGCTACGCCTGTTTCATCACCGCATATGCGGCGCGCCGGCGCGCCGCCTTGCAGAGCTAGGCAATCCGTATCGACATCAGGTTCACGCCTTGCGTAATTCTCTCCAGCACGGCTCCGATCGGAATTTCCGCCGCGCCGAGGCGGTAAGGATTTTCACGCCGCGCGAAGCATAGATCATCGCCGTTCAGCTTCACGGCGATGGGACCGCAACCAACGCGCTCGACGCGATAGGTCACCTCGAAGGGAAAGCCGAACAGCTCCACCTCGACCCGCAATCCGTTCAGGCGCGGCGGGATCGCCGGATCGAGAACGAGCGCCGACTTCTCCTGGCGCAAGCCCAGAAAGCAGCAAAGGATCAAGTGGACGGCGACGCCCGGGCCGCTGGAATAGATCCGCCAGCCGCCCTCGGTCGGAACACACCCGCGCATCGCGCCGATGTAATGGTCATAGGCCTCGTAACGATCGGCGAAGGCGGCGTCGGAACTGGTATAATAGCAATTCGCCTGGCGCGGCTTCGCGGAAGGCGTCAAGGCGCGGATGCCGATGGGGTTGGCCAGGCAAAGCGCGCGGAAAAATTCATCGACGGAGCCATGGCGCCAGAGCGCTTCCGCGTAGCGCAAATGAGCATGCGTGTACATGAGGCCGATCTCACGGCCGAAGAACACGCTGCTCTCGGCTCGCCGAAAATATGTTTGCGGTCCGCCATGATATTTTAGCGGCCAATCGAACAGCCGCGCGCCGTCGAGACCGAGCAAACGCCGCTCTATAATCGCGAGATGTTCGCGTGCCTGCTCGGGCGTGAAAAGGCCGCCGATGATCGCGTGAATCATCGGAAGAAGACGGTAGGAGACGCCAGTCGCCGCGTCGCGCGGATGCAACAAATAGTCGATGCGATCCTCGCCGCAAAAAAAAGCCAAGCCGGCGACCACGCCGTCGACGATCAACAGGCGCTGAAAATCCTCCAACACGAGCTTCGCCCGTGCTCGCAGAGCATCCGCCGGCGCCGTCAATCCCAAGCGACAATAGGCGTCGGCCAGCGCCACGAGAGTTTGATAATGGAGCGTCACCGTCCAGGCGCTGCACAAATTTTCGCGCATGCTGGGGTCGGCGGGCTGCAGCGTGTCGTTCCAGTCCCCGTGGCCATAAGCCGCGAGATGAGTCCCGCCGATGACGCGGCGCCCGATCAGATCGAGCGCCCGGTCGACATGCGCTCGAATGGTCGCCCGTTCGGCCGCTTCCGGCTTTTTGGCGAAGAACGGCGCGTCCTCGTCAAGGATCGACCTGTCCCCGGAAGCGGAGAGATATCTCGCCAGCGCCAGCAGCGGCCAGAAGACGATGTCTCCGTGCGAATCCTCGCCGCGGTTGTCGCGCTCGCGTTCGAACATGCCGAACCATTGCGGCCAATCGCCGTCCGGCTGCTGCTGGGCGAAGGCGCGCGTCAGAAGGTCGCGCAAGGCATCGAAACGCCCGAGGGCGAGGAGCATTTCAAGGGGGCCCTGCATCACGTCGCGCGTCCCCCAGTCGCCGCCGGAATATTGTTCGAGCCCGCGTGGAGCAAGGTAATGGATGAGCGAGTCGTGGACGAACCAGGGCAGGATTTCGCCGAGCCGGGCGGCGTCCCCGGCCATCGGACTGTTGGAGGGCGCGTGAATACGTAGCCCCAGGGACACCTCCCGCCAATATCGATCGGTCTGCGTCCCTTCCGCTTGCCCTGACGGGATCAAGCAGCCGACGATGCGAAAGCCGATTGATTTGGCGGGCCTGGAGACGATGCACAGGAACGGCTGATTGCGCGAGATGCCATCGGGAAACAGAGCTTCGTCGCTGCTTACGCTTTCGATGCAAGCGGCGGCCGGAAGATCGATGCGGAAGCCTCCGCCGGGAAAGCGCCGGCCGACATCGCTGCCTGGAGCGGGTCGAACGAAAACGCCTTGGCCGTCCCGATCATAACCCGGCGAGGACTCGTCGGCCCCGTCGTCGCCATCGATGGCGATGTGGTTCGAGAGGAGGCAACGCATGGGCGGGCCGGAGAGAACGTCGACGGACAGCGTCAATTCGTGGCGCGTCGTGAGCGCCCGGCTCTCGATCCAGATCAGTCCCGCCTCGTGCTTGTAAAACCCGCGGCAGGCGTTCGGGGTCATTTCGAAAGCCGAGGGCTCGTCGAGTAGTCGCCAGCCGTGCCCGACATCGACGAACAGCCGCAGGCCATGCGAGCGGAAGAGGCCGAGATAGCCGCGGGTCGTGGACAGAAACCTGTTGGCGCCGACATGGCCTTGGGTCAGCATCGAATGAAACACGCCGGACATCCAGACGGTCGAGGTCAGCGCCGCCTCGTCGGGGATCAAGCCGCCGCCCGTGCGCAGGATGTGGCCGTGCGGGCGCAGGACGCCGAGCTCCTTTGCCTTTAGCGCCACGTGGCCGCGATCGCCCGAAAAGAACGACAGGAGCCGGCCGTTGTCGCGCTCCGCTTCGCGCAAGTTTTCGCCGAATAGCTCGATGATGTCGGCTTCGGTCAGCTCCAGCGCCTCGAGCAGGGGCGCGGAACAAAAGAGACTCGGCGGGGGCGCGCGATGTTCTTTCGCGCCTGATGATCGCGCTGGCGTCGCCTCGGGCAAGGCCAGCGCGAGATCGACGAAAGCCAGATCCTTCGAGGACGTCGCCGCGGGATGGTCTTGCTCGAACCAGCCGAAAAAGCCGCGCTCGGTCCGCTCTCCCGGCGCGAGGCGGATTGGCGCGTCCTGGATCGCCGCCAGCGAATGCTCATGCTGCAGACGCTTGCCAGGCAATCCATGCATGAGCGCATCGGGCGGCTTGCCTGCCCGGTTCGAGAGACCGTAAACTTGCAGCGCATCGGTGGCGAAACCGACGCCGCGCCACAGAGAGCCGATTACGCACCAGGGGTTGCGTCCGTCAATGGCTTGGTTTTGGCGAGAGGCGACGACCAGGCCCCGTTCCGGGTGAGACAAGGGAGAATGATCAACATACTGACTGACATAGTATTCGTTGGACCGCACCGAGCCATAATCGGCCAAAGCCAAGTCTTGCACGTAAATCAAATCCAACGTTTCGGCTTTATCGCCGCGATTCTCCAGCGCCAGATGCCAGAACCAAGCGGACGCCGATTCGGCAAGAACCAACGACAGCGAGAAACGCATGTCCCGCCATTCGCCGCAGAGTGTCATGCTTCTATTGTCGCATCCGACGACGGAGCGATTCCGCGGTGCAAGCAAGCCAATGGCCCCGTCTTCGTCGTCATGGCGGCGAAGGTAGATGTTGGCGGGCCCACCCTCGACTTCGTTGCCGAGGAACAGATTCAGCAGAACCCCACGGTGACTCATGCGCCGGATCGAGCCGTTGGCGTTCACCTGCGCCGTCAACCCTGAAGCGCTTTCTAGATGGCGGGGGCTCATCGGAGGAGAGCTTAATTCCATGTGCGTGACGACCCTCGTCCCTTCGGGTTCAAAGGATTGCTCGATTGGACTCGACGGGCCCCATTGCATATCGATTTTGGCGCCCAGTATGTCCCCAGAGTTCGAAATTCCCAAGCTCAGTCCCAAAACAGATTTTATTGATTAGGGAGAAGGCGTATTCAGGCGAGCCCATGCGCGCGCGTTGACTTTAATCGCTTCATCGAGCACCGCTTTGTCCGCGGTAGCGGTAAAGCTCGCACGGAACCCAATAGGAAGTTGAACGCTGGGCTTGGGGTTTGCCTGAAACGCGGGATCGGGAGTTAAACCAAGCTAGGGCGTACCAGCCGCCCGCCGGGGAGTGTGCATGAACGTCCCGCAGAAGAGCCAATGGAAGGTGACCGCCAGCAGCGGCGATCCTCGACGCGCCGTCGACGATCGTTACGTGACTGCATGGGTCTCGGAGCCTTCGGACAAACCATGGCTTGAGATCGACCTCGGCGCGGTCGCCACGCTCGGCGGACTGGAAATCTATTGGGGCAAGCGGGCGGCGAGCAAATATGGGTTCGAGGCCTCGCTGGACGGAAAGGCCTGGACGTATCTTTGCGGCTCCCGACACGGCGAAGGCGGACAAGAGGTTTTCGCATTCCCACCCACCGAGGCCCGTTTCGTGCGTTGGACGTGCAAAAATCCAGAGCCCCGACAAGGTCAGGAGATCGTCCAGATCAATCTTTATGCGCCCGCTGACGCCGCGTCGACGTTGGAGAAGGGACGTATCGCGGCGCTCGGCCATGCCTCGATCAAGGTTCTGGCCGGCGAGAGCGTCACGGTCGATTTCGGCTATGCCCGATCCGTGGTCGGGGCCCTGATTGACTGGGGAGAGACGTACGGGACCGTTTTCTCGGTGCATCTCTCCGACAACGGCAGAGATTACCGCGAGGTGGGTCGCATCACGACTGGCGGCGGCGACAGCGACAGCTTCTGGTGGCCTCCCACGACCAGCCGCTATCTTCGCTTGACCGTGCATGACGCCAACGCGCGCGAAGGCGCCATCGTCAACGAACTCAAGCTCCGCATCCTCGACGAGGATCGCATGCCGATCGGCCGATTGGAGCGCGCGGCGCGCGCCGGGCGCGGCGATCTTTACCCGCAGTCTCTTCTCGGTCGCCAAGTCTATTGGACCGTGTTGGGGGAGTTCGATCAATCCGAAGAAGCGCTCTTCGACGAATATGGCAATCTCGAACCCCAACGCGGATCTGCTCAGATCACACCCCTCCTTCGCTTGGACGGCGCCTTGTATGGAGCTCCCGGAAGCGGGCGAATCCGTCACTCCCTCGTCGCCGGCTCCTTGCCGATACCGAGCGTGGTGTGGAGCGCGCAGGGCGTGGAGGTCCAGGCGACGGCGCTCGCGCATGCCGGTCAGGTGTTGGTGGAGTATCGGATCGCCAATCGGAGCCGCGCGCCGCAAAAGGGAGCGCTGATCTTGGCCATACGCCCAGTACAGATTGATCCCTACTGGCAACATGGCGGCCATGCGCTCATCGACGCCATCGGCGTCGAGGACAGGATGGTGCGGGTCAACGATCGAAGCTACGCTGCGTTTTCGAGCGATCCAGATGTCGTCGCCATCGCCGACTTCGACGACGGAGACGTTGTGAGACTCATCGAGCGCGGGCCCCAAGAGACAGCCCGGACCCTACGTTCGGACTCTGGTCTTCTCAGCGCCGCCTGTGAATTTGCTTTTTCGCTGCCGCCGGGCGACAGCCTCGCCGTTGTCGTTTCGTCGCCCCTCCGTGATGAAATCACGCCGAATGCGGACGTGGTCTTTTCCGCCATACGCAAGAGCGTCGGCGAGCTTTGGCGAAAGAAGATCGGTCCCCGGAAAATCACGGTGGGCGATCGGGAAGTCAGCGACACGATCGAGGCGCAGACCGCGCTCATCCTCGTGAATGCGACGCGCTCCGCCTTCAGGCCTGGCCCCCGAAATTACGACCGTATCTGGGTGCGCGACGGCTCCTCGCAGGCTCTCGCTCTGCTCTGGGCCGGTCTGATTGAAAAAGCCAAAGCTTACGTCCTTTGGTATTCCATGCGCGTTTACGCGAACGGCATGGCGCCGCCAATCCTCAATCCAGACGGCACGATCAACCGAGGATATGGAAGCGACATCGAGTTCGATGCGCAGGGCGAATTCATTGGAATCGCCGCGGAGGTTTATCGTATCAGCAGGGACCGCGCGTTCCTGACCGCGATTTTCGAACCCGTGGTCCGGGCGACCAAATTCATCGAGGAGCTTTGCGCCCGCACCAATGCGTTGCATGGCGCGGAATCCCGGCTCCACGGCCTCTTGCCCCCCTCTATCAGTCACGAAGGCTATAGTATACCCAGCTACAGCTACTGGGACGACTTCTTCGCATTGAGCGCCTGGCGGAATTGCGAATATCTGGCCTTAGAGGTCGGCGATATGCTGATTGCGGCGCACGCAAAAACGAAAGGGCGGGAGTTCGCCGCGAACCTCGCCCGCTCTCTCCGTGTGACGTCGGAACTCTTGGGGAGAGGCCTGATAGCGGGTTCGGCCGATCGTGAGGACGTCGATCCGACCTCGACCTCCATCGCCTTCGAACCCTGCCGCGTCGAGGACGTTCTTCCCGATGAGTTCATCCGGGCGACCTACGACCTCTGCGCCGCCGACATCAAGTCGATCGGCGCGCCCGATTTTAAGGGACACTACACGCCCTACATCGTGCGCAACCTCAACGCCTTCGTGTCATTGGGCCGGTTCGAGGACGCCTTCCGCTTGCTTGCGGTCGCGCTTGCCTGCCGGAGGCCGAGCAATTGGCGACATTGGGCCGAGGTCGTCTGG
>PLAI01000019.1 GCA_003134075.1 Methylocystaceae bacterium | reverse complement strand
CCCCTCGATCTGATCGAGGAAGACACGGGCCAACTCCACGACGAGAAGCGGAAGCGAAGTCCCCTGACCCCGATCCTCGACCGCCTCTGCAAGAACTTTCACATTCGCGGGTCCCTGCGCGGCCACGACGCCGTGCTCCGACAAATGACCGCGGAGCGCATTGATCAGTTGCGTGCGCTGCCGGACCATAAGATCGCGCGTCCGGAAAAGCATGGCGCGCCCTTGCTGTTCCTCGGTCTTGACCGCGACGAAGCGCATCGTCGGCCGAACTGCAGCCTCGGCGATCGCTTCCGCGTCGGCCGCATCGTTCTTTTGGCGTTTCACGAACGGTTTGACGTAGGCGGCCGGGATCAACCGAACCTCGTGGCCAAGGTCGCGGATAGCCCGTCGCCAATGGTGCGCGCTCCCGCAGGCCTCCATGGCGACCACGCAACGTGGCTGCTCGGCAAAGAAGGCGAGAACTTTCTCTCGGGAAAGCTTCTTGCGGAAAGCCACGCCGCCCTCAGCCAAAGCGCCGTGCGCCTGAAAGGACCGCTTTGCAAGGTCGAGACCGATGATGCTAACCTTTTCCATGGATGCTCTCTCCGTTCGTGGGATGCGAAAACATCACCACTTTGGCACATTCGATGCCGTCAGGAGGGGGCATCCACTCCATCATTATGCCGGCATTGACGTGTCTTTGGAACTCTCAAGCGTTTGCATCGTGGATGCGAAAGGCAAGATCGTGAGGGAAGCGAAAGTTGCGAGCGATCCCGATGCGCTCGTCGCCTTCTTCAAGCAGCTGGGCTTTCGGGTGGTTCGGATCGGACTCGAAGCCGGGCCGTTGTCGCAATGGCTTTACGCCGGATTGGCGCAGGCCGGCTTCGAGGCGGTTCTTTTGGAGACTCGCCACGTCAAGGCGGCGCTTTCGGCGATGACGGTCAAGACCGACCGCAAGGACGCTCGCGGCATCGCGCAACTGATCCGGATGGGCTGGTTCCGGCCGGTTCACTGCAAGTCGCTGGGATCGCAAGAGGTGCGCGCCCTGCTCGTGGCGCGCAAGCAGCTGCTCGGGAAACTGCTCGACGTGGAGCTCAGCATTCGCGGCATTTTGCGCGGGTTCGGGTTGAAGATGGGCGTTGTGACGCGCAAAACCTTCGAGGCGCGAGCGCGCGAGCTGTCGTCCGGCCAGACGATGCTGGAAACCGTCGTCGGGGCAATGCTCACGGCGCGAGCTGCTCTACAATCGGAATACGCCAAGCTGCACAAAACCATGTTGGTGATTGTGCGCGATGACAAGATCTGTCGCCGCCTGATGACGGCTCCAGGCGTTGGTCCCGTCGTGGCGATCACGTTCAAGACGGCCGTGGATGATCCGACGCGCATCTCGAAATCGAAAGCGGTCGGACCGCTGTTCGGATTGACCCCGAAGAAATACCAATCAGGGGAGACCGACGTGACTGGAGGGATCACATGCGTTGGCGACACGATGGTGCGCACGGCTCTCTATAAGGCGGCGAACATCCTGCTGTCGCGCGTGACGCGCTTTTCGGCGCTGAAGCGTTGGGCCGTGGAGGTGGCGAAACGGCGCGGACTGAAGCGGGCCAAGGTCGCGCTCGCGCGCAAGATCGGCGTGATTTTGCATCGCATGTGGGTCGACGGGACGGATTTCCGATGGACGAAAGCGGAGTTGGGCTCGGGCGTCGCGGCGCATTGAGCTGAAGAAACAGAATTCGGAGCGCCAAAAGGGCGCTCTGTCCGAAGTCCCGTCGCCGGGACGATGGAGCCAGTGAAGCCGTTCGTACGCAAGTGGCCGACTTTCGGACCACGCGTCTTTAGATAGGCTCGCTGTTTCCTCTGATGGCATCGTGTGGCGGCTTTGCGCTGACCACGGACGGAAGCAAGAAATCGGCGGCGACGACAGCGGAAAAGGCATCGCGAGCGCCGCGCTCGCTACGGCGCCATGATGCGCGCTCGCGCCGCGCGCCCAAGATTCGAGAAGTTGATACGAGGGGCTTGACGCCGAGGGGGCCATTACGGAAGCTTACGATTTTGAACAGATCATGTGGTAACCCCTTTATGCGCGTATCGCGGCTCCGGGCGGCGCGCCTCGCCTGCTCCTCAGTCGTCATATTGAACGAGGGGCTGCAGGATGAAGTCACCGCGCAAGAGCCGATCCTCGGCTCGCTTCGCGCGCCGGTATTGGCGTCGTTCGATTTGACAAAATGATCCATAAAAACCGGTCGTCGCTCACACTCATACCAACCCTTGCTGATCAGAACTCATTTGCCCAATCTCGCAATCCGACGGACACAATGCGCTAACGCTGATCGATGATCCGGCCCTGACGCCCGGCGCGCTTCACTCATAGAGGAATCCGACCACTCGAGCTGGCGCCGCCGATGCGTCCTTCAATCGCAAAGGGAACACGCCCACATCAAATCCATGGCTCGGCAGCTGATCCAATCCGCGCAACTGCTCCATTTGCCAATATGGTTTTCGGCGGCCAACGAGATGGCCTTGCCAAAATTGCGCCGCGTTGTTGGTCTCTTTCGCCGCGCGGATTTGAAGGTGAAAGGGTAAATCCCAGCCCCATTGATCGATGCCCATCACATCAACGCCCTGATCGATCAACCACTCCGTAGCCGGTCCGCTCATGCCGGTCCCGCTCTTCCAATAGTCCTTTGTTCCCTGGAGTCGGTCGCGGCCGGTCTGGATCAGGGCGATCACGCCTTTACCGAGCGACGCTCCGCTTGAGCGAAGGCTTGCCGCGAGATCGTCGACAGTGATTTCCTCGCCGTCGGCCTTTCGCCTCATGTCGAACACGACGCCGGGTCCAAAGCACAGGTCCAGCGGGATTTCGTGAATCGCCGGGGAGCGCCGGCCGTCGGGGAGCCTGGGCCCATAATGCCATGGCGCGTCGATATGCGTCGTCGAATGGACGCCCATGCGAGTGATCGTGTCGTCAGCCCAGCCCACGAATTCTTTCGGAAAGAGTCGAAAAGGGAGCCCCAACGCCCGCGCCAGCCACCGCGCCTTGCCATGAGCATGATGCTTGATCTTCACGCGCATGAAGAATGGGTCGTCACGATTGTAGGCGATCTCCTTGGAGAGGTCGACGATGCGCGAAGGTCGAACGTGAGCCATCACTTGCTCCTGGTTCCAAAAAGGCGCGGTGGATTTCACCCCGTTTCCGATAAGGGGTGGCCTCGCGGCCCGAGCCATCGTTATCTTCTCCAAACCGCGAAACAATTTATGGCCGACCGCGATCGGGTGCCAAATCCGACGGCGAGTCACAGCCCCATCGCGCGGCGAAACAACCATTCAAACATGTGCTGTGGCAGAAATCGCTTGGCCGGGACGAGGATGCGTTGGCGGAGCATTCCGATGGCGTAACGAGTCTTGGGCCGGCGACAATTCAAAATGCGCTCTATCAGCTGGGCGACGGGTTCCGGCGTTGGCGCGGAGGTTTCATCTCGAGTTCGCCGTTGAAGCAGCTTCTCGAACGCGGTCTGATAGGCGCTTTCCTTCGACGTAAATATGCGGCGCTTTGCATTGATTTCGGATTGAAAGTCACCGGGTTCGACGAGCACCACATGCACCCCGAATGGGCGCGCCTCGAGTCGAAGACTTTCGCTGACCCCTTCAAGCGCGAATTTGCTCGCGCTGTAAAGTCCCGTAAATGGCAATCCGACAAGCCCCGCCAGCGAGCTGATGTTGATAATGTAGCCGCCTCCGCCCGCTCGCAGCGCCGGCAGCACGGCTTGGCATACTCGGAGAACTCCGAAGAAGTTCGTCTCGAACTGAGCTTTCGCCGCTTCGATGGTGGTGTCTTCAATCGCGCCTCTCGTCGAGAAGCCCGCATTGTTGATGACGGCGTCCAAGCGGGCCGCCTTACTCAGGATCCCATCGACACATGTTCTGACCGAGACCTCGTCGTCGACGTCAATGGGCAGCATTTCTATGCCACTACTCGTTGTTGAAGCGGTCGCGCGGCGTCCAGCGCCAAACACCCGCCAACCGCGGGATGCCAAATGCTCCGCGCATGCCTGCCCGATGCCTGCGGTGGCCCCGGTGATCAATACGACTTTTCTTGGCGGCGTCCGCTCGGCCATGGGAACTTCCTCCACTTCATCTCAAGGGTTAAGCCTTAAGGGACACAACTAAAAAGGCGGAATCGTGCTGTCAATCAAAGCGGTATTATCGCCATCGGCCGCCATACATGTGTTTCGGCGCCGGGTCTCGCCGCCGATCGGCGTGGCGGGCTATTCTATGTGATTGAGGCTGATCGTATGAAGTAGATGCTACTAGGGTAATCGAATCATGCCGATTTACAGGCTTCAGAAGACCTTTCTGACAGGCAGGCATGACGCTTAACGTTTTAAATCGAAGGAGGAACCGCCGTGCCCAAAGAAATCGACAGCCAAGGCATCACCAAGATCTCCTGCCACGCGCACTGGACGAAGGAGTCTGTTCGCTACAACGACACGGACCGCCAGGGACACGTCAACAACGCCGTCTTCGTCACGTTTCTTGAAGCGGGGAGGGTCTCCCTTCTATACAATCCGAAAGAGCGAGCTCTGACGCCCGAGGGAACTTCGTTTGTGCTAGCCAATCTTGTGTTAAATTTTCGGGCGGAAATCTTTTGGCCGAGCGAAGTTCGGATCGGGACGACGGTTTCTCGCATAGGCAACAGTTCCGTTACTTTTAGCCAGGCCCTGTTCGTCGGCGACAATTGTGCCGCGACAGCGCAAACCGTCTTGGTTCTTATGGACGACGCAACGCGCAAGTCGCGGTCCCTACCTGATCAAACGCGGCAGGAGTTGAAAAAGTGGCGGCATCGAGACTGCTGCTCGGAGAATGTTGGAACGAGCGACGCGTGATCAAATTCTTGCCGCCACATCCAACTTTTCGTAGCAGAAATTTCCTTTCGGAACCAGTCGAACTCCCATCGCTTTCGCGCCACAAGCCCCTACCGCGCATGTTCGTCAAGAAACCGGCGACAAGCACCGAAATCCTGTTGATAGCGTTCGGGCAAAGTCAATTTCTTGCCGCGCGCCAAGCTTTGCGCGTAGGCGACCATTTTGGCGGTCGGCGCCTGCGAACGAGCGGACCCCTCATCATAGGCGCCGGTGGCTGGCGGGGCAGGTTTCCTTGTCGACGACTGCGCCGTCTTCGTTCCGCGACGGGTGCGAACGGGCTTAGAGTCTTCCGGTTTGGCGCGGTTGCCTGCCTGCCCGGAAATGCGTCGCCGCCCTGGTCGACGCGCCGGCGCGGAGGTCGTCAGATCGACTGTTCCGCTCGATCGTTTGAGCAATGCGTCGATCAGATCATGTGCGGCGGCGGCAATGCCGTCGATCACCGCGCGAAAGTCGGCCTTCCCGGTGACAACCTCGTCGAGACGCATCTCCCACAAAGCCGTGGTCCCGGGGTCGACGAGCGCCGGCGCCGCGCCGCGCAAAAGCTCAAACAGTTGCAGCCCCGCGGGAGTCGGCAACACCAGCTTGCCGTCCGCGGCCAACAAATTCTGCCGCTTCAGGCCCTTGATAATTTCGGCCCGAGTCGCGGGGGTGCCGATGCCTTTGGCTTCCTTCAATCGTTCGCGCAGGGCTGGGTCTTCGACGAAGCGCCATGCGTTCTGCATGGCGTCCACCAGCGTGCCTTCGTTGTAACGGGGCGGGGGCTGGGTTCTCTTTGCCTCGACCCGCGCATCGGACAGGATCGCATTCTCGCCATCGCGGAGCGACGGCAGCGTTTGCTCGGCCTCCGCCTCGGCGTCCGGATCGACCGCCTGATAGACCGCCTTCCAACCGAGTCGCAAAGGAATACGCCCGACAGCCCTGAACTCCGCCGCGGCAGCGCCGGGAACCGGAACCGACATGGTGACGACGGTCTGGCGATATTCGTAGTCGGGCATCACGGCGGCCAGATAGGAACGGCAGATCAGCGCAAACAGACGCTTTTCATCCTCGTTCAGGCGCGCCAGTCGGGTTTCCAGGTCGTCAAGGACGTTGACGTTGGGCACGACGGCATGATGCGAAACGCCCTCCAGAGCCTTGTCGCAGAAATGGCCGGACTTGCCCCGGCGGATCACCGGCGGGGCGATTTCGAGATGGGCGAAGCCACGCAGGCGAGTGAGCGCGGCGACGATCGCCGGCGCGTCGCCGATCTGATTTTCGGTCAGGTAACGGGCTTCCGCGCGCGGATAAGTGATCAGCTTCTTGCCGTCGCCGTCATATAGCTCTTGCGCCACGGCCAGCGTCTTGTCGGCGGTCCACCCCCAACGCTGGCCGCAGGTCTTCTGCAACGACGGGAGATCGAACAGGCGTGGCGGCACCTGCCGCTTTTCCTCGATCGAAACGCCGAGGAGGCCATTATGTCCGGCTGCGGCTTTCGCTATCGCCTCGGCGCGAACGCGCTCCTTAATCCGCAACTTGGCCGCAGGCGCATGACGCATCTCGAAGCTGCCGTTTGCGACGGTGGCGGTTGCGACGACCTCGAAATAATCCTCGGGCCGGAAGTTGCGGATTTCCAGTTCGCGCAGGCAGACGATGGCCAGCGTTGGCGTCTTGACCCGACCGATCCCGATCACGCCGCGAACGCCGGGGGTCAGCAATGTCTTCGTCGCGGTCCTGGTAAGGGAGAAATTGAAGATCTGATCCGCCTGCTGGCGCGCCACCGCCGCCTCATAGAGCGAACGCATCTCCACATTCGGTTTCAGCCGGGCGAACGCTTGTTGAAGCGACTTCGGATCCTGCGCCGTGAACAACGCCCGCAGCACGCGTCCACGATAGCCGAGATGGTCGAGGATTTCCTGACCGATCAGTTGGCCCTCGCGGTCGCAATCGGTCGCGAGGATGACGTCGTCGCAGGTCTTGAGCGCCGCGGCGATGGCCTTGAGCTTCGTCGGCTTGTTTCCGCCGGCAGCCGGCCGCGTCGGATAAAGCCCATCCGGTTTGAGGACGACGCAGGACCAACTCTTCCATGCGGCATTGACCTCCTCGGGCTCGGCCAGCCGCAGGAGATGACCCTCGGCGGGCAGGATTTGTCCAAACCGCGCGCCAAAGGCGGCCCGGAGATCCTTCGCCTGGCTGGCCTTTTCCGTAATGATCAATGTCGCCATAGCTGATTCCGAATCGAATGCCGCATTTAGCGTAGCGCACCCGCTGGAACAAAAATAGAACATATTGGTAGCGGCAACCGGAAATTGGACTCACCGCCGGAATGTTCAATGGTAGGATTGCCACGTCGTAATTCATCGATGCGCTGGGCTCCGATGTTATCCTGGACGCCGTCCGCGTAGCTTCCCCTTGAATTGGATTGATCCATGACAGCGCTCGTCGCCTTCGATATAGAGGCCGTCCCCGATTTTGAAGCGGCGCGCCGCCTCCTCGCGCAACCTAACGATACGCCTGATGCCGACATTCGGCGGATGCTGGGGGAACGCTACTCGCGCAATGGCGAGGATCCGACGACGGCGTTCTTGAAGGTGCCGATCTACCGGATCATCTCCATCGCCGCCCTCTATGCCAAGCGAGACGATGGCGGCGGTCCTTGGACGGTGACCCAGATCGGCAGCCGTTCGGTCGGCGAGAAGACCGAGGCGGAGTTGCTGCTCGGCTTCGTTAAAAGCCTTCCGGTGGATAGCCGCGGCACGGGCCCGATCCTGGTGACCTTCAACGGCAACGGCTTTGACCTGCCGCTGCTGCGCTATCGCGCCTTCGCCCTCGGCGTTCCAGTGCCGGGACTACACGGCGGCGGTCACCGCAACTACTGGCATCGCTTTGGCTCGGATCATATCGATCTCTGCGACGTGCTGTCTGGCTATGGCGGCTCGACCAAGCCCAGCCTCGCCGAGATGGCGGCGTTGGCTAATATTCCGGTGAAGATCGGAGGCGTCGATGGTAGTCAGGTCGAGGCCTATGTGGCGGCTGGGCGGTTGACCGAAGTGGCGGATTATTGCCTGACAGATGTCCTTGCCACCTACTGCGTATATCTTCGCTATGAGATGGTGCGAGGCGATCTGAGGCCGGCCCACTTCGATGCCTCCATGGACAGCCTGCGGGCCATAATTCAAAAACACATTGAGCAGTGGCCGCTGTTGTCAGCGTTCCTGAAGTAATCAAGGTTGGGGCCGCTAAATCTGCCAGGTGGGCGAACAATCAGAACGGGCTCAGCCGCCAGGTTGCTCGGATCGTTTTTCGATGAGATCATGGATCTTGTCGGGCGCCGATAAAAAACAAGCGTATTTGCTGATCCCAGCGAGGAACAGGTTCTTCGGTATTCTCATCGAACGCGGTAGGAAAATGTCGATGCAGCAAGGGACCACCTCAGCAATCCGAGGAGACGCCCGTGTCGTCAGAGGCATCCTGCTCGACCTTGACGGCGTCGTGTATGTTGGCGGCTCCGCCTTGCCTGGGTCGCTCGAGGCGATTTCCCGGATTCGAGCAGCGGAGCTCCCACTCAAATTCATCACCAACACGACGCGCCGCCCACGCCGCCGCATCGTGAGGGACCTCGCGCAACTCGGACTGCAAGTCGCGCCGGAGGATGTCTACACGCCTGCTGCTCTAGCGCATGACTTTCTCGCGCGCCGGAACCTGGCTCCGTTTCTCGTCGTGCATCCTGAGTTGCGCGAGGATTTCTCTGGGCTGAGGACAGATGGCGAGGAGGCCGTCGTCGTCGGGGATGCGGGCGAATTCTTCGCTTACGATCTGTTGAACCGAGCTTATCGCAAGATTCTTCAAGGGGCCGAGTTTTTCGCCCTGGCCAAAAACCGCAACTTCCTCGATCACGATGGCGAACTCAGTCTCGACGCAGGCCCTTTCGTCGCGGCGCTGGAATACGCTTCCGGTCGAGAAGCCACCGTGCTGGGAAAGCCCGCGCCGACGTTCTTCAAACTCGCCGTCGAAGGCCTGCGGTGCGCTGTCGAAGATGTCGCGATGATTGGGGACGACGCGGAAGCCGATGTTGGCGGAGCGATGGCCGCTGGCCTCATGGGTGTTCTCGTCCAGACTGGCAAATACCGTCCTGATCAAGAGGCGCATCTCGCCGAGCGGCCAACCTTGGTGGCCAAAAACCTAGAAGTCGCCGTCGATCTGCTTCTGGGCTGATCCGGCTTTTTCGCGCTGGCCGTTCAGGCCGCCAAAGGTTCGATCATGCTCGCGCCATCGACGCTTCCGACCGCATTAAGCCGTCTAGACACCGGCCACGATTGCAGCAAATCCTCGGACGCGGGTTTCAACATCCCGAGGCCTCCCTCATTGGAAAGCCACCGATCGTCTTCATTGCGACGCAGGAAGACCGGCATGCGATCATGAATGGCGTTCATGGCCTTGTTGGCTGATACGATTTCCGGCTGACTGACTCGCGGCAGCGGGATTCCTTTCCGGAATCGAAGCAGTTAAGCTTCGTCGCCATGAATCGCGAAGGGGCGAACCATGACGATGATAGCCGCGCATTTGAGCGTCGAAGCGTTGCGTGATCGGTATGTTTCGAGCGCCGACGTTTGCGAGGCGCGGCATTTTCAGACGATCTGGCTTCTGGCCAAGGGACACAGCGTCGGCGAAGTCGCGGAGATGACCTCGTTTGGTTGCCGCTGGATTGAGCAGCTCGTCGTGCGCTACAACGCGGAAGGCCCGGAATCCTTGGGCGATCTACGCCGTCGTAACGGCGCGACGGCGAGCGTGTTGAAGCCCGAGGTTCTCGACAAGCTTCGTGTTCGCTTGAAGGAGCCGCCGGACGATGGCGGCTTGTGGACGAGCGCCAAGGTCGCCGCTTTCATCGCGCGCGAACTGGGGCTGGAGCGGGTCGCCGTCCAACGTGGCTGGGAGGCGTTGAAGGCCTGCGGCATGTCGATCCAAACGCCGCGTCCGAAAAATCCGAAGTCCGCTTCGCCCGAAGAGGCGGCTGCGTTCAAAAAAAGCTGTCGGACGCCGTCACCGAGGAAGCCGCGAAACATCCCGAACGGTCGGTCGAGGTCTTCGCGAGCGACGAGCATCGGCTCGGCCTGAAGCCGGTTACGCGGCGAGTCTGGGCGCCGATCGGCGAACGCCCGATCGCGCCAGGGCATCATCGTTTCGACTGGCTCTACGTCACCGCCTTCGTGTCGCCCGCGAGCGGCGAGACCTTCTGGTATGTGCATGACGGCGTCTCGAAGCCGTTCTTCGAGGCGCTGCTCAGAACCTTCGCACGCGAGGGCGGCGCTGGCCTTCATAGAACCATCATTCTCGTCCTCGACAACGCCGGATGGCATGGCGAAGCGGGCTTAAACATTCCAGAGGGCGTAAGGCTGGTTTTTCTCCCGCCCTATACGCCCGAACTACAGCCGGCGGAAACCCTCTGGGCCCTGGTCGACGAACCCATCGTCAACAAGCATGTCGAAACAATCCACGAACTCGACGAGATCATCGGCAAGAGATGCGGTGCTCTCGCCAACGAACGCGACGCCATCAAGAGCCGCGCCGGCTTTCACTGGTGGCCAAAAATCGCAAATGCGAACTAATCAGCCGGAAATGGTATGA
>PLAI01000332.1 GCA_003134075.1 Methylocystaceae bacterium | reverse complement strand
CGTTCCGATCGCCTGTACGCCGGGCTTTTCATCGTAAGAGATGATCGCAATCGCTGGGGTTTCCGGCTCTTGCGCGACAGCGGATTGCTTCAACAACGCGACCTCGCGGTAGAGGCGTGTCAAATCGCTTCCAACCGCGACCCCTTTTCGCGGCCAATAATGACCCCCACGCTTTGAAAGAAACTGGGGTGAGAATCGCGCGTCGATCAGGATGAGAATGCGCCGTCGCTGTCGCAACGCAGGGAGGGCGTAGCCCGACCGAAGTTGCGACAGCGGCGGCGCGCGATCGCAAAAGGTCCGGTCTCGGCGATGAAGGTTGGGGGAACCCGGCTCAGTTACGGTTCTTGAACCGCCAGCTCGTGTTTCCGGTTTCGACGATGTCGCAGTGATGGGTCAGCCGATCAAGCATGGCGGTCGTCATTTTGGCGTCGCCGAACACCTGTGGCCAATCGGCGAAGGCGAGATTGGTGGTGATCAGCAGCGAAGTGTTTTCATAGAGCTTGCTGATCAGGTGGAAGAGCAACTGGCCGCCGGGCTGGCTGAACGGCAGATAGCCGAGTTCGTCGATGACGATGAGATCGTAACGCAGCAGCTTTTCGCACAGCCGGCCACTACGACCAGCGGCCTTTTCCTGCTCCAACTGGTTGACCAGGTCGACCAAATTGAAGAAGCGCCCCCTGGCGCGAACGCGAATGACCGTCGCGGCCACGGCGATGCACAGATGGGTTTTGCCAGTGCCCGTGCCGCCGATAAAGATCGCGTTGCGTTTGGCGTCGAGGAAGGCGCCGGCGGCGAGTTCGCGAACTTGTCCTTCATCGACCGGCGTGTCGGCGAAGACGAACGTGTCGATATCCTTCAGGACCGGGAACTTGGCTCCGGCGATGCGATAGCTGATCGAACGGGCTTGCCTGTGAGTGCGTTCGGCCCGGATCAGACTGGCGATCAGCGGATAGAGTTCGTCGCGGCGGGCCAGGCCCTTGCCGGCGATCTCGTCGAAACTGGCGCGCATGCCGTAAAGCTTCAACTCGCTCATCGCCTCCAGTATCTCGTGGCGTTCCATCAGGCGATCTTCCTTATGCCGTCGTAACGGCCACAATCGGCCGCGGGTTCGATCTTCAGGCGTAGCGCGTCAGGCGTGGTGACGCTGGGGGGCGCGGCAGGCTGCCGTTGGCGCGCCAGCACGGTCAGGATCACATCGCCGCTGGCGATGCCCGCCTCCAGCGCTTCGGCGCAGGCGCTTTCGACGGCGGCCAATCCATGATCGAGCACGGCGCCCAACACCTTGACGAACTGTCGGTCTCCGTCGGCATGCTGCTTCAGCTTGACGCGGACCTGGGTCAGTGCGGGCGGCAGATCCCAGTCCTTGAACGGCGCGCCATTGCGCAAGGCGCCGGGCTTCTTCATCAGCACCGGCAGGTAATGCCAGGGATCGTAGATGATCTGGTCGCGCCGGAAGCAGCGCGGATGATCCGCGACAACTTCCTCGCCCAGCATTACGACGACGCGTTCGGCATGGGAGCGCACCAGCACCATCCGGCCGGCGGCGCGCGCATCGACGCTGTAGCGATTGTGATCGGCCATGATCAGGCAGGTCGTGCTGGCCCTGACGGCCTTCTCGACGAACCCGTCGAAGGGGCCGCGAAGCTCCATCAGGCTGGGGCGTTCTTCCTGGAAGACGTCCCAGATCGCTCGATCCTTAAACTCCGGATGTTTGGTGCGCTTGGCGTAAGCGATGCACTGATCTTCCAGCCACGCATTCAGCTCGACCAGACTCTTGACGCGAGGTTTTGGCCGGAACATCTGGTCGCGCAGATTGCCAACCTGGTTCTCGACCTGACCCTTCTCCCATCCCGAAGCGGGAGTGCAGGCCACTGGTTCGATCAGATGATGCGAGCACATTTGCAGAAAGCGACGATTATACCGGCGCGCCTTGCCGACGAAGATCGCCTCGACCGCCGTCTTCATGTTGTCGTAGATGCCGCGCCGGCAGACCCCGCCATAGAACTGAAACGCCTTGTCGTGAGCGTCGAACACCAGCTCCTGGGTCTCGCGAAAATAGACGCGCACAAAAGGCATGCGGCTGTGCGACAACTTCATGTGCGCCGCCTTCACCGTCAGCGGCAGGCCCCGGAGCGTGATCGTCTCGTGGCTCCAGTCGAACTGGTAGGCTTCTCCAGGCGCGAAACTCATCGGCACAAAGGCGTGCGCCGGGACACGGGCGCGTTCGTCGCGCCAGCACTTAGCGAAACGATGCACGCTGTCATGCGCGCCGTCATAGCCGCGCCCGCGCAGTTCCTCGAAAAGCCGTTGCGTCGAGCGGCGTTCCCGGCGTGGCAGCCTGGCTTCCTTATCCAAAACCTCCGTCAGAACCTCGACCCATTCGCCGAGCTTCGGCGCCGGCTGAACCTCCCGCGCGTAATTGAACTCCGTCTTGCCGCCCCGAATGACCTTGCGCACCGTCGCGCGCGACACCGAAAGCGTGCGCACGATCTCCTTGATCGTCCGCTCCTGCTCGAAATAGGCGCGCCTTATCTCACCGATCTTGTCCACGCCGATCATCCCCATCAGACCTTCCCGGCCACCCATGGCCAAAGGGAAGGACGCTGACACAAAGCGTCAAAGGGGTCGGTATTGGACGCGAAATGCCCCTCTCAAGGGGTCACTATTGCAAGCGAATTTACACTCTGCCGAGTTCCTCCCGCTGAAGGTCATACAGGCGCTTCACGTAGGCGTCGGCGCCCTCCTGAAAGACGACCTCGCGCGC
>PLAI01000363.1 GCA_003134075.1 Methylocystaceae bacterium | reverse complement strand
CTCGGCGGAAATCGACAGGCAGGGGACGACGAGTGGCCTTCCACCACCCTGGGACGATGAGTCCAGCTCATCAGGCTCTGCCGGTCCGGTGCATTCTTGGAGGGTCTCCTGGCCGAGATAGCTCCAATAGCGTTCGTCTGGCAGAAGGAATAAACCAAATATGGATCTAAGTTGCAAGGGCAATGCTGAGATAATCAGAATATATTTTTGGAGACTTGTTTGAAAAGCAAACACGTTGTTATGAACTCAAGGCACCTTTTCATAGACTGAAGCGCAGCTGATATTACTATCGATTGGAAAGACCACGCATTCACAACGGAGACAAACTCGCGGATTGCCTGTTGAGCACACGTTCAATTTGTTTGATCCGTTTGTTTGCTTCCTTGGACAACGGCAGATTTGGATTACAGCGCCATTGAGCGCGACATTCATCTCGCCATTTTGGGCGATACGGGTGAAGAGCGTCATGAACCAAGTGGCGATCGAGACTGGCCGGGCTCTTCACCGTTGTCGGTGCCGCCACAGGTTCCATGGAGCGGCCCCCATGATGTAGTGATGGATGCCTGAGCCAAAGTCTGGGATGACGATCTTCAACTCAGTGACGGTAATAATGAACGAAGTCAGGGTGATCCCGGCCCCAATATGAACTTTCCAGGCATTGCAGAGCACTTCGTGGGCGACAGCCAAACTTTGGTCGAACAGAGGCTACTCGAAAGCAGCTGGAAGTCGGCTTCAGGTCGCTGAAGATGCTGAATCAGCGATCCGGATCGAAACAACCCAAATGATTTTGGCCTTTGACGGCACATAGGTAAGGCGGCAGGCCTGCACATCGTCCGTGGAAGAAATCTCTGTTTTGTGTATAATGGCCAAAATGGAGATTTTTTAATATGCAGCCAACAAAAGTGACGTCGAGCGAGTTTCAGCAAGCCTTTGGCGCACTGAGTGACAAGGCTCGGCATGAGCCGGTTATCACCACCGAGCGTGGTCGTCGGTCGCTCGTCGTAATGGCGGCCGAAGAATGGGAACGGCTCAAGCACCGTGACCGCCAAGTGGGGCTGACGACGGAACTGCCGGAAGAATGGGTCGAGGCCGTGCGTCATGCCAAGGTGCCGGAAGAATTCGCGCATCTTGACGCCGAGCTTAAGCGATTTGCTCAGGCGCTTCCCGAACCGATTCCTGGTCTCATCATCCGCTACAGCTATCTTTGTACCGTGAGCATCTTGAAGGCCGCGACGAAGGCCAGAAAGCTCGCCCCTGCGCGATCGTCGCCGCCCTGCGGACTGACGAAAACGGCGATATCCGCGTCCTGGTGCTGCCGATCACATAGCCCACCCGATCATATGAGCCTGGCGATCGAAATTCCGCCCCGGGTCGAGGAAAGGCTCCAGCTCGATGACGCCCGTTCCTGGGTCGTCGTTTCCGAGTGGAATGCAGGCTCCAGTTTATTTCTTGGCTCCAGCGTCCAACAGGATGTCGAACGGGACAACTGTTTGGGCTTCGCCTCCGATCGGGCTGGGATGCGAGCGACCGTGAATGCGGATGCTTGAGTCAAGCACGATGCTCGGTGCTCGGGTAACACAAGCGTTGTCCTGTTCGATGTTGCTCTCGATGTCGGGGCTAGACCGCTTGGCACAACGATAACCTGTGCTTCTGGCTGGATCCAGTATCGCAACGCCCAGTATTGCAAAGCCCTGGGTGGAGAATGCTTGTGTGAAGCGTTCTTCCTTTTTGGTTCTGATATCAACGGTTGGGATAACGGTTGGGGTAAAAACGGTTGGGTTCGAGATGGCCAGTAAGTCCTTGCTTTAATTGGTAGGCCGGGAGGGACTCGAACCCCCAACCAGACCGTTATGAGCGGTCGGCTCTAACCATTGAGCTACCGGCCCAGCCGCCGCGATCGCGGACAGGGAAGGTGTTTTCCTACACCGCAAAGGCCGCGCGCCGCAACAGCCGCGGCGACAAAGACGCGTTCGCGTCTTGTGGGGACCGGCCCAACCCCTGTAAACGATTCGCCAGCGTGGGCCGACGACCGCGCGAAATGGGGGTGGCGATGACTTATTGTTGCGGCATTCTGGTGCGGGAAGGGCTCGTCATGATCGCCGACACCCGCACCAACGCGGGGCTCGACAATATTTCGACCTTCCGCAAACTGCAATTGTTCGAAGACCCCGGCCGGCATGTCATGATGCTGGCGTCCTCGGGCAACCTCTCGGTCTCGCAGGGGGCTGTCAACCTCCTGGTCGAGGGGCTCGAAGACCCCGCCTCGGGGCGTATCGAGCGGCTCGAGGACGCGCAAACGATGTTGCAGGCCGCGCATCTCGTCGGGCGCGCGGTGCGGCGCTCGCTCGCCCTGGTGGGCGACGTCGCAGAGACCAGCGTCAGCTTCGACGTGGCGATGCTGTTCGGCGGCCAGATCGGCGGCGCCCCGCCGCGCCTGTTCATGATCTATACCGCCGGCAACGCCATAGAGTGCACGCCCGACACGCCCTATCTGCAAATCGGCGAGCATAAATACGGCAAGCCGATCCTCGACCGCGCCATCACCTATGAGACCGACATATACGACGCGCTGAAAATCGGCCTCATCTCGATGGATTCGACGATCCGCTCCAATCTTTCGGTCGGCCTGCCGATAGACATAGCGCTGTTGCGGCGGGATGCGCTGAAATCCGAGGTGGCGACGCGCATCGACGCCAGCGACGACTATTTCCGCGATTTGCGCCAACGCTGGTCCAAGGCTTTGCGCGAGGCGCATATCGCCATTCCGCCGCCGCCCTACGGCCGCGAGTCCAAATGAGCGAATCGAGAGCGACCCCGCTGCTTGGCGTCGACGACGCTTCACGGGCGCGGGCCGTCGAGATATTGCGGACCGGAGGACTCGTCGCCTTTCCGACCGAAACCGTCTACGGCCTTGGCGCCGACGCCACCTCGCCGCGCGCGGTCGCCAGGATTTACGCCGCCAAGGGTCGCCCGAGCTTCAATCCGCTTATCGCCCATGTCGCCGATCTTTCGGCGGCGCGGCGCGAGGCGCGGCTGGGCGCGCGGGCGCTTCGGCTCGCGGAGGCCTTTTGGCCGGGGCCGCTGACGCTCGTCGCGCCCGCGGCGCTTGAGGGCTCCGTCTGCGAACTGGCGCGAGCCGGTCTCGCCAGCGTCGCGCTGCGCATCCCCGCGCATCCGGCGGCGTTGGCGCTACTGCGCGCGTTCGGCGGCCCACTGGCGGCGCCCTCGGCCAATGTTTCGGGCCATGTCAGCCCGGTCACGGCGGCGCATGTGGCGGAAGATCTCGCCGGCCGCGTCGACCTCATTCTCGACGGCGGACGTGCGCGAGCCGGACTCGAGTCCACGATCGTGTCGTTCCTTGGCGACACGCCCGCGCTGCTGCGTCCCGGCGCGATAGCGCGCGAGGAAATCGAGGCGGTTTTGGGGACGAGGCTTGGCGAGGCGCGAGGGGACGTCGTCGCGCCCGGCATGACCTCGGCGCATTACGCGCCGCGCGCCCGTCTGCGGCTCGACGCGCAATGGCTGGAGCCGGGCGAGGCGGGGCTGGACTTTGGCGGGGCGCTGGGCGACGACGGGCTGGTGCTCGATTTGTCGCCGGGCGGCGATCTCATCGAGGCCGCGGCCAATCTTTTCGCTTATCTGCGCGAACTTGACGCGCATGGCGCGGCCCGCGTCGCCGTCGCGCCAATTCCGGCGCACGGCCTCGGCGAGGCGATCCGCGACCGCCTGCGCCGCGCCGCGAGCTGAGAAAGACGCTTAAACCTCGACCTCGACCCGGAAAGCCGCCGCGAACAGCGCCTTGGTGTAATCGTCGGTTGGCGTGTCGAAAATTCGCGCGGCCGGCCCCGCTTCGACGACCTTGCCGTTGCGCATTACGATCACATGCGCCGCCAGCGCCTTCACGACCTTCAGATCATGGCTGATGAACACATAGGCGAGCTGGCGCCGCGCCTGCAAATCGCGCAGCAGATCGACAATCTGCGCCTGCACGGACATATCGAGCGCCGAGGTCGGCTCGTCCAGCACGATAAGCCTCGGCGCCAGCACGATGGCGCGGGCGATCGAAATGCGCTGGCGCTGGCCGCCGGAAAATTCATGCGGGTAACGATCCATCGTCGTCGGATCGAGGCCGGTCTCCATTAACGCGCCGGCGACGATTTCTCGCCGCTCGCCCAGCGAGAGTCCGGGCCGATGGATGGACAACCCTTCCGCGACGATCTCGGCCACCGACATGCGCGGCGACAGCGAGCCGAACGGGTCTTGAAACACCACCTGCATATCGCGGCGCAGCGGGCGCATCTCCTTCGCGGTCTTATCGTCGATGCGCTGGCCCATATAGACAATCGGTCCCTCGGAGCGGATCAACCGCAACAGCGCGAGACCCAGCGTCGTCTTGCCGGAGCCCGACTCGCCGACGACGCCGACCGTCTCGCCTTCGCGCAGCGTCAGCGAGACGCCGTCCACCGCCTTCACATGATCGACCACGCGGCGCAGAAAGCCGCGCCGGATTGGAAACCACACGCGCAATTGTTCCGTCGAGAGAATGATCGGCGCGTCGTCCCGCGCCGGATTGGCCGCGCCCGAGGGCTCCGCGGCGAGCAAAGCCTGCGTATAGGGGTGCTTGGGCGCCGCGAACAGGCTTTGCACCGGGCCGGCTTCGACGATCCTGCCATTCTGCATCACGCAAACATCGTCGGCGATGCGCCGCACGAGGCCGAGATCATGCGTGATGAACAGCATCGCCATGCCGTAGGTCTTGCGCAAACGGTCCAGCAGCGCGAGGATTTGCGCCTGCACCGTCACGTCGAGCGCCGTGGTGGGTTCGTCGGCGATGAGCAGGTCCGGCTTGTTGGCGAGCGCCATGGCGATCATCACGCGCTGGCGCTGTCCGCCCGAGAGCTGGTGGGGAAAAGCGTCGAGGCGCTGGCTCGGATTGGGAATGCCGACTTCGCCCAAAAGTTCGATCGTGCGGGCGCGCCGCGCCTCGCGCGAGCGCATGCCGTGCAACTCCAAAATCTCGCCTATCTGCTTTTCGATGGGGTGCAGCGGATTGAGCGAGGTCATCGGCTCCTGGAACACCATGGTGATCCGCGCGCCGCGTATGCTCCGCAGCGCCACGTCGTCCATCTTCAGCACGTCGGCGCCGGCAAAATTTATGCTTCCCGAGGGATGATGCGCCGATGGCGGCAGCAGCCGCGCGATCGACAGCGCGGTGATGGATTTGCCGGAGCCCGACTCGCCGACCAGC
>PLAI01000185.1 GCA_003134075.1 Methylocystaceae bacterium | reverse complement strand
AAGCGGGAGCCTGCGTCAGTTGATCCAATAGCGTGGGGACGTGGGAGGCGTCGTCAACATTTTTGTCCGTCAAATCAAAGGCGACGATCTCGCCATTGCCGGCATCAATGCCAATGTGCAACTTGCGCCAGGCGCGGCGCTTTGTCCTGCCATGTTTTTCAAACAACCATTCGCCGGCGCCGCGCAATTTCAGTCCGGTGCTGTCGACGATCAGGTGAAGTTCGCCCGTTCCAATCCGCGCCGGTTTGCAAACGGGCAATCCACACGCCCGCCGGCTCAGCGTCGTATGATCGGGAACCGGCAGGTCGATCTCCAGCATTTTCATGACAGATCCGATCAGGCCTTCGCTCTGGCGAAGCGCCAATCGAAACACGGCGCGTAAAGTCAGAGCCGTTTCAATGGCCAAATCCGAATAATGGCGCTGTCCGCCCGGCGTTGTTCGAGGCTGTGCCTTCCAACCGGCGATCGCTTCGGGCGTGAACCAGATAGTGAGGTTGCCGCGATTACGCAGGGATGCATCATACTCTCGCCAGTTCGCGACCCGATGACGCTGGCGGGGAATGTGGCGTCTGCCTTTCGAATGAAGCTTGAAAGGCATGATCCCCTCCCGAAATGAAAATCGGAAGCCTTTTGCGCCGAATTTCCTTAAAATCCCGACTCGCCAGCATCGCTGCAACAAGGTCACTCAGACTGCGGCAAGTGTCGCATGCGTTTTTGGGGAACGCCAGATCCGTCGAGCTTGGTCTCCCGACGCGTCCGTCCATAAGCGTAAGCGCCCGCGTAGGCGGGGTTGCTCAAAACCTGATGGATCGCGTGGTAACTGGCGTCCACCCAAAGGATCTCCCACCCCTGGTGCATCCGAAGCGGTATGCGCAGCCCTTCGGATCGGAACCACAACCAAACGCGGCGAGCCGAGCCCGTCTCGGCGAAACGGGAAAAGATCCTGGCGATCGTGGTCCTGACGGCTTCATCGGGATGAAACCTGACTTCGCCGTCGGCCTCGCCCCAGACTAGCCCGACGGGCAGGCCGCGCCGCAACTCGCCGCGGGCCGCCTTATTGCGGATCCCGCCGTTGAGGCGCGCTCGAAGGACATAGAGTTCCGCTTCGCTCATCGTGCCCTTCAGTCCGAGCAGGAGGCGATCATTGAACAACGCGGGGTGATAAATCCCGTCGGCGTCGCCGATCAGCGTATTGGACAGACCGCACAGATCGATGAGTCGGTACCAGTCAGCATTGTTGCGGGCCAATCGCGAGACTTCAAGACCCAGAACAATACCCACGTGTCCGAGCGCGACCTCGGCGGTCAAGCGGGCGAACCCGGATCGCGCTACGGCTCCGGACCCTGAGAGACCAAGATCTTCGTCGATGACAAGGACATTTTCTCCAGCCCATCCAAGATCGGTGGCCTTGTTCACCAAGGCATACTGTCGGTCGGTCGACTCGCGGTTGTTCTCAACCTGAGCGGCGCTGGACTGGCGCAGGTAGACGATGGCCACACGAGCCAGATGGCTCGACGTTATCTTGATGGCGTCACTCATCGCCGCCCTCCGGGGCCGCTCTTGCGACCAGCATTTGCGCAATCAGCCGTGAGAGCAGCGCCAGCGCGGCAACCTGAGCCCCGGGATCGATCTGTTCCCAGGGCCCCTTTGATGGTTCGTCCGGCTTCACTGCAATCTCGAGAAACGCCAACTCCAACTGCATGGTCGCCCTCCTGTTCGGGGGCCGACTCGGCGAGTCGGCTCAGAAGAGCGTCGACGACGTCGCGCACCTTGAGCAAATCGCCGATCAAGCAAAGATCTTCGGGACCATCTGCACTTGCGGCCAGCGTGGACGAAGGCTTGCTGTCCAAGCCGCCATTCCGGTCCGTCCACGCTGCGGGAATCAACGTGCGGCTCCCGTCGGGCAAAATCACAAGAAACTCAGGAACACCCCCTCTTGTGAGGCTCCGGATGACAAAGAGCCGCCGCCCTTCAAATACATGCCGTTTACGAGCGACGACGATCGAATCCGTATCGTCTTGGTGATGGGTAGTCTGTCGTGTCTTCGTTCGACCGAGTCAACCACGACATACTGATGGGGCTCGTGGCCAAACGCGTGGACGATCCGCGCATCCTGAAGCTCATCCGCGGGTTTCTGACCTGCGGCGTGCTGGCGGACGGGCTGGTCGGCCCCACGGACGAAGGAACCCCGCAAGGCGGCCCGCTCTCGCCGTTTTTGTCGAATCTGATGCTCGACGTGCTGGACAAAGAGCTGGAGCGACGCGGCCATTGCTTCGCGCGCTACGCCGACGACTGCAACATCTATGTGCGCAGCGTGCGGGCGGGCGAGCGGGTGATGGAGAGCGTCAAACGCTTCCTCGAAAAGCGGTTGAAGCTGAAGATCAACGAAGCGAAGAGCGCGGTCGCGCCCCCGTCGCAACGCAAGTTCTTAGGGTTCAGCTTCACGCGAGGCGAGACGCCCCGGCGTCGCATCGCCCCGCAGGCTGTCGCCCGCTTCAAGGAACGCGTGCGTTGGCTGACGCGGCGGACGCAGGGCCAAAGTCTCGAGAAGATCGTCGAGAAGCTGTCGCGCTATCTCATCGGATGGCGCGGCTACTTCGGCATCTGCGAGACGCCTTCGGTGTTGCGCGCGCTCGACCAGTGGACGAGGCGCAGGCTTCGCTCCATCGTCTGGAAGCAATGGAAGCGCGGGCGAACCCGCTTTGCGGAGCTGCGCCGTCGAGGCGTGGGCCATGAGCTGGCGGCGCAGACCGCCGGCAGCGCTCACGGCCCCTGGCGGCTCAGCTGCAGCCCGGCGCTGAACATCGCGCTCTCCAACGACTTCTTCCTCGATCGCTTGGGCCTTGCATCCGTCGCCGAAAGCGATACCGCATAATCAACCGAACCGCCGTGTACTGACCCGTATGCACGGTGGTGTGGGAGGGGAGGGGCCGCGAGGCCTCCCCCTATCCCGATTTGATAATCTGAAAGCGTTTGCTGTGCTTTAATTGATAATCACAAACTGTCATGTCTGCTGAATTCCTTCAGCCGCCGTTGCTGATAGCTTGAAAATGATTCTCAAATAAGCTGCAGCAACGCGCGTGAACCAGCGCATTCTTGCATTTTCGTGCAACGTGACACCCGAAATCCGCCCTTGACTTCAAAATCCCCATACAAGCAATTATCCGCCCTTTGCATCAGAACCGAAAAAACTGCTTGCGTCGTCGTATCGTTGCGGCAATCATCCCCTCGCTACGACCGCTTCAAAACCATCCTCTTTAGTCGCCTTTTCTCCCATCCAGATTGTTACACTACAGCTTGCGCGGTTGCCCCCGCCGTTTTGATAACCAACTGTTCAAGGAGGACTAAGTAATGGAAGCTTCTCCGAAGCAACCGGGAGTTGAGGACTCGCTCCGTGCCGCCGCGAAGACGGCGCGGGCTCCCACATTCGGCAATCCAGATCAGCCGCCGCAGGGTGCCATCAACGCCGAAGGCAATCCGGCCAGCCTCACTGATCCGGGCCCGCGGAACCCGGCGATTGGCGGCCAGTTTCCGTCGGCGCAGTCCCCGCCAGCGACCGATGTAGGCGACATGCCGATGTTTTGGGCCTCGTTCAACAATGCGCCAAAGCGCATCCAGGACGGCGGCTGGGCGCGTCAGGTGACGCAATTCGACTTCGCGATCGCGGAAGAGATCTCCGGGGTCAACATGCGACTCACCGCCGGGGGCATAAGGGAAATGCACTGGCACCTGGCGGCCGAGTGGGGCTTCGTGTCTTATGGAGCCTGCCGGGTCACCGTTCTCGACGAAAAGGGCCGGGCCTACGTCGCCGACGTAAAAGAGGGCGATATTTGGTATTTCCCGGCCGGGCTGCCGCATTCGCTGCAAGGACTAGGGCCGGATGGGTGCGAGTTCCTCCTTTGTTTCGACGATGGCAAAGCGACCGAATACAACACCCTCTTGGTCACGGACTGGTTTGCGCATACGCCGCCGGACATACTGGCCGCGAATTTCGGGGTTCCGGCTGATACGTTTTCGAAGATCCCGCTCAATCAGCTTTACATCTTCCAGGGCAAGGAGCCTGGCGCCCTCGCCGCGGACCAGGCGGCGGTGAAGGGAGCGATGGGCTTTCCGCCGCAACCGTTCACCTTTTCCCTTGGAGCCAGTGCGCCCGCGCGACAGACGAGGGGCGGCGAGGTGCGGGTCGCCGACAGCGGCAATTTCCACGTTTCCAAGACGATCGCCGCCGCGCTGGTCACCATACGGCCTGGCGGAGTTCGGGAGATGCATTGGCATCCCAATGGCGATGAATGGCAGTACTGGGTCAAGGGCAAAGGGCGCATGACCGTGTTCAACACCGGGCCCAAGGCTGTCACGATGGACTTTAACCCTGGCGATATCGGCTACGTAAAGCGCGCGAACGGGCACTATGTCCAGAACATCGGCGACACCGACCTGCAGTTCATCGAAGTATTCAGGAGCTCCTATTTCGCGGACGTTTCTTTGTCCGACTGGCTGACCCATACGCCGCCGGCAATGGTCGCCCAGCACTTGAACGTGGACGAGGAGACAATCGCAAAGTTTCCAAACAACGAGCCGGTCGTTATGCCCGAGTGACCCGCTTCGGCCCGGCGTCAACTGGTCGGCGGGCCTACCGCACGTCTCAGGAAGAATCGCGGCGTTTCGCGTGACGCGTCATTTTATGGCAACCGAAAGGAGAACCGGATGACCACGGCAACGTCAACAGCGAGCGGGCTTCTGCGGGACAAGGTGGCCGTGGTCACAGGCGCCGCCCGCGGAATCGGCCGCGCCACGGCTATCGCCTTCGCTCGTGAGGGCGCGGACATCATCGGTCTCGATATCTGTGCGCCAGTAGACCCTCGTTCCGGTGTTGAACCATCGACTCCAGAGGATTTGGAGGAAACCGGGCGACTGGTCCGGACGGCCGGTCGCCGCTGGCTGGGCATCAAGCTCGACCAGCGCGATCTGCCCGCGCTGCGAGCGGCCGCCCTCCGGGGCGAACAGGAATTCGGCGGCATCGACATCTTGTTCGCCAATGCTGGCATTCAAAGCTTCCATCCGCTGCTCGATATGGAGGATCCAGACTGGCACATCACGATCGACGTAAACCTGACGGGCACGGCCAACGCCATCCGGGCCATCGCGCCTTATATTGTGAAACGCGGTAGTGGACGCATTATCTTGACTTCCTCGACCCAAGGGCAGCACGGCACGAAGTACGGAGCCTCCTACTCCGCGTCGAAATGGGGAATTGTCGGCTTGATGAAGTCAGCGGCGCTTGAGCTTGCGCCCTATAACGTCACGGTTAACGCTCTCGTTCCTGGCCTGATCGACACGCCGCTCACCCGCCATAAGGAGCGTTACGCACAAGTGCTGGAAGACGCCGGCAAATCGCCGGCGGGATCAGCAGCGGACGCGGAAGAGGCCCGAAAGATTCTCACCGCCAAGACGCCGCTCGGCGTGCCCTGGATCGAGCCCAAAGATGTCGCGCCTGTGGTGGTGTTCCTGGCCTCCGACGCCGCGCGCATGGTTTCGGGTGCGACCTACGATGTCACCGCGGGCGACAGCGCTCGCAATACAGCGTAATTGCTTACCGGCGAGCCTTGGGGCAATCGATGTCTGACGCCGAAAACCAAGAGTGCATGCAAAGTCGTGGGGTTTGTCAGGCTGACATCCGCGCGGGATGGTTTTCGTTGTCTGGTTGGAAGTCTGGATAGAGCCGCCTGAACGAGCCGGTGAGCGTCTTGTTGAGAACGGCGACACGCACGTCGAGAAAGGCTGTACGGTCCATCTGTTCCATCGCATCTGCTGCTTTTTGATCATGCGTTTTGAAAGGATTTCATTGACTGCGCTTTCGACAAATGCGGTCGAAATCGGCAGCCGATCGCGGCGCCGCCGTCCGTAGTTCACGAGCGCAAGTTCATTGGCGTAGAGATATTCCATCAGATCGTTGATATGTCGCTGGACCGCAGCGGGGCCTTTGACGTCTCTGACATGAACGGCGTCGAACCAATGCGTCAGGCGCGCCAAGCGCCCAAGACATGCGCTGGAGCGGCCGTGCCAGAGTCTCCACTTGGCGCTCTCGAGTTCGCTGAGTGGATGGACACGGAGGTAGTCGCTGAAAGTGCCGACGCCAAGGCCACGCGCCGCCTGCAAGGCGTGTTCAAAACGCATGGCGATATGAAACCAGTCGAGGACGAGAGTCGCCTCTGGCATGACCTGACGCTGCAACTTCCATAGTCCAGGGTCGCCGTCGCAAAGCACCGTCGCAGGCGTGCCGAGGCGGACACCGGCGCTCACAACCGCATTAGCAAATTCGCTCGCGGAATGGCTTTGGTGCACGGATATCGGCGTGGCGGCATTTTAAGGGTTGTAGGGCAGATATTTTCCGTGGCTATCACGGGGGTCTGTCGTGCCGTTCAAGTTTAACTCCAAGGGCCGTCATCACATTCCTCGTCAGCGGCATCGGGTGACGAACTGGCGGCACTATGATACGGCGCTTCGCAATCGCGGAAGCCTGACGATCTGTTTCACCGAGGAGGCGCTGGCGGGTTGGAAGGGGCAACCTCGGACGACGCCTGGAGGCCAGCGTCATTATTCGGACCTCGCCATTGAAACCGCCCTGACTTTACGAGCGGTATTTCGATTGGCCTTGCGTCAGAGCGAAGGCTTGATCGGGTCGATCATGCGCATGCTGGATATCGATTTGCCGGTTCCGATCATACGACGCTGAGCCGGCGTGCGTCCGGTCTGCCGGTTCATGCCCACGAGCGAAATGGAACCGGCGAACTG
>PLAI01000245.1 GCA_003134075.1 Methylocystaceae bacterium | reverse complement strand
GCGTCCATTACGGCATGGTTCCCGACGCGGACCGGCGGTGTCCAGCCGCCGGCCAAATCCGAGGCCTCCCGGTTCCCGTGCAAAGAGCTTCCGCACATGCCAGTTTCTTTGACCACGCCGGGTTGGGCGGACGCTCGCAATAACGCGTCCGTCCATGTTGCCTTCCGTAAGACCGACGACGTCGGCACCCGAGACTTTCAAGCTTTCGCGGCTCAATGGGTGGCCTATGCGTTCCCCTACCGACGCTTCGACGCAGCCCTCGCGGATTGCGCCGCACGGCTCGGGGCCGATGCGGGTTGCTACTCCTTCATCGTGGCGGACTTTCACCACCTACTCCCTACCGGTTTCGCCGGCGCACCGGTCTGCAAGATTTTCGCTCATGCGGATTTACCTCTCAAAACGAGAGTTTTTGAGAGGGGAGATATTGACCGCTTTCCTAGCCCATGATTCCATGAATTAATGACGATCGACGTGCTGACTGCCTCACCATGACTTGGGAGAGAGAAGATGAAATTCTTGACGGTCGCCTGCAGCGTTTGTTTCCTGTCTAGCTTTAATGAGGCGGTTGCAGCCACTTACGAAGTGTTACCAAGTGTAAGTAACTCATTGGCGAGTGGCACTCAGACTTATTATTGGGCGCAGGTGTTAGATAACACAAATGGAAAAATATTTGCTTGCTCTGTTAAGTTCGATAGAACGGCGAAGCCAGCATTATCATACACGTGTCATGATGAATCAAACAATACTCCAACAGCAATTTCACCTAGTGATGCTCTTAACACGTCAATCCAGGTTTCAATAAGTAATTATCGTCCATCTGTTGGCGCGCTTTGGCAAATAAATTCAAAAACAGGCGATTTGCAGTTCTGTCTCACGACGGAGCCTAGCTCAGTACGGCCTAAGGTGGTCCCTTGCATCAAACTGGATTGGAAGATCGCCCCTCCCGGGTAACATTGCGCGGCTGTGCAAAAATCAAGCAGACCGTGTGGAAACATCTTTCACAAGTCGCCGCGTGGCTTTGAGAGCATGCAAAGTCGTGGGGTTCGTCACGCTGACAGGCGCACTGGGCAATTTTCGTTGTCTGGTTGGAAATTAGGATAGAGGCGCCGGAACGAACCGGCGAGGGTTTTGTTGAGAACGGCGACTCGCACGTCGAGGAAGGGCTGCGCGGTCCATCGGTTCCATCGCATCTGCTGTTTCTTGATCATACGTTTTGACAGGATTTCGTTGACTGCGCTTTCGACAAAAGCGGTTGAAATCGGCTGTCGATCATGGCGTCGCCGTCCGTAGTTCACGAGCGCAAGCTGATTGGCGTAAAGATATTCGATCAGATCGTTGACGTGTCGTCGAACTGCGGCGACGCCTCTCACGTCTCTGACATGAGCGGCGTCAAACCAATGCGTCAGGCGCGCCAAGCGCCCGAGACATGCGCTCGAACGACCGTGCCATAGTCTCCACTTGGCGCTCTCGATCTCGCGGATTGGATGGCCGCGGAGGTAGTCGCTGGAAGTTCCAGCGCCAAGGCCGCGCGTCGCCTGCAAGGCGTGCTCGAAACGCATGGCGATGTGAAACCAGTCGAGGACCAGAATGGCCTCTGGCATGACCTGACGCTGTATGTTCCATAGACCGGGGGCGCCATCGCATAGCACCGTCGCGGGCGTGCCGAGACGGACGCCTGCGCTCACAACCGCATTAGCAAATTCGCTCGCAGAATTGTCATTGCGGGCAAAGGCGAAGCGATGCTGGGATCCATCGAGATTGAGCACTTTGCCCGCGATCACTTCGAAATTCCGTTCAGGGCGACGATGCCGGCTGCGCAGATAGCCTCCATCGAGGCCGACTACGACTGCAGGGGTCACCGCATCAATGTTGGGATCTGCAGCACCCTCGGGTCGCAGCCGCGCGATACGCTCGCCGACACGGCGGGTTCGATTGCGCACCGTGCCGGCGTTGACGGCGCCGCCGACGGGCAGCAACTCGGCAAGCAGATTAGCCACCTTCGCAAAAGGCGCGAGCGCGGCGAATTTGGCGGTGACATAGGCGAGCTCGGGAGCCGTGCCGCCTTCAAGCGTCAACGCCGAAAAACTTCTCGGTTCGTCCACGATCTCACGGCATTGGCAGCTCGTGAACCGACGAACCCGAAGCGGCACGTCGCCGAAGAGGGATCGAAACGTGACAGGCCGGTATCCTTTGCTGGGCAAGTCTGCTCCGCAGTGCGCGCAGCAGCGCGAGCGCTCGCCCATCGTCGCCGCCTGAGCGCGGACCATTTCCGTTTGAATAGCAGCGGCGACGCGTTTCCCCTCGGCGAGCGACAGGCCAAGCGTTTCAGGAACAGCAAACTCGTCTCTTTCGATCCGGCCCACCTCGACGCCGATTTCCGCCGCTCCGTCCCCAAAGTCAGCGACGAGTTTAACCCGCCAAACCAGCTTTTGCATAGGCTCGCCTTTCCCAAAGAGCCGATCGTAACCCTCGAAAATTTACATGCCCCCCACTACTTTGCATGCTCTCTCCCGCGAACCGCTCTGGTCCGGATCGAACGTCTTCTTGATTGGCTCAAACTTGTTTCGTGACAAATCAAAGCGGTTGAAGCGGCTCGAGACGAAGTGATGACGAAGGCCGCGCCCGCAAATGAGGCCGGAAACATGATCCTTGCGCCGGCTCGCTTGCAGGGTATCGGGCCATGGCTTGCAACGTTGCCGGTGCGTGAGGCCTATGTGCGACCGTTACGCAATCGTCGGGCCCTCGGCGCCTACCTCCCAGCGAATTTTCCGTACAGGCGTCGTCCCCAGCGAGCCAGGAGCAATTGCGTGAACTGCGCACCAGGCTGAACTTACCGGAGAGAATGGGTGAGCAGCCGTCGAGACTAAGCTATAAGCAGGAGCTCGGGGGATTATACCCAGCACGGCCGACTAACGCGCTTTGGGAGTTGTGGCATGGTGCGCCATTCGATTTATCGCTCTCTCGCCAAGTCCAGCTTGTTTTCCCTTGTCGTTTGTTTCGAGCTTGCGGTTTTCGGTTGCGTTTCGCTCCGCTCGGCGGCTTTTGCCAAGGACGATCTCTGGATGGGATGTCGCGGCTCGGATTTAGATGCGCGGATCGTAAGTTGCTCGCGGCTCATCGAGCGTGGGAGGCGGGAAACCAAGAGCAATCAGATTACGGCCTACATGAATCGGGGCGCCGCCTATCGGGCAAAAGGCGATTTTGATCGCGCACTCGCTGATCTCGACAAGGCGCTGCGACTCGATCCGAATTCGGTGCGAGCGCTGACGGAGCGCGCGTCGATCTACCATGCAAAGGGCGAGTTCGACCGCGCCATCGCGGATTATGACGCCGCGATCTCGGGGCAATCCCAATCTCCAGCGGCGTTCAATGGCCGGGGCGAGGCCTATCGGGCGAAGAACGATTTCGATCGCGCCATCGCCGATTACGACGAGGCGATCCGGTTCAATCCCAACGATGCGAACGCCTTCCTCAGCCGGGCCAACGCTTATCGCGGCAAACATGATCTCGACCACACTAAACAAGACCTCGAAGCCGCGTTAAGACTCGAACCACAGCTCGCTACAGCGAAAGACCTCCTCGACGAAGTTAGTGAGCTCATCACCAATAGCGCCGCGCCTCCGACCGCGGCGGCTCCGGCGGCCGCCTCCGCGCCCGCGATCGCGCCTGCGATCGTGGTAAGTCCAATGTTGCTTGTGCTTCTAGCGCTCGTTGCTTTGATCGGATTATTTGCAATAATATTTATTAACTTCCGCTCGAAGCCGGTGGACAAGGCTCGTCTCTCCGGGACCGAACAACATGCCCGCGCCCGCGACGGTTATCTCGCGGAGGTCAGTCGGCTACAGCCTGGCGAAGCCTGCTCTAAGGCGGGAACAAGTCTCGAAGGCCTGTCTCAAACGGAGGCCGACGCGCGCCTGGAGAAATTCGGACCCAATTTCATAGCCGGCGAAACTAAGGCGACCATCCTGCAAGAACTATGGAGCCGCGCCCGTAATCCGCTGAACGCCCTGCTGCTCTCCTTGGCGACCGTTTCTTATTTTTCGGGGGACGTCCGCGCCGCCGTCGTCATCGCCTCGATGGTGGTCCTTGCGATTACAACCGCCTTTATACAGGAGCACAAATCCAACGAGGCGGCCGCCAAACTGCGCGCCATGGTGCACACCACGGCGAGCGTCAGACGCACCCCATGTGATGCGGACAATCCGTTTTCTGAAATCCCAATCGAACAACTCGTGCCGGGAGATATCGTCCGACTTTCCGCAGGCGACATAATTCCGGCCGAACTCCGCCTGCTCGAAGCCAAAGATCTGTTCATCAACCAGTCAACGCTGACCGGCGAAGCCATGCCCGCCGAGAAATATGCGCACGCGCGCGATGGTGACTGCGATGATCCGTTCGACCTGCCGAATATCTGTTTCATGGGCGCGAACGTCGTCTCGGGCTATGGCACGGGTGTGATCCTTCGGACTGGCCCGAAAACGTTTTTTGGCCAGCTTGCTCGCCAGATCGCCGGGCGACGCGTGCCGACCGCCTTCGATCAGGGCATCAACAGATTCACCTGGCTGATGATCCGCTTCATTCTGGTGATGGTGCCAACGGTTTTCCTCATCAATGGCCTAACAAAGCACGACTGGCTGGAGGCGTTGCTCTTCGCGGTGGCGGTGGCCGTGGGACTGACGCCAGAGATGCTGCCAATGATCGTGACAGTGAACCTTGCCAAAGGCGCGATCGCCATGTCGCGCAAAAAGGTCATCGTGAAGCGCCTCAACGCTATCCAGAACTTCGGCGCCATGGATGTTCTGTGCACGGATAAGACCGGCACTTTGACACAAGATCGGATTATTTTGAAGCGGCACCTCGACATATATGGAGAAGACTCGGATCGCGTTCTCGAATACGCTTATCTGAACAGCCATTTCCAATCGGGCCTCAAGAATCTTCTCGATGTCGCGGTTCTCGAACACCACGAATTGGCGAGCACGCTGCGCCCAGACCATCAGTTCACGAAAATTGACGAAATTCCATTTGATTTCAACCGTAGACGATTATCGGTCCTCGTCAGACGCGATGACGGGCGGCATCTCCTGATCTGCAAGGGCGCGGTGGAGGAGCTGTTCTCAATCTCCACCCATTACGAAACGGAAAACGAGTGCGGGCGCCTCGACCCTTCTCACCTCGAAACCGCCAAACGTGAAACCGCCGAACTCAACGCCGATGGTTTCCGCGTAGTCGCCGTCGCTTACAAGGAGATGCCTCCGGAGCAAATCGCCTATACCGTCGCTGACGAGAGCGATTTGACGCTACTCGGCTATATCGCCTTTCTCGATCCACCGAAGGACAGCGCCGCGGAAGCTATCGCGGATCTCGCCAAGGCGGGCGTCTCCGTCAAGATCCTCACCGGCGACAATGAAATCATCACCCGTAAAATATGCAAGGACGTCGGTCTGAAGGTCGATCGCGTCGTGCTGGGATCCGAGATCGACCACATGAGCGACGACGCGCTATCGGAGCTCGCCCCGACCGTGGTCGTCTTCGCGAAATTGTCGCCGCCGCAGAAAGCCAAAGTCATCGAGGCTCTACACCGCAAGGGGCACGTCGTTGGCTATCTCGGCGACGGCATCAACGACGGCCCGGCTTTGAAGGTCGCGGATGTGGGAATCTCGGTCGACACCGCCGTCGACATCGCCAAGGAAACCGCCGACATCATCCTGCTCGAAAAAAATCTTCTCGTCCTTGACGAGGGGGTTATAGAAGGCCGCAGAATATTCGCGAATATTACAAAATACATCAAGATGGGAGCCAGCTCGAATTTCGGCAACATGTTCAGCGTGCTCGGCGCCAGCATTTTTCTACCCTTTCTGCCGATGGCGCCAATCCAGGTCCTGACGAACAATCTGCTCTATGACTTCTCACAAACGACGATTCAAACCGATAACGTTGATGAAGAATACCTGGCGTCACCGAGAAAGTGGGACATCAGCAACATATTCAAATTCATGATATTTATCGGGCCAATCAGCTCGATCTTCGACTACGCCACCTATGGCATGATGTTGTATGTCTTCAATGCCTGGAGCAATCCTTCACTGTTCCAAACTGGATGGTTTGTCGAATCTCTTCTGACGCAAACCTTGATAATCCACATCATCAGGACGGCGAGGATTCCATTTTTAGAGAGCCGCGCGAGCAACGCCCTCATCACGACAACGATCATCATTTGCGTGATCGGGATCGCGCTACCATACACTTGGGTGGGCTCAGTGCTCGGGTTCACGCCGCTGCCCGCGCTCTACTGGCCGCTGGTTACGGCCATGTTGCTAACATACGCAATTCTCACACATGTTGTGAAAGTCTGGTTCATACGCAGATGGGGGCTTTGAAACCGCCTGCGCAGTAGCCGACCGTTGGCCTGCTCGACGCCGCCCGAAGGACATGCGCGCTGGGCGCTGAGGCTGCTGGAGGAGAATCGCTGAAATTCTGAAAATTCGCTGACGAAGATTTCTGCCCTGTGCTGGATGGCGCACGATCTGCTCGCGCTCATTCGCCTGGGGCGGATCGAACCATGCTCGGTCTCGCGCCTTTTCATCGAGCCGCTGTCGGGATTGAGCGTGCGATGGCGAAACGTGACGAAGGATTCCGTCGACTTAACCCGTGTCAACGCCGGAGTGATTTTGCATCGTCGAGCCGCAGAGAAAATGCATCACGCCTGAACAAAGAATGCACCGCCCTGAGGCTGCGGCATGGGGTCACGATGCCGATCGGCGCGGTAAGGTCTTGATATAGCTCCTAGGTGAGGGGTTACGACGTAGCGCCGATTAACAGCCGGACCGCTGCGCCAAGTCGGCGGGAGTGTCAGGAGCGCCTCATTTCAAAGTTCGGATTGGAGCCTGCCTGGCCGTCAGGTCATTGGTGTCGGCGCAATCCCGGGGAGGACGCTCCCATCCGAAAACGCTCCGGCCGCCGAAGGAATGAGAGAACTGTAACTCTTGCGCGATCAACTCTTCGATAGGAGGATTCGAGGTCTGGCGCTCGACATATCGAGACTGCTCGTCGAGCCGCTTCAGCGCGGCCAGCTCTTCCCCACGACCAAGCTTCGCGCTCTGGACAGCAGATTTTAGCACCTGGATCGTTTGATCATAAACCCGAAGCGGAACAGGAAACGGATGCCGATCCTTCCCTCCGTGCGCAAACGAAAAACGCGCTGGGTCGGTGAAACGGTAGGGTGCGCCATGCACGACCTCGGCGACCATCGCCAGCGCGCGCACGGTCCGCGCTCCCACCCCCGGAACGAGTAGCAACTCGGCGAAGTCGGAAGGGCCCCGATCCGCCGCTGCCGCCAAGTTAGCGTAAAGGCGTGGCTTGAGGACGTCGCTTGAGCGAACGTCGTGATGGGCCGGCATGATCAAATGCGGCAGAAAGGGCTGCTTCGAAACGGTCGGTTTCGCGGGCTTCTCAGCGTGGCCATCCAGGGCCGACAATTCGCGCGCGACTCCATCGGGGCCCAATGATTGCAGAACGTCGAGCTGACTGCGGCGGGACGCTTCGGCGCGGCGATCAGTGAGGTTGACGATCTCACCCTGCCCGACGCCGTCAATGGCCGAGTGCGGCTCTTCGACGAAACTTTTCAGGCCTTCCGAAAGCCAATGATAACGGCGCGCTTGCTTGCGGTCTCCGTTCATTCCTTGCTGGATCACGACCCATTGGCCATCGTTGGTCACGATGAAGCCGTGAAGATAAAGGTCGAAGCCGTCCTGCACGGCGGCGCTGTCCACTTTGGCGACGAGCCGGCTGGTAGTTGCCAATGCCGACCCGTCAAATCCCACACGCTCCCCGATTGAGACGAGTTCCCGCGGAGTTTGCCGTGAATGCTTCCCACGGCCGCCACAGACATGGATCCCCAGTTCGTCCGAGAGCGGCGCTAACCCGCGTTTCAGCGCGCCGATCACGCTCGTGGTGACGCCCGAGGAGTGCCAGTCCATGCCCATCACCGCCCCGAACGACTGGAACCAGAAGGGGTGGGCGAGACGACGCAGCAGCTCTTCGCGGCCATAATGATGGACGATGGCTTCGCTCATCACCGCGCCCAGGCGGCTCATCCGATCCGCCAGCCACTTTGGCACCCGCCCGCCGTGCAAGGGAAGATCAGCGCTTCCAGATCTCCGTGCCATTGGTCCTCCTGTGCGTCGCTTGCGAGGTGACCGGGAATCACGCTGTCGCCACACGGTCACCTACGGCGTCGCATAGCTCCGCACTGGTGACAAGGACGGACTAAATAGCGATGGAGATGCTATGATGCGGCGGCAACAGAAATCCAGATGCTTTGGCGACTTGGCGGCGGTGCGTGCTTCAGCCGCCGGCGACGAAGACGAGTTCATGGGGTCACTGCACGATCTGTTCAAAATCGTACGCCAAGGATGCCTCCGTGACGAACAGGAGGCGAACACAATCCGTTTCACATCATGGTTGCCATTGAACACGATTTTGAAAGAGGGTTTTGAAAGCAAAATCCGGCCGAAATCCGTGAAGCCCTGGATTCATGCGCAAACGGTCATTTGTGAAACCAGCTGATTACAAAGGTTTCCCGCTTAGATGCCGTAATGGCCCCGCCTGAACCTTCGGAGAAGGCGGTGGCTGTCCCCCGTATGATGTCGAAACGGGGTCCTGGTTGCGCACCGGCCCCAAGCATCTGGGACGGAGGACAGCCATGGAACATGCGGTCTTATGTAGCAGCTGCCACCGGCTCCCTCTACTGGCGCTGCTCGTGAGCCGCTATGTTCCTTGTTCGTCATTATTTGACCACGAGAACAGCCATGACCGCGACACTGATTATCTCGACCTTGCGCGACAAGCGATTGGAAGTCGCGGACGTGATCGAACGTCTTGAGCGCCAAGCCGATCAGCATCGCGCCGATCTGGCGCATCTCGAAGGGACCATGCGACTGTTTGATCCGAACGTCGAACCCGAAACAGTCCAATCGACGCCACCGCGCAGGCGAAACGATTGGTTTCGTCCAGGCGAATGTCGCCGGCGCATTCATGACGTCCCACGTGATGCGGCGCGACCGATGACGACGCGCGAAATCGTCGAAGACGTCATGGCGGCGAAGAAACTGCCGGACGACGATGCTCGCACACGCGAATTGATTCACAAAACCGTGCTCGGCTCATTGAACCGGGCGACCGATACGA
>PLAI01000144.1 GCA_003134075.1 Methylocystaceae bacterium | reverse complement strand
AGATGATGGTCGACGAGTACGTCACCGTTCGCCGTGCCCTCGGGTTCAGCCTCGCGCGCGATCGCCACTTGCTGCTCGACTTCGTCGAGTTCCTCGAGAACCGAAGGGCGGACGCGATCACCTCGGCGCTCGCCCTCGATTGGGCCACGCTGCCGAAGACGGCGAGCCCGCTGATGAACACGACAAGATAGACGGCGTAAAAAAGGTTGGCGACGCGGGAATTCGGAACCCAAATCATGTCACGGCGACCAAATTGACGGACGGGAGTTCCCGCCCGGCGCCGATCGCGCGGCGCGAGCGGGCGCTTTTCCGCTAAAGGCGATCAGCGATCCGGGTCCGTCGCCGGACGACCGGACCAGTGGGGCAAGGTCGAGATCTGCCGGGAACCGCAAGCGGGACAAATGAAGCTGCGTCCTTTTTCGATCTCCGGAAGCGGAGTAGATGGATCGAGCGACAAGGTTTCGAAGGCGATAGGCGTCGAATGCAGGCACATCGGATTTGAGCAAGTCACGAAGAAGCCCGGAACGCCCTGCGATTGAAGGGAAGCGATCGTGGGAGGCTCGACGGCCATGAGAAAACCCGTTTCGTTGTTTCCAAGTTCGCCAAACCTTTTTGCAATAGCCAGGCCAACCTCCGGTCGAGTTTCGCGACCTCGACGCTGGATGGCTTCCCAAGGCGTTCGGCGTCGGTTTTTTGTGATGGGAACCCGAAGCCGCTGAGTCTCTGATCGTCCGTCGCGGCTGCTTTCCTGGGCACGGATTGGCGTCGCTTTAGGCCCGATGCGCGCAAAATCATCCACGCAAATCTTCGCGATTCGCGCCGGACGAGACGTCTCGTCGGCTGATCGAGCCGCCCGATCGCATACAGCTTCGGCCGCGCTCAATTTGTTGGCTTTCTTCGGATCGCGGTTCTGATTTCGAGGCCCGCGCGACGGCGTTTACCAAAAATTAGGTCTAGCGCCCTATCGCTGTCACAGGCGGCGCGCCCGCGCTGGTGGGATGCGATGGACTTTCGACCATGAAAGCCCGGCGCGATCGGGCGAGAGGCGTCACGCCCTCGTTCGGTGCGACGGCATAACGAATTCGACCGTGGAACAATCACCCCCGGCGAGAGGCCGCGGACGCGGATGGCGCGATCTTCCGACATCCTGACGTTTGTCCACTCGCGCCCCGAGGAAGTCGCGCATGCTGACAGATACGCCGAACGATCCCGAGGAACTGCGCGCCGCCATCCTCGATCTTGTCGGACGCTATCATGCCGCCGCGCATGCGCGGCCGCCGTTCAATCCGGACAAGCCGAACATTCCGGTGTCGGGTCGGGTCTATGGCGCGCGCGACATGCAGCTTCTCGTTGATTCCGCGCTTGATTTCTGGCTGACGATAGGCCGTTTCAACGCCGAATTCGAACAGAAACTCGCGCGGCGCATTGCCGTCAAACATGCGCTGACGGTCAATTCGGGGTCGTCGGCCAATCTGGTGGCTTTCATGGCGTTGACATCGCCGCGATTGAAAGCGCGCCAATTGCGGCCAGGCGACGAGGTGATCACCTGCGCCACGGGCTTTCCGACGACGATCAATCCGATTCTTCAAGCCAATATGGTTCCGGTCTTCGTCGACGCGGACATTCCGACCTACAATATCAACGTCGCCGCCATCGAGGAGGCGATCACGCCGCGCACCCGGGCGATCATGATCGCCCATACCCTGGGCAATCCGTTCGACGTGGCCTCCGTGCGCGCCATTTGCGATCGTCACGGGCTGTTTCTGATCGAGGATTGTTGCGACGCGCTTGGCGCCACGGTGGGCGGCCAGCATGTCGGCACGTTCGGAGACATCGGCACGTTAAGCTTCTATCCGGCCCATCACATTACGATGGGCGAGGGCGGAGCGGTCTTCACCAACGATAGCAACCTCGACAAAATCATGGAATCCTTCCGTGACTGGGGACGCGATTGCTATTGCGGGTCCGGACAGGACAACACGTGCAACAAGCGGTTCAATTGGAAATTGGGCGATCTGCCCAAGGGGTACGACCATAAATATATCTATTCCCACCTTGGGTATAATTTAAAGATCACCGATATGCAGGCGGCCGTCGGCGTCGCGCAGCTTGAGCATCTCGACGATTTCATCGCCGCGCGCCGACGCAATTTCGCTCGGCTTCGCGAAGGCCTCGCTCATCTCGAAGATATCTTCGTGTTGCCGGAGGCCACGGCCGGCTCCGATCCTTCATGGTTCGGATTCGCCCTCACGCTGCGCAAGGACGCGCCCATCGATCGTCATGGCCTGCTGCTCGAACTCCAGGCCAAGAATATCGGGACGCGGCTGCTGTTTGGCGGCAATCTCGTGCGTCAGCCCTACATGAAGGGCCGCAATTTCCGCGTTTCGGGAACGCTCGACAACGCGGATGCGATCGTCGACAGAACGTTTTGGATTGGCGTCTACCCCGCATTGGGCGCGCAAGAAATCGACTTCATGATCGAGACGCTAGACAGCTTTTGCCGCGGCGACCGCAGGATCGCCGTATGACGGCTTTCATGGAGCCCGAGCGCATCCATGGCGGCCGCGGGCTTCGGTTCGCCGCGCGTCCCTCGTGCTGTAATTCGAGCGGCGGGCTCGTTACGGACGTCGGCGGCTCGGCGTTTCGGAGCCGTGTCGTTTCCCGCCAATCGCCCCAACGGCTTGCCCTTGGAGACCTTGCTTGAGCTCGATTTCGACCCCGGCGGCGTGTGATGCGCGAACCGCCAGCTTCACGCTTCACAACCGAGCCATTCTTATATTCACCTCGGTGCTGATTTTCCTGCCCTCGGCGCTGTTCGCCGCCGGCCTCAGGCCCATCCCTGCTCTTGTCCTGCTCGCGGGCTGTATTGGCAGCCTTGCTCTGGTCATTCAGCGTCCCCAGGCGAACGAAGCGGGGCTCCTTGACGCGTCGGTCGATACAAAGCGCCTGTCGCTCTGCATCGGACTGGCATGCGTCATTTTGGTGTTCGGCGGCGAACTGCATTTCTTTTTCGCGCCCCTCGACTGGCGGGTCCGAGACGCGGTGCTCGCGGATCTGACGCGGAGTTCATTCCCCATCGGTTACAATATCGATGGCGTCGACTACATCCTGCGGGCGCCGCTCGGGATGTACATGTTTCCGGCCGCCGTCGGGCATGTCTTCGGCCTGCTCGGCGCGCACGTCGCCCTGCTGGCGCAAAACTCCCTGATGCTTGGGTGCATCTTCTATCTTCTCAGTTCGCTCGGCGCCGGCTGGCCGCATCTGGCCATCTTGATCATGTTCGGGGGGCTCTCGATTCTCGGGGCCGCCTTGGGTTTCGCCATCAGCAAGGACTATAAGATCGACAGACTGGTCATCCTCGGCCTCGACGCATGGCATCCATATTTTCAGTATTCCAGCAGCATGGTGCAGTTTTTTTGGGTGCCTAACCACGCCTTGCCCGGCTGGTGGCTGGCCACTCTGCTCCTCCTGCAAACGAGGTCGCAGGTCGATATCGCGACATTGGGCGTATCGCTCGCGGGCGCGATGTTTTGGTCGCCGCTTGTCGTGATACCGGTCGCATTCTGGCTAATCTATCTTGCCGCGACCGATTGGCGGCGTCCGTTGCTCGCCCAAAGGACCTGGCTCGGCGTTCTCGCGGGCGCGTGCTTTTTGCCGATCGCATTGTATGTAGTGACCGGCTCGTCGCAGATCTCCCACGGCCTTTCCTTCGAAAAGATGGAATTCCTTCCTCTATATATTATATTTATCGCAGTGGAATTGCCATGCGTGCGCTTCATATATCTTAATCGCGAATTCATCCCGAAAAATATGACGCATGTTTTCTATTTTGCTGCGGCATCGTTGCTGCTGCTGCCGTTCTTCAGCTTTGGGCCGGGCAATGATCTCGTCATGCGAGGCTCGACAGCGCCGCTTGTCATTGTCGCATTTGTCTTTGGTTCAATTATATGCAATGCGTCAATTTCGAGAAACACCAAGATTATTGGATTTGCTCTCTTCGTCCTGGCAACGCCTTCGGCGTTGCTTGAGCTTGCGCGCAACATAAACTATCCGCGCTACAATCTTAGCGATTGCAGTTTAACGGAGGCGATTCATGCGATGGGCGCCAAGGGGATTCCGACCAATTACATGGCGGAGAGCGCCAATATCCCCTCGTGGTTGATGGACGCCAATGTTAGCGCTCCTCAGAGCGCCCGCTCGCGTCGCTGCTGGACGGATTTTGACAATCGCCACGACTGACGGGCCACGCGCCTGCTCGCTCAAGGGGGCTCTCGGACACATCTCGTCCATGATGGGCGCGAGATCTGGCGCTTTTGGTCCGCGAGAAAACGGCGGCGGGCGGAGCGATGGCTTTGGCTTGAAAGCGCCTTTAATGAATCGCGACGACGCCTGATCGAAGCTCAGCGCCGCGTCAGCCGTTGCCGAGGAGCCGCTCCGATTCAACGGATTTACGCGGCGAGTTTTGCGTGAAGGGCGAGACCAGACGCACGCGCTGGCCAAGGTAACGATCGACCTGCGTCATTGTCGTCGTCGCGACTTCCTTGCCATCGGCGAGATCACGATACCATTGCGTCGTCCAGTCTACGGTCTCCGCGAAATCGAGCAGCGGCGACCAGCGGAGCATCTCGCGCGCCTTGGCGGTGTCGAGGCGCAACAGATTGGCCTCATGCGGATGGTCGCCGTGATCGCGCGTCCAGCTCGCGCCGCCGCCATAGGCGTCGATAAACCGCGTCACCAGCGCTTCGACGCTTTGTTCGCTGGCGGCTCCAGGGCCGAAATTCCAACCGCCATCAAGACGGGCGGAGCCGGTCATGGCGTTTTCGATGAGCATCAGATAGCCGGTCAACGGCTCCAACACATGCTGCCAGGGCCGCACGGCGGCGGGGTTTCGGATGTGCAGCGCCCGACCAGCCAGGAACGCGCGGAACGCGTCGGGAATAATCCGGTCCGCCGCGAAATCGCCGCCGCCGATCACATTGCCCGCGCGCGCCGAAACGATCTTGGCGCTAGTCGCGTTCGAAAAATAGCTGTCGCGATAGGCGCCCGCGACGAGTTCGGCGCAGGCCTTGCTGTTGGAATAGGGGTCGCGCCCGCCCAAAGCGTCGGTTTCGCGGTAGCCCCACACCCAATCCTTGTTCTCGTAACATTTGTCTGTCGTGACGATGAGGACGACGCGAACGCTGGGCGTCGCGCGGGCCGCTTCCAAAACATTCACCGTGCCCATCACATTGGTCGCGTAGGTGGACACGGGATCGGCATAGGCGGCGCGCACGAGAGGCTGCGCGGCCATGTGAATGACGATCTCTGGCGCCGCCGAGGTCATCGCCGCGCGCAAATGATCGAGGTCGCGTATGTCGCCGCGAATATCGTCGATCACCTCGCCGACGCGCGCCAGTTCGAACAGATTGGGAGCGCTTGGCGGCTCCAATGAGTAGCCCGTCGCGCGCGCGTTGAGTCGGACCAGCATCAAGGACAGCCACGAACCCTTGAAACCCGTGTGGCCGGTGAGAAAGACGCGTTTGTCGAGCCAGAATGCCGAGGAGATCACCAGATTTTCCACTTCGCTTGGCCGGAGGTCCATTGTTCTTCGAGGTAGATTTTGTCGCGCAGAGTATCCATCGGATACCAAAATCCGTCGTGCACGAAGGCGCGTAATTCGTCCTTCGCCGCGAGCGCGCTCACCGGCCCCCGCTCCCATATCGTGGCGTCGCCCTCGATCAGTTCGCCAACCTTGGGCGAGAGGAGAAAAAATCCGCCGCTAACCCAGCTTGCTTCCGCGACCGGCTTTTCGGCGAACGCGGTCACTCTTTCCCCGTCCAGCGTCATCGCGCCAAAGCGCATCGCCGGGCGAACGGCGGCGACCGTCGCGAGCTTGCCATGCGCCTTGTGGAAGGCCAGTTCCGCCGTGAGATCGATGTTCGAGAGTCCATCGCCATAGGTGAGCGCGAACACCTCTTCGTTCGCCACATGCTCCAGAACGCGCTTGAGACGGCCGCCCGTCTGGGTCTGGTCTCCAGTGTCCACCAGCGTGACGCGCCAGGGCTCGGCGGTTTCTCTGTGGACCTCCATCGCGCGGGTTGTCATGTCGAAGGTCACGTCGGACATGTGCAAAAAATAATTCGAGAAAAATTCCTTAATGAAATAGCCCTTGTAACCCAGACACAGCACGAATTCGTTGAAGCCGTGAGCGGAGTACATCTTCATTATGTGCCACAGAATCGGCCTTCCACCGATTTCGACCATTGGCTTGGGCCGCACCGAGGTCTCTTCGGCGAGGCGCGTTCCCAAGCCCCCGGTCAGAATTACAACCTTCATCGCATGGATCTTTCGAATGGGCTTCAATCGAGCGGGGTCGGGCGGGCGACGTTCGGGGATAGCCGGAAGGCCGGACGTCAACACATAGCGCGCGACCGCAAACGCCTGATGAATCAGTCGCTGGAAATATGGGGGCTAATTGGTTAACGCTTGGCTTATCGGCCACGGTCAAGCGACGCCACAAGCGGAGACAGCGCCGAAGACATGAAAATCAGCGTGGCGCGAACAGGATGATCGCGGCGCCGGCGAGACAAACCGCCGCGCCCGCGAAATCCCATATATCCGGGGAATGGCCCTCGACGCCCCACTGCCACAATAGCGCCAGGGCGATGTAGACGCCGCCATAGGCGGCGAAGGCTCGCCCCGCCAAGGCCGCCTCGACGCGCGTCAGCAGAGCGGCGAATAAAATTAGGCTGACGACGCCTGGAGCGACCCAGAGCGCGGAGCGTCCGAGCCTCAGCCAGACCCAGAACGAAAAACATCCGGCGATTTCGCACAGACCGGCCGCGAAGTAATACACGAAGGTCATCGGATATCCCGCTCGCGACGGTTAGCGCGCTTTCCGCTCGGGTGGAATCGTCCGAACGATAGGAAATCGCGCAAAATCAAAAAGCCAGAACCAGGGTTCAAGCCTTTTTCACGAATTCGGTGCGAAGAACCAGGCCCTTGATTTTATCGGACCGGCATTCGATCTCATCCTCATTGTCGGTCAGGCGGATATTTTTGACGAGCGCGCCGCGCTTGAGCGTGATCGAGGAGCCCTTCACCTTCAGATCCTTGACGAGCGTCACATTGTCGCCATCGGCGAGTTGCGCGCCATTGGCGTCCTTAACGATCATTTTTTCTCTCCCACAATGCTTTTTCGAGCGACGCGGATGCGCAAGGCTTCGCGTTGGACGCCGCTGTAATAGCCGCGCGGGGATCGCGGCGCCAACCCGCCGCCTGTCTCAAAATCGCGCAAAAGCTTTAAAAAAGGCGAAGCCTCAGAGAGAGCGCTTCTCGATTGAAGGCGAAATGTGGCGGCTGGACGAGGCCGAATCCCAAAATCGAGGGAGAACACCGCCCAAATGCGCGCGGATCGCTGATTCGATCCTGCTACGTTCACGTTAGGATCAAATTGTTAACGCGCCCCGGAGTTTCATCCGCCCGGCGCTTCGTCATGCTTCGTTCGCGACAGCCAGGCGGCGCGCACCGCCAGCGCCGCGGCGCCAAGAAATCCGATGGTCGTCAGGCTGAAGCTCAGGCCCGCGTGGAACGGAAAATGTGGCTCGGGAATCGACGCCGGGTCGATCTTGGGATGGAGCGCCCGCAAAACAAACGCCAGTGGATTGAAGAAAGCGCCAAAGCAGCTGGCGCCAACGATCCACCACGGTGGGACAATTGAATATTGTCGAAACAACAGCGCGAAAAGGAACAAGAACTGCGCCATCATGAGATAGTCGATATGCGCTCTGATGAGATCCGCGCGCTCGAATATCACGCTGGCCAAATAGCCGTTCGGAAAAAACAAGGTCACCCCGAGCGCCCACGCCAGCACTAGAGCGATGGCGAGACAAAGCGTGGCGAAAGCCAGCAGAAAGGTGATTCGCGTTGAAGCTCGCTCGGTCGTCGCCGCTGTGTTCATGTTATCCTCTTGCGTGAAAGCTCGGCCAATCGAGCGCCGCAGACGCCGGGCCGCCAGAAATCATCGAGCGAGAGTGCGTCGTTGGGCCTCCTTCCTCAACGGAGATCCTCCCGGGAAACGATGGGCAATTTGCCTGATCTTGCCCGAAAGAGGCTCGGCCGCTCTCTATTTGACGAGATCGCGTTGGCCGGGCGGCGAAAGCCTGCTTAAATCCGATCCTCGCATGAACCGGGAGCACTTTCGATGCCGCTGATCCTCCGCCTTATCCTGAGACTGGTCGGCATTGCTTTCTTTTGCCTAGCGCTCACCGTCGGTTGGGTGATGCTTGACGCTCACCGCGACGTGGCGGCGCAAACCGCGGCATCGGCCGACCGCGTAGCGCATGAACTCGAGAATTTGTTCTGGCGGGAGATCCTGTGGCGTCAGAGCATGCGCCGGGACAAAATTTTGCCGATCCCCAATTGGGAGACGATAGCGACCTTGAAGCTGATATCCCCCGGGGTGTGCATCGCCTTCGCGCCGGGAGCCGAAGAACCGCGCACCATATGCAGTCAGGTGGAAGGCGTGGGAACACCGGCGCCGGAATGGTTTTCAATCGCCTACGAGCGCGCCTTCGGCGAGGGAACGCCCGTCGTGCGCGCGCTGACGGTGCGGCAGCCGGAGACCGGCGCGATTGTCGCGACCGCGAACCCAGCGACGGCCGTGCGCCAGGCCTGGCGACAAATCTCGGTCATCGCAAGCGTCGCGGCGTCGATGGCGGTCGGAATCTGTGTTCTCGCCGCCATCGTGATCGCCCACGCGCTCGCGCCCACATGGAGCATTATCGAAGGCCTGCGCCGACTCGAGAGCGGACATTATCGCCGCCCGATCGCACCCGTGACGACGGGGGAATTTGGGCTCATCGCGCGCGCCGTGAACGATCTCGCGGAGCGGCTGGCGCAAACGACCGCGGAGCGCGTGGCGCTGACGAAACGTCTATTCGAGGTGCAGGAAGAAGAACGGCGCGCGCTCGCCCGCGACTTGCACGACGAATTCGGCCAGTGTCTAACCGCGTCAATGGCTTTCGCGGCGTCGATTGAAGCGGGCGCGAGCGCGGATCGCCCGGATCTCGCCGAGGACGCGCGCGCCATCGCGCGCGTCGCCAGCCGAATGATGACGACATTGCGTGAAGCGCTCGCGCGACTGCGTTCGCAAGATCTCGATGAACTCGGGTTGGAGGCCTGTCTCGTTCAATTGGTCGCGGGCTGGAACGCGCGCGCCGAACCGCGCGCTCTCGTGCACCTCGATCTTAGGGGCGACCTCGCGGGCGTGCCAAGCGCGATCGGAACCAATGTCTATCGTATCGCGCAGGAATGCTTGACCAACGCGATGCGCCACGGCAAACCGAGCGCCGTCTATTTGCGGGTCGAGCGCCTGGCATCGCGTGGCGGCGCGCTCGCGCTGACCGTCGAGGACGACGGCGGCGGCGATCCCATGCGAGTCAGCGCCGCGTCCGGACATGGCATTCTCGGCGTTCAAGAGAGAATCGCCGCGTTTGGCGGCAGTCTGTCGATCGGTCGGGCCGCGCGCGGGGTCCGCGTCGCCGCGCGCATTCCTCTCCTCGCGCCGCTTTCAACGCTCGACCGCCAGTTCATGCCGTCATGAACGAAATCGCGATTCTGCTGGTGGACGATCATCCCATCGTCCGGGAAGGATACCGCAGCCTGTTGGAGCGCCAGCCGGGTTGCCGGGTCGTCGCCGAAGCGGATAACGCCGCCTCGGCCTATCAAGCCTATCGCAACGTGTCGCCCGACCTCGTCATCATGGATCTCTCGCTTCCCGGCGCCGGGGGGCTGGAGGCCGTCAGACACATCAGGCAATGGGACAAAGCCGCCCGCATCCTCGTCTTCACGATGCACAGCGGCGCGGCCTTTGCTCTGAAGGCGTTCGAGGCGGGCGCCTCGGGGTATGTCACGAAGAGCAGCAGCGCCGCCGAACTCGTCCGTGCGGTCGGCGCCGTCGCGAAGGGCGGGAGAGCGCTCAGCGACGACGTCGCGCGCGAAATCGCCGCCGAGCATCTGGCGCAAGGGCGCTCCCCGCTCGACGATCTGGGGCCGCGAGAGACGGAAATCCTCAGACTTGTCGCTTCCGGCCGCACCAGCGAGGAAATCGCGGAGGCGCTAAATCTCAGCACCAAGACCGTTCAAAACTACCACTACCAGATCAAATCCAAGGTGGGCGCGCGGACCGACGCGCATCTCGTCTGGCTCGCGATCGGCGCCGGTCTCGTCAACGACGACAGGCCGGACGGCTATTCCACCGGCTCGACCGCCGTGATCTCAATGCCGAAGCCCGATAGTCCCACATAGGCGCGCGGCTTGGGCGTCGTGCTGCGCAAGCGGATCGAGGACACGCCCAAATCCTTCAAGATCTGCGCCCCGAGGCCTACGTCGAACCATTGCCGCCTGCGGTTTTCTTCGGCGTTTTCCTCGCGCGGCCGCACCACATTGGCGGGCACGCCGGCGGCGCCGTCGCGCAGATAGACCAGCACTCCCCTGCCCTCGCGAGCGAAGCGCGCCAGCGTTTTCTTGATGGTCTCGGCGCCGCCGAACACATCGCCAATGATATCGGCTCGATGCAGCCGCGCCGGCATGTCGCGGCCATCGCCGATCGAACCGAGCACGAAAGCGAAATGCTGCACGCTGTCGTAAGGCGTGACATAGGCGTAGCCGGTCAGCGCCCCGGCGGAAGTTTCGACCGGAAAGGTCGCCACGCGCTCGACAAGCTTTTCGCGCGATTGGCGGTGCGCGATGAGATCGGCGACCGAAATCACCGTCAGCTTGTGCTGGAGCGCGAATTGGGTGATCTGCTCGCCCGCCATCACCGTGCCGTCGTCATTGGCGAGTTCGCAGATGACGCCGACCGCCGGCAGGCCGGCGAGCCGGCAGAGATCGACCGCCGCCTCGGTGTGGCCCGAGCGCATCAGCACGCCGCCTTCCTTGGCGATTAGCGGAAACACATGGCCCGGCCGCGCGAAGTCGGCGGCCCCCATATTGCCGTTGGCCAGCGCGCGCACCGTGTTGCAGCGCTGTTCGGCTGAAATGCCGGTGGTGAGGCCATGGCGGGCGTCCACCGAAACCGTGAAGGCCGTGCCGAGCGGCGCGTCGTTCTGCGCGACCATGGGCGCGAGATGCAAACGCCGCGCGTCCTCCAGCGTCAACGGCGCGCAGACGATGCCGCAGCAATGGCGGATGATGAAGGCCATTTTCTCGGGGGTGCAGAGCGCGGCCGCGATGACCAGATCGCCTTCGTTCTCGCGGTCGTCGTCGTCCGTCACGACGACGATTTCGCCGCGCGCGATCGCCTCGATGGCTTGTGTTATTGAATGTGGCAAGGATGTCTCCGGAACCGCGCGATCAGCCTTTCAAAGCGAGACGCCAAGAAACGGCTATCGCGGTCGGCGGTCGCTCCAGACATCTAGCGCCGCCAGGGCGGCTTTACAAATCCCGATGATCCCCGCGCCTCGCGCGGCCGAGCCTTCCTATCACTCAATCGGCAGCCCGCCAGGTTCATGCAAGCGCATGCCGCCGCACTCCGCGCAGAGCGCGAAACGATGGCCGGTCTCCCCCGCGAGCAGGGATTTGGTCGGCTCGCGCCGGAACGGCGCATCCGCCGAATCGGTCGCCACCAGACGGATCTGGATATCGTCGCCGATCCGCAAAGCGGTATCCTCGATCCATTCAACGCTCTGGTCGCCTGAGGACTCCGACGAATCAATGCCGCCAACGCGCAGGTCGAGGCCGTCGATTTCCGCCCCCTCGATCGCTCTGGAGGACGCTCCCGCGCCTTTGCCCACCCAGGTGAGCATGAAAGATACGGCGCCGCTATGCTCCAAGCCCGCAACCGCGAGTTTCTTCCCGTTTTTCCATATCTCAAACGCGAGCACCAGAGCCTCCAAGCTTGCGCGAAACCCTATATGGCCGATCCTAACGCATTCATAACGCGGGGCGCGCTGGCCCGCCCATACGGTTTGATCGATCAGCGGCGGCGAGCAATCCGATCGGCCGATCTTGGGAAATGGCGCATCGCGCGACGAATCGGCTCATCCCCTGCGCGCGCGGCGCCGAACATGTATAATGGCCGGCTGGAGGGGAGCCAATTCCGCCAAAATGGCGGCGGCCGCGCCCCTAAAATTGCGCTAAGACTTATCGGAAGCGATGCGGAGACCCCTCAGATGACCGGCGAGAAAATCGACGCGCTTTTGGCGTTACGCAGCGATGGGCGGCTGCTTGTCGGGCGCGATCGGATCAAACTTCTCGAAGCCGTGGCCGAACATGGCAGCATCACCAAGGCGGCCAAGGCCGCCGGCTTTAGTTATAAGACGGCCTGGGACGCCGTGGACGCGATCAACAACTTGCTGCCGAGTCCCGCCTTTATCACGAAGGCCGGAGGACGCAGCGGCGGCGGGGCGCATGTCACCGAGGAAGGGCGCCAGCTCATCGAAACTTTCCACCGGTTGGAGGCGCGCATGTCGCGCATCTCCTCGCTGATCGCGCAGGAGGGTTTCGCCGGCCACGACGATTTCGCGCTTTGGAGCCTTGGCATCAAGATTTCCACCCGCAATATGTTTCAGACGGAAGTGGTGACCGTGCGCAGGTGGCCGGTCGACGTCGAGGTGACGCTAAAGGTGACGGCGGAGAGCGTGATCCACGCGATCGTCACCAACGAGGCGGCCGACGAACTCGGACTGGCTCCCGGACGCAAGGCGCTGGCGCTGATCAAATCCTCCTTCGTGCGGCTTTCTCTCCCGGGCGCGGAGGCCAAGGCTGAGCGCAACAGCTTCAAGGGCGTCGTCAGGCGGCGAATTGACGCCGAACGCAACAGCGAAGTGCTTATCGACATCGGTTCAGGCAAAACCATGACGTCGGTGATCGCGCGCCAGACCGCCGAGGATCTCGAAATTCGGCCGGGCATGCCGGCGGTGGCCAGTTTCAACGCGACCGACGTGATTCTGGCGGTCGATTGATGGCGCGAGGTCGCGGGCGCGCCAAACGGACCCAGGTTCACAGCCCACCAGCAATCGACTAGAAACCGCCGAGCCCGGGGCGTGGTCCGCGTGGTCGCGCGAGGCGTAAAACGTGCTATTTTAAGAAAATAGCGGATAGAGGCAGCCTATGAACATGCGAATCTCGACAATTGCGTCATTGCTCTTACTCCTCGCGACTGGTTCCTCTCTCTCGGCGGATCCCTTGCGTGAGCAGGCGCAGGGGCTGTTCGAGCCCATACCCAGCGCCGTGCCCGCCCTGCCCGGAGACCCGGCGACGCCAGAGAAGCTGGCGCTCGGCAGAATGCTGTATTTTGAATCACGACTCTCGGAGAACAGCGACATCAGCTGCGCCGCCTGTCACAACATCGGCATGGGCGGGGTCGGCGGCCCCGCCACCTCGAAGGGTCACAGCGGCGAGCTGGCCGGCCGCAATGTGTTGACGGTTTTGAACGCCGTCTTCAATAAGTCGCAGTTTTGGGACGGCCGCGCCGCCGATCTCAAGGAGCAGGTCGTGCTCGGCGTGATGGCCAACCCCGCCGCCATGCTGAAGACGAGAGGCGGACCGATCATCGGCGATTCCGCGGCCAATAATCTCACCAAGCAGCATATCGTCGAGCGGCTCAAGAGCATTCCCAGCTATGTCGAAGCGTTTAAAAAGGCGTTTCCGGCCGAATCCGATCCGATCGTCTACGACAATATCGGAAAGGCCATCGCTGTTTTCGAAGCGACCTTGATAACGCCGGGCGCTCCCTTCGATCTTTGGCTGAACGGCGACGACAACGCGCTCTCGCAGGACCAGAAGGCCGGCCTGAAAATCTTCATCGATAAGGGATGCTCAAACTGCCACAACGGGGTCAATATTGGCGGCGGAGCCTTCGCGCGCTTTGGAGTGGCGCAATCGCCGGGTCCCGAATTGCTGCCATCGGACGATTGGGGCCGCTTCGCGGTCACGAAGAATGTCGCCGACAAATACGTCTTCAAGGTTCCGAGCCTACGGAACGTCGAATTGACCGCGCCCTATTTTCATGCGGGGCAAACAATGGATCCGAGAAAGGCGGTCGCGATCATGGGCGCGTCTCAGCTCGGGCAAAAGCTGAGTGACGGCGAGATCGACAAGATCGTGGCGTTCCTCAAATCGCTGACAGGCCGCCAACCGGAGGTCATGCTGCCGATTTTACCTCCGAACGCTTTCCCCGCTCCTTAGACTAGGCTAGGCCGCGCGACGGAAGGCTCGAGGAAATCCGACGGTTTGGTCCGGGTTTCCTTTCCCGCCCGCCACAATAGTTTGTGGGAAAAATCACGGGCTTGTTGACACGACCAGCCCGCTGACGTTTAACCTTGGCCCCGGCGATGGAGTTCGCCGTACAACCGCCTCAATGGTTTAGCGCGAGGCTGATGACTCCTACTGTTGTAAGCAGGGGAGGAATCCGCGTGGAAAACGCTCGATCCATGGTCGTAAAAGCGAGGCTCGCCCATCGCGACCGTCAGGTCGTCGCTAACCGGGCGACGGCGTTGGGCGCGGTCTAGCCATGCCGCGCGGCGACTCCCAACCCGTGAGCGGATGGCGTTTCCTGCTGCTCAACATCGTGCTCGGGCTCGGCAACGTCGTCGTGCTGTCCAATGTGCCCGGCTATACGATTGTCGCGCCCTACGCGGCCGCCAATCTGCAGGGCGTGACGCCGAGCTTCGGCACTTGGGCGACGACGGACCACATGGTCGGCCTCGCGCTGGGCTTTCCCCTCGCGCGTTGGGTCGCGGGCAGATTCGGCCGTCACCGCGCTCTCGTCGTGGCCTATCTGCTCTACGCGGTTCTCTCGTTCATTTGCGCGATGAGCGAAACGATCTACTTTTTCGTGGCCGCGCGCATTCTGCTTGGCCTCGCGGGCGGCGTCATTCTCCCAATCGGCCAAACCGTGCTGCTGAACGAGTATCCCGAAAAGCTGCGGACGTTCGGCGTCGGAATTTGGGGCATGCTCGGCATGATGCCGTTCATGGTCGGGATTTTCATCGGCGGTTGGTGGGCCGAACATTTCGGCTGGCGCTATTTGTTCTACTCGAACATCCCGGTCGCACTCCTGGCCGCCGGCGTCGCGGGGTCCCTGCTGTACGGCCGCGAGATTCGCCCGCGTTTTCATCGCTTCGACTTTGTCGGCTTTTTCCTGCTCGCGGTGGTGTTTCTTGGTTCGCAGACGATTTTCAACATGGGCAATGACTTCGACTGGCTCCACTCTCCCATTGTGCTCGGAGCCCTCGTCGTGGTCGTCCTGGCGCTGCCCTGCTTCGTCATCTGGGAGCTTGGCGAACGACATCCGGCGATTGACGTCCGCCTCTTCACTCACCGCAATTACGCGGTCGCGACGGTCTGCTCGGTGGTGGGGTTCCTGGTCATTCAGGGATTATTGTCGTTGTTCATCGTGCAAATGCAAGTACTTCTCGGCTACAGCTCCTCCCTCGCCGGCGGCGTCTACCTGTGGATGCTGCTGTTGTCCGCGCCGTCCGCCGCGATCGTGCACGAGTTGTGCAAGCAGATCGACGTTCGCCTGATCTGTTGCATGAACTTTATTGGCTTCGCCGCGACTCTGACCTGGCTCGGCATGTTCGACAAAGCCGCCTCCTTCGATCAGATCGCCTGGCCGATGACCTTTTTCGGCTTCTCGCTCGCCATGTTCTTTACGCCGCTGGCGAATCTCGCGATGTTTGGTCTGCAGGGCGCGCAGCTCATCCGCGCGGCCGAGGAGTTCGCGCTGTTGCGGACGGTCGCCGGCGGCTTTGGCATCGCGCTGCAAGGCGTGGTTCTGTTTCGGCGCACGCCGCAACACGTGCTCGCTCTTTCGGATCAGTTTGACGGGAGACGCTTCGCCGAACTCGATCAAATGACCCAACTGTCCGACAGGCTTCAAGCTTCGGGCTTCACCCAAGCCATGGCCAGTAGCCAAGTCGGGCGCTTTCTGCGACAGCAGGCGGGGCTGCTGGCCTTGAACGACGCCTTTCTACTCGGCGCCGTCGTGTTCGCCGGACTCTCCGTCGTCGTTTGGCTTGCCCGCGCCACCCACCCCTTGCGTCTGACCGCCGCGCAAGAGTTGAAGCAACTCACGGCCGAGGAGCTGATGGAACAGCCATGACAAGCCGGCGCCTATCCATCGCGCCCGCGGCCGGGCTTCTTTTGTTTCTCGGCGGCTGCGCGGAAACGTCGCCGAACGGCGAGCGCGCGCAATTTCTGGAGCCGCCGGCCATGGGCCGTACGCTGGCGCAATCGGGCGCGCCGGTCGCTTCGCAAACCGAGGCGAGCTGGCCCAGCGGCGAGTGGTGGCGCCGCTTCCGCAGTCCCGAACTCGACCGCATCGTCGAGACGGCGCTGGCTGAAAATCAAAGCCTGAGAAAGGCCATGGACGCATTGCGCGACGCCGAGGCTTTCTCGGAGATCGAAGGGGCGCGGCTGTCGCCTTTCCTCAACGCGGATATGGGCATGCGCCAGTCGCGCATTCCCAATCATGGCGTCGTCGCCTCCTATAATCCCGCCCTGGCCGGCCTCGAAAAGACCATGGCCTACATCAACCCGCTGTCGCTTCATTACGAATTCGACTTCTGGGGCAAGAACCGGGCGACCCTCAACGCCGCGCTCGGCGAGGCCGCGGCGCAAGCGGCGGAGACCATGGAAGCGCGGCTGCTGCTGACCACCGCCGTCGCGCGCGTCTATTTTCGCATCCGCGCGCTGGCTCGGCAGGCGGAAACCGCGAGCGAGATGGTCAAACTGCGCAAAGACCTGCTCGCGCTCGCGCAAACGCGGTTCAGAACCGGGATCGACACCGCCGACGGCGTGACCGCGGCGAGCGCCGAACTGGAGGCCGCCGTCAAACGCGAAGCCGGCGTCGCGGCGCAACTCGACTTCCAGCAGAATTTGCTCGCGCGCCTGATGGGCCAGGGCCCGGACGCCGGACGCGGCATTGTCGGCGCGAAGGCGATGAGCCCGCCGGCGGCTCCCGCCTTGCCGCGGCATCTTCCCGTGGAGCTTCTCGCCCACCGTCCGGACGTCGCCGCCGCCATGCATCGCGCCGAGGCGGCCGCGGAGCGGATTCACGCCGCCAAGGCGGAGTTCATGCCGTCCGTCGATCTCACGATCGTCGGAGGACTGGAGGCCTCGAGGACGTCGACGGCGATCGACGATCTCGGCAAGTACCTGTTCCGAACCTCGGCGATCGGCTACGCCGTCACGCCCAACATCCATCTGCCGCTGTTCCAGGGCGGCAGTTTGCGCGGCAGGCTGGAGGGCCGCCGCTCGGAATATGACGAGGCGGTCGACGGCTACAATGAAACGCTGCTCAGGGCGGCGCAGCAGGTCGCCGACAGCCTGGCCAGCCTGAAGGAGACGCGCTCCGAGACGGAGGCGCAGCGCCGCTTGAACGCCGCCGCGCGCGCCGAACTGGAACTCGCGCGCTCGCGCTGGCGCAGTGGATTGAAGGACAAGCGCGAAATCCTGGCGCAGGCTCACGCCGTCCTCGAACAGGCTTACGTGCTCGACGCGCTCGACGCCGACTACCTGTCGTCGCATGTGGATCTGATCCAGGCCTTGGGCGGCGGCTACCTGGAGGGTCCAGAAGCGTTCGCGCCGCGGCCGGAGCCGGAAAAGGATCGGCTGACGCCGCTCGTCGACGCGATCGAGGCGCTCGGCGGCGGATAGGCGCGCGCCGACGAAGATTACAACGAAACTTAAGAACACCCAGACGCTTTGGACAGCCAATGCCCCTTGATCGCAAGACGCTCCGTTCCCGCCGCCTGATTTTCCTCTCGCTCGTCGCGCTGACGGCGCTGGCGGCGGGTTTGTATTTCCTGATCAGATGGCAGACCCATGATCGATTTTGGGTCACCACCGACAACGCCTTCGTCGTCGGCAACATCATTCCGGTGCAAGCCGACGCGACGGGCGTCGTCGCGGATGTTCTGGTCGAGGAAACCAACAAGGTGAAAGCCGGCGATCTGCTGGTGCGGCTCGACGAACAGCGCGCCAAGGCGGCGCTCGATCAATCCGCGGCCGAGTTGGCGCGCGCCGTGCGCCTGGTCGGCGGGCAATTCGCCGCGCGGCGCCAAGCCTGCCAGAAGATCGCCTCGCAGATCGCGCTGCGCGATAAGACCCGCCATGACGTCATGCGCTATCGCCAGGCGCTGCCGAGCGGCGCCGTCTCGCAACAGGTTCTGCAGAACGCCGTGGACCAACTCGCTTCGCTGGACGCCGAGCTGCACGAAAGCCGGGCGGATTTTCAGTCCTTCGAGGCGCGGCTCGGCGGGCTGACCCTCACCAAGACTCCCGAGATCGAGGCGGCCAAGGCCAGATTCGCCGAGAATTACATCGAATTCGCGCGCCAGCGCATCAAGGCGCCGGTTTCCGGCTATATAGCCAAGCGCAAGGCGCAGGTCGGCGACCGCGCGCGGCCCGGCGACCTGCTCATGCAGATCGTTCCGCTCGATTACCTGTGGATCGAGGCGAATCTTTGGGAGAACAGCATGGAGCGCGTGCGGCCGGGACAGCCGGTGAATATTACGGTCGATCTTTACGGCAATAGCGCGTTGTTTCACGGCACGGTCGAGGGCATCATCCCGGGCTCGGGCAGCGTCTTCGCCCTGCTCGCCCCCGACAATGCGACCGGCAACTTCATCCATATCGTCCAGCGCATTCCCGTGTATATCTCGCTACGCCCCGACGAACTCGAAAAACAGCCGTTACGGCCAGGGCTTTCCGCCGTCATCTCCATCGACGTGCATAATGTCGATCAATCGCCCAACGCCTCGATCACCCGCATGGATCCCAAGGCCGACAAAACCGAAATTTTCGCCAATGAAATCGCCGAAGCCGATATGCGCGCGCAAAAAATCGTCAGCGAAAATCTCGTCGAAGCCCCCAACGCCGCCATCGCCGCATGCCCCGTCGGCGAGTAACCGGCGACGCGCGGGAATAGCCCGTCGTAGGCGCTGTCATGGTCGCGCGCGCGGATTTTCGAGGATTGAGGAGTCCATATAACCGGCGCGGCTCCGACCGCTGAATCGACGGCGAGCACATGGCGAAGAAGAGGCCGCCGAGGCGACGGAGCGCACATTTAATCACACGTTCAGAACTCGCCCCCGTTGGAATTGCCGGCGCGAGAAGCGCGGTAAAGCCAGACGCGCCGCTCTGGCTCCTGACGGCGGTGATTCGTCGCCGCGGGCGCGAAAAAATGACGCCGTCGACGTAAGGCACGCGCAAGTTTACAGGTCCAAATTGATCGAAGCGCGCGTGGCGGACCAGGCTGATCCGACATTTCCCGGCTTGGCGCTCGCTCAATTGACGCCCGCCTCACAATCACCCGCGCCAGGGTTGCGCCGGGCGTCAAAGGAAGACCGCGATCAAAATAGATTTCTAAAACATGCCGCCAAAACACTCTACGCGTCACTCCGGTCGGCTCCGCCGACTTAGGAGACCGACAATAGCTGGGCTATCGCGATGAATATTGGCACGACGACAATTTCCAAGGAGCCGGACGAATTTCCATATTGGGACTTCGCTTTCCTGGACGTGGAATATGACCCAGAAGCCCAGGCCGTGTGGATGAATTACAAAGCGGCGGCGCCTCAGCATTTTCCCTTGGAGATGTTTATCGAGGTCGTGAAGCTTCGCGAATCATTGCGTGGCATGCGCGCGTCGGAATGTGGCGCGCGCTGGCCGATTCGCTACTTCGCGATCGGATCGAAGCGACCGGGGATCTTTAGTCTCGGAGGCGATCTCGCGGCTTTCGCCGTGGCTGTCAGAAACGGCGAGCACGAGATGCTGCGCGCCCACGCGAATATTTGCGTCGACATCATGCATAGTCTGGACGTGGGATTTGACTTGCCGATCGTGACGCTTTCGGCCGTGAACGGTCAGTGCCTGGGCGGAGGCTTCGAAGGCGCCCTCGTGACCGACTTCCTTGTCGTCGAGCGCGACGCCAAACTCGGTCTGCCTGAAATCGGCTTCAACACTTTTCCCGGAATGGGCGCGGTTTCCCTGCTCACGCGTCGAGCGGGGCAAGCCTTGGCGGAGCGGATTATTTCCAGCGGCTCGATCTATTCCGGCCAGGAAATGTTCGATCTTGGCGTTGTCGACGTCTTGACGCCCGAGGGCCGGGCGCATGAAACGGCGACGGCCTGGATGCGGGAAGGCGGCGAGGATCGCTGGCGGAAGCGCCGCGCCCTCGCGGAGGCGCGTCGACGATGTTTCGCGATGCCGCGCGAAGAGCTTCATTACATAGTCGATTTGTGGGTCGAATGCGTCAAGGCCCTTGCCGATCACGATCTGCGTCACATGGATCGACTCGTCGCGGCCCAAAGACGGCTTTCGCGAGCGCGACTCAAGGCCGCCCGCAACGACGCAAGCACGGAGCAGGCGGTTGGAAGTCTCGAGACAGTCACGAACGATTGATGCATGTCTAAATTCGACGCCTCTCCGCAATTAGAACACGACGTTCAAAAAGAGGTGCACGGCGATCTCGTGGAGTCGCTATTCAACTCGTTTGGATCCTTCGCCGCTGCCCTGATCGGCGGCGTGGCGGCGCCCGCGAGCGCGTGGCTAATGACAAGCGAGCCCATATATATTGGGCTCACGATAATCATGTCGCTTCTGGCGATCTATCGCGTTCTGGTTTGGTTCGGGCATTCAAAAACGCCGCTCGTTCGGCGTCGAAACGAGGCCACGAAGTGGGAGATCTATTACGCGGTCGGCGGCATATCATTCGTGACGACCCTTGGCCTCACGGTCGCGATTCTGTTCGTTCGCGATCACATCGACATTGCATTCACGATCAGCTTTGTCACGATGATGGCGGGAGTGGGCGCGTTGTCGGGGCGCAACGCGGGCAGTCCCAATATCGTTCTGGCGCAATTGATCGGTCTTTGCGGGCCGCTCGCCTTCGTCACGGCGATCGACGCCGATCATAGGCACCACTGGCTAACATTCATTCTCGTTCTCGAAGTGATTTCGATTAGGTCGACGACCCGATTCCTCAACAGGAATCTCGTGACCGCCTTGACGAACGCACGTGACGCGAAAATTCAGCGAAATCGCTTCAAGGCGGCTCTCAACAGCATGGCGCAAGGGCTGTGCATGGGTGATGGCGGCTCAATCATCACGGTGATGAACCACCGCATGATCGAATTTTTCTCAATTGCCGGCGTCACGGCGCCCATCAGCCTTCAGGTTCTTGCTTGGACGATCGGTAAGCGCTCCCATATGTCCGAGGGCGAGAGCAAGGCGTTCGGGGACCAATGGTCCGCGCGCGTGGCGCTGCCTTTCGCAAGCGTCTTCTCCCAGCAATTCAATGATCGTCTATTTGACTTTCATTGCGAGCCCGCCGGCGAAGGCGGCTTCGTCACCGTCATCGAGGACGTGACCGAGAAGCGAAAGGCGGCCAAGGAAATTGAACGCATCGCTCACTATGACGCCCTGACGGGCCTTTCGAATCGGCTACAATTTCAAAAGAGATTGACGCGCGACCTCGATCGGATCGACAAGCGCGACGAAACGCTCGCGATTCTGGTCATCGATCTCGATCTGTTCAAGGAAGTCAACGACACGCTTGGTCATTCGATCGGCGACCAACTTCTGTGCAAGGTCGCGAAGCGATTGCGCGAGAGCGTGCGCGAAACGGACATGGTCTCACGTTTCGGCGGCGACGAATTCTGCGTTTTGTTTCAGCCGAGCAAGAAATTGGTCGACGCGGACCTCGACATGATCGCCAAGCGCATCATCTCTTCCATCAGACGGCCGTATGTCGTCGATGGCCATGCGATCACCATTGGCGCCAGCATCGGGGTCGCCGTCGCGCCGCGCGACGCTGTGACGCCGGAAGAATTGCTAAAGTGCGGCGATCTCGCGATGTACCGGGCAAAGTCGAATGGACGGGGCGAAGCCGTTTGGTTCGAATTGAAATTTCGGGACGATCTGGTGCAAAAGCATCGGATGGAGGCCGATTTGCGCAGGGCGCTGAGCGCCCAGGAATTCACTATCCACTATCAACCAATCATCGACACCAGGCGGGGTGGAGCGAGTTGCTGCGAGGCTCTCGTTCGCTGGCGGCATCCCGAGAGGGGCATGGTTTCCCCGGCGCACTTCATCCCCCTGGCCGAGGAAACGGGGTTGATCATCGAGATTGGAGAATGGGTCCTGCGTCAGGCTTGCCACGACGCCATGTCGTGGCCGTCCCATGTGCGAGTCGCGGTGAACCTGGCGCCGCGCCAATTTCAGGCGCCGAACCTCATATCCATGATCACGGCCGCCCTCGCGGATTCGGGGCTAGATCCGGCGCGTCTCGAACTGGAAATCACTGAATCGACTTTGATGCAGGACACGTCGGAGGTGTCACTGAAAATCGCCCAAATCCGGGCGATGGGATTGCGTCTGTCGCTCGATGATTTCGGGACGGGATACAGCAGTCTCGGCTATTTGAACCGGTTTCCCATAAACAAGATAAAGATCGATCGCTCCTTCACGATTCAATTGGTCGGCTCTCCCAAGACGCTGGCGATCGTGCGCGCCATCGCGCATTTGTCGCGCGACCTCGACATTGAACTGGTCGCGGAAGGCGTCGAGACGCACGAGCAGCTCGCGCTCCTGGTGAAAGAGAATGTGTTCTTGATACAAGGATATCTTTTCAGTCGGCCAAGGCCGCTCGAGGAACTAACGCCCTTGTTGAACTCGTCCGAGAATTCCTTCAAAAACACTAGCGTCGCCTGAAGGAGGCGTTCCGCGATCGCTTCAAACTCGGGTCCGCCCTTCCGCGGAAAAGCCGATCGTGTTCATTACCGACCTCTGCGCGCGAAAAATGGCGTAAGCCGCGTTGTAACGCCGGCCGCATTGACGCATGTAATCGCCCATTGCCGCGAGCCCGCGCCTCGGCTCGATAACATCCTTGGCAAGCATGAGATTGCGCATGTCCTCTGCTCCGAGCACGGCGCCAGTCTCCATTAGCCCTTGAGTTTTGACCAAACCAATTTTACGCGCCAGCGACGCATAGAGCCCGAACAATCTGTCGGGGTCTCCATCGAACGAGAAAAGGGCGCCCCTTTCGACCACCATCATCGCGCAATGACACGCGAATTCGAAATCGGCGCCCGCCATGAAGGAGCGGACCCAGGCGACGGTGATAACTGGAGCCTCGAGGATAAGCTCCGAGTTCGCGACGACCAGATTCCGGAATCCCACCGAGCCGCTCGCTTCGCCCCCGCGTCGATGCGCGAAATCGAACACCAGATATTTGGGACGCGCGGTCCGACCCAAAGATATGGCTGATAAAAGCCTCGTCAGATCGTCGACGCATTCGTCGTCGAAACCCGGATGTAGTTTGCTGACGACCAGCACGTCGCCGCCTTCAAGCCGGTTGAGTTCCAGCGAAGCGCTTTTGCATTTGAAGTCCGCGTAGCCAGGGATAGGCCTCTCCTCCGCTTGCCGTTCCCTATCAGGCTCGCTTGTTTCCACCGACATGTTTCCACTGTCTCGTTCATTCGCGAAGATCGTCATTTCTGGCTCCACGGTAGCGCCGCCAGCGTCGCGGCCACTAACGGAATATTAACAAAACACGTATAGATTGCAATAATTTAAAATAACAACTAAAGGCAGTAGCTAATCCCACGACTCCCAAACCACCGCGCGCCACGGTGTTGAGCCAGCGCCCATGTCATTCTCTGGACGATTTTCGGGGTGTTTGAGAGCGTTTTGCGATCGTCGCGAGCGCACAAAGGGAAGCGGCCGGCTTGGCGAAGTTGTCGCCAGTTCGTTAACGCAGTGCGCGAACATTCGTCCCGCGACGGGAAATATGGCGCGGCGAGAGGACAAAGCCGGTCCGAATCAGGGACGGCGGAAATCCGCGGCGCATTCCTTACGAAAATATTGGCGGCGAATTTCCTTTACGCCCATCCCGCCAGTTCGCGGCGCGCCAGCGTCGCAAGCAGCCGCATCCCCGCCTCTCCATCGTTGAGACAGGGAATGCGCGCGAATTTCTCGCCGCCGGCCTCCAAAAACAGATCGCGGATGTCGACGCCCAATTCCTCCATGGTCTCCAGACAGTCGGCCGAGAAGCCCGGCGCGATCAGGGCGAGGCGCTTGACGCCGGACTTGGCGAGTTCGGCCACTGTGTCGGCGGTATAGGGCTCAAGCCATTTCGCGCGCCCGAACCGCGACTGGAACGACAAACGCAATTGCCGCTCGTCTAGCCCCATCGCTTCGCGCAGCAGCCGCCACGTGGTTTCACAATGGGTTCTGTAGGGATCGCCCTTGTCGATCTGGAATTGCGGCAGGCCATGGAAAGAGGCGACGATAACCTCCGGTTGAAAATCCAGCGCCGCCAGCCCCTCGCGCATCCCCTGCGCCAGCGCCTCGATATAGGCGGCGTCATCGAAATAGGGCGGAGCGAAGCGCAGCGTCGGCTGGCGCCGCATCTTGCCCAGCACGCGCGCGATTTCGTCGAAGGCGGTGGCCGTGGTCGATGCGGCGTATTGCGGATAAAGCGGCAGCACGAGAACGCGCTCGCAACCCTTGGCGCAAAGCGCCTCGATTCCGGCCGAAAGCGCCGGCGCGCCATAGCGCATCGCGTAATCGACTATTATGGGCACCGAACCCAGCGCGCCACCTTGAGCGAGAACGCCGAGCTTTTCGGCCTGCATCCTCGTGATCGTCCTGAGCGGGCCTTCGCCCGTCTCGTTATTCCAGATTCGCGCATAGGCCTTGGCCGATTTGGCCGGGCGGGTGTTGAGAATGACGCCATGCAGCAGCGGCAGCCACAGGAACCGCGGGATTTCGACAACGCGCGGGTCGGACAGAAACTGCGCGAGGAATCGCCGCACCGATGGGACGTCGGCCGCGTCGGGCGTGCCGAGATTGACGAGCAGCAGACCAATGGGCGCGGCGCTCATGCCCCACTTTCGCGCTCGAACGCGGCACGCTCCTCCGGCGCCATGTGAAAGCCATGCTCGGCCGCGGGAAACCGCCCCGCGCGCACATCCTCGGCATAGGCGGCGACCGCGGCGCGCAGCGTCTCCCCAACGGCGCCGTAACGCCGATTGTGCTTGAACTCGCGCTCCGTGACCCCCGCGAGATCGTGGACGACCAGCACCTGCCCGTCAGCGCCGGCGCCGGCGCCGATGCCAATCGTCGGCGCGCGTGAAGCTTGCGCGATGCGTTCGGCGAGTTCGACGGGAATCAGTTCCAGCACGATGAAATCCTGGCCGGCGGCGTCGAGCGCCATCGCGTCATGGAGCAGTTCGCGCGCCGCTTGCGCGGTCTTTCCGCGGCGACCCTTTTGGAGTTGGTGCTGAGATTCGAGCCCGAGATGACAACAGACGTCGAAGCCCGCGTCCTTTAGCGCCGCGACAAGCTCGGGCCGCGCCCCTTCGAATTTGACGCAATCGGCGCCGGCGTCGCGCAACACCCTCGCGCTCGCCAGCGCTTGCGGCCTGTTCTCATAGGTCGCGAAGGGAAGATCGCCGATCAGATAGATATCTGGCGCGCCGCGCCGCGCGGCGGCGATATGGTGGGCCATATCGGCCAGCGTCACCTCGCGCTCATGGGCATAGCCGAGCACGTTAACGCCCACGCTGTCGCCGACCATGATGATGTCGACGCCAGCCCGCGCCTCGATCCGCGCCGTCGGGGCGTCATAGGCGGTGACGACGACGATTTTCTCTCCCCGCCGTTTCATTTCCAGAAAGCGCGAAGCCCGGGTCGTCACGCCAGAAAAAACGGTCATCGCTGCTCCGCTTCGAGTTCGCCGGGGTGAGGGGTTATGCGTGGAGAGGTTTTCAGCGCGCGGCGTCGCCAGCGCAAGTCTTCACCGGGATCGGCGAGCGGATTTCTTCCCAGCCGCCGCATTTGTCGCAACCCGATAGCTGCGCGCCGACCGTCAGCAGCAAAGCCAGAACAGCGAATTTCCGCCTCATTGCGAGCCTCTCGTGAGCGCTGAAGTCGGCCGGCAACATAGAGGCGGAACCGCCGCGCGGCAAGTTAAGTCGGAACGCGCCGCGCAGGCGATCGGGGTGGTGAAATAGGCGACAAGACCCCGAACCGGTTCGAGACCCGCACGAAGGTCAAGAGCTTTCCGCGAAACTTGTTCCAGCGCCGAACAACGACCCAGGGTGACGCGGCGGCGCCAATCGGCCCGGCCTCGGCTAAACAGGCGGGCCATTATTCGTCTTACTTTTTTGGACGGCGACTGTCGCCAGGCAAACACCGCCGCCGGACGCCGAAAACTCGCCGCTGTCCATTCACCATCCAAAAAAAGGCACGGGCAACGGCGCCGGCACAACGGGATAAGCATAGGGATACCCATACCCATAGCCATAGCCGTAAGCCGGGCGGCCGTAATAGTATCGAGGCCCGTAAGCGTATCCGCGGCGATAATACCGGCCGCCATAACGGCGATAGTAGATTTGCTCCGTGGCCGATGGCGCCTTGATAACCGGCGAACTCGCGATGCCGATTGGCCCCGCCGACGCGTCGCCCGCGAAAGTCGCCGCCGCCGCAACGGCGCACAGGGCGGCCGTGACACCCGTTCTGAATGTAGCGCGCATGTCCAACTCCTTGTTTATCTTTGAAACTCGACGAACGTCACTTGCCTCGCCGCACGCGGCATATGAGCGCGAGGCCCGAAACTCCCAGTGGCCGACGCTTAGCGTCGCCGTTATCCGCTCGGCGCGCGCTGGCGTCACCACCAATAGCGGCGATGCCAATGATGCCAGCGACGATAATGATGCCAGCGATGGTAGTAGTGATAATGATGGTAGTAGTGATAGCGATGATAGTAATGATAGCGGGGGTGGTAGTAGTAACGATGCCATCTATGATAATAATGGGGGCGATAGTAATAGCGCCACCAAGCCTTTTCAATATGGTTGGATGTCTCGGTCTTCACGATATCGGGATCAAGCCTCGGCATAGCAGTTGCTCGAGACACGGGTAGCGCTAACATGGCGGCCATCAAGGCCACCGCAAAGTGGGCTGCTTTGATTTTCATCGTGTCCTCGCCTTCTCAAATCGGCGCCGGTCATAAAAAATGGGTCAGCCGCGACCGCACCCTTATCGACGCGGATCCAAAACTAAAGCTAGCGCTTTGCAAGAAGAAGACAATAGCGGGGGCAGATCGCGCCAGGGGCCGCCAGCGCGCGCGATGCACGAGATCGTCTCCAGGGACAATCGCCCATCGCTCCCCGGGCGACCGGGATCGGCGCCGCCGCGCCGACACACCCCCGCGGAGGGGCCTGATCGGCGCGGCCGGCGGGTGTGCGCTCAGGCCGGGCGCGCGCCGGTATGAATGATCGTCCCGACGTGCTCGCCACGCAGCGCGGCAGTGATCCGACCCGGCGCGAGCCCGTTCACGACCTGCACGTGCTCGAGATGGCGCGCGGTCGCCATGACTTCGAGCAGCGCGCGGTCGAACGGCAGCGAGCCTTCGTGCTTCGCGAGATCGGCGGCGCTCGTCTCGCGGAGCAACTTCGCCTGCTCCCCACCGGGGCCGTTGGGGTCGGCGTCATACACCCCATCCACGTCCTCCACGATCGTGAGGCCGGCCGCTCCGAGCGCGTCGGCGAGCAAAAACGCGCCCGTGTCAGCCCGCTGAGTCGGGATGCGCGAAGTCGGAAACTCGTGGTGATGATACGGCGGAAAGGCGCTGCCCACGACCGCGCGGGCCGAGGTGAGGTGGATCGCGAGCTGGTTGGCGACGGTCGGATGCTCGACGTAGGAGACGCCCTCCGGCGCGAGCAGCGACGCGAGGATGTGGCCATTCTGGCCGGCCTCGCTCGCGGCGAGCGGGGCGAGCGACCCAACGGGCAGGCCGAGGTCGAGGCCGACGCCATAGAGGTGGCGGGCGCGGATGCCGGCGCCCGTCAGTATCAGCAAACGATGCTCGGGCAGGAGCTTGCGGAGCTCGTCCACGACTGGAAGGATCGCTTCCGCGCCGCGATCCATGATGGAGCGGCCGCCGATTTTCACGACCTGAAGCCAGGGGAGGATCCGGACCGGGCGACGGCCGGCGACGGGACGGGTGAGTTCGCCGTCGAGGAGGGTCTGGCGCGCGAGCGGCGAAGCGACGTGTTTGATGTTGTTGGTGTGGTCGATCATGACAGTCGTTTCCTAGCTCGCGGTGATGATGGTGCCGACGTGCTCGCCGGCGAGCGCGCGGGTCAAATTGCCGGGGACGAGGCCGTTCACGACCTGCACCTGGCGGATGTGGCGCGCCGCCTTGAGCAGGTCGAGCATCGGGAACTCGAGGATCGAGTCGTGCAGCCCCCGCGCCTTCATCTCGTCGACCGAGATCTTCGGGATGAATGTGGCGCTCTTCGAGGTTTTCGGGTTCGCGGTGTAGAGTCCGTCTTCGTCCTTCACGAAGATCATCGCCTTGCAGCCGAACTGCTCGGCGAGGAGGAAGCACCCAGCGTCGGTGCGGTAGGGCGGGATGACGCCATCGGGGGCGGGACGCATCCAGAGGCCGTAGGGCGGCATGCCGCTGAACACGACGGCGTTCACCTCGGTGAGATAGAGCGGCACCGCCGAGAGCCCGGCGCCATCGACCGCGGAGATGCCGTATTTCGCGAGAAGCTGCCCCAGCATCACGGCGTTCTGATTGGCGACCGAGGCGCCAAGCTGCGAGAGCACGCCCGCCGGCAGGTTAAGTCCCGCCGCGATCGAATAGAGGTGCCGGGCCCTTGTGCCCGCGCCGGTCCCAATAAGCAGCTTGTGGGCCTTGCGGACTGCGACGATCTCGTCCACGAGCGGGTACAGGGCCGCGCGACCGCGGTCGATGATGCTTTGCCCGCCGATCTTGATCACCGTCGCGTCCGGCAGGATCCGGAAGTCCTCCGCCGCCTCCGCCGCCTCCAGAAGCCGCGCGTCGGTCAGCGATCGCTGCATGAGGAGCGTCTCGAGCTCCGTCGTATTGGCCATGGGAACACCTTTCGTCTTTCCTGGGAATTATTCATGCTCTCAAGCAACGAAGTACATCTTATGGAACCACCTCACAATTCACGAAATTTATGCGTTCTTTCCTTCAAAAGGAAAAAATGACAGAAAATGCAAAATTCAGCGCTTCTCGTCAGTTGCCGGAATCGAGATCGTCAAAAATCCGACGGCGCCGCGAGAGACGCGGCACGAGCGCGCCCCGGCGACGGGGTCGCGCCGTTAATCTTCATATTCCTCCGGCGAGCGGTCGTTCGACGTGAAGCTAAATTCGTTGCTTGACCGTAAGCGCGCTCCGCATGAGCCCAGGCGCCATGCGTCGACGACTTTGGTCCAGAGTTCGACAAACGTAATCACTTCGCTGAAGCTGCCTCTGCCACGAAGCTGTCAAAAAAGTATGTCAAAGTCCTAAGCGATACGAAGAAAAGCGTAACTGATACGAGGAAACAATGATTGGTTTTCTTATCCCTATCTGCATGCTGGCTATGATCGTCATCTGCGCTGTAACGTTGACACGCCTCTGATCACCTAGCTTTGCGAGTGATCGACCGGTGTATGTCTCGGCGCCAATGGATAAACATTCTCCGGATGGCGCCTGGAAAGCCGCAGGTGTGCCTGCCAACGAACTAAAGACCGCCAACGCCTCTATCCGCTGGTGGTCTTTTTCTTTTGAGAACGCTTCTTCAAAACAGGAAATGTCAGTAAGGCTTCAATTTTAGAAAAAACAATGGCGCTTGGGCCCTAAGAGGTCTTCGAGACCCTTCCCGCCCGATTTGCATGATCCACCATCACTGTCCGCACCGGAAATTCCCGGCCATTCAGCCTATGATTTCTTCGGGGGCGGCCTCACCCTGGAGTCCGCGCGTGGCCAGTTCGCCGGGTTGATGGCGTGACGCATTTTCTCCGCGCAGGCGGAACAAAGGTCCGCCGAGTTCTCGAATATCGCGGCGCCATTCTCCTGCATGACGACTTGATGCGCGACCCAACCGTCCAACGTCACGTCGGTTTCGCCCCCTGGCGGGAGCTTGACATATCTGGCCAAGTCACAGCCTTCGCAGGTGAATTCCAATCGCTGCATCGTTGCGCCTCCGTTAGCTCGACGCACGCGCCTACCCGCATCGCGTTCGAACGCATTAGTAGTCTGAAGGATTGAAAAGTGGAAAGACGCAAATGGTGTGACGGGGACCGATTTGAATGCGCGGCGGCCCGCTCTCTAACCATCGGCCGGTGGGATTAGACATGGCGCCGGCGGGCCTTTATCGAGCCATCGATGTGGCTTTTCCAACCGCGCGCAGGCCCACGCCGCCCGAGGATGGAGCTACCCCAATCCACAAACAATCCCGATCAAGAAATCCGTGGCGAGCTTAGCGTAGCCAAGGCAGCCAACTATCTTCCCCCTCGGGATGAGGTGGCTTGTTCGCCGGTCGCTCGACGGGTTGGGGAGCCGGCTCTGGCTCCGAATTTGGCTTTGGCTTTGGTTTTAACTTCGCCACGGGTTTATTGCCGGGCGGCCGCGCTTGCTTGTCGGTTTTCCTGCTTGCTGGTGGCGCTGGCGAGACAGAGCCGACGGTTTCCTCCGCGTTTATCGCGGGCGTGGAATGGCCGCTCTGGGGCTCCGCCACCGCACTGCTCGGTTCGGCGACATCTTGGACTCGGCGGTCTGGCGGCGTCGCGCCGCTTGCGGGCAAGCCGCCAGAACCCGCGNNCGGTTTCGGGCTGAACTGATGTGTCCGAGCCGCCTTCCTTGGAAGGCGCCTCTCCTTCCGTAGGCGCCATCGCCCGAGGAACTTTCGCGGGCATGATTTTGAGTTTTTCAACCACGGAAACGGCGGAGCTAGAGATCGCATGGACTCCAGCGTCCACCGTCGCGCGGAATTGTTTAGCGTCAACCGCCGGGCCCACGTAAACGCCGAACGCAAAGCCCATGGCGCCGGCAAATACAAGGGTCGCGAAGAACAATAAAAATCCGCGAATCATTATGAGTTCTCCCCCCCGACGCGCTGTCCTATCTCTAACAACTTGGCGACCAGCCCCGTTGAAGGAAAACTCACGACCTGCATTTTTAGATTGGCTCAGGCGGCGCCTGGGTCAAGGGGTTAACCGCCATTCCCGTCCCCGGCGAGACCCGATCAGGAAGTCATGGCCCAGTGATGGGGGACGAGCCGGTGGCCGCCAAGGCGGCTCTTGCCGCGTCGGAACCTGAAATCCGTGAACCATGGCTCGGCTCCGGGTTCAATCAACGTTTCTCCCGCGCTTTTCCAAAAAAGAGACCACGCGCCATCCTGGTAAACAATGAATTTCGTCGTTCGCGCCGATTATCTTCAATGGATTCGGGCATGGGCGGAAGAGGCCGAGAACATGAGACTGCCGCGCTACTCTTGAAAGGCCCCTTAAAGAAAAGAAGCCGCCGGACCCCAGCGGGCCGGCGGCTTCCTCATACCCTAAAATGTCGCCGCGACCAAGATCGGCAGCGGCCCCAAACGGGCGTTGCAAGTGAACGAAAACGCTTCGTCTTAGTCAATGCTCAAACATCACCAATAGCTAGAGCCAATGTGAAGAAAGCTGCGTAGTGTGTCCTTTAGATCACTACGCAGA
>PLAI01000195.1 GCA_003134075.1 Methylocystaceae bacterium | reverse complement strand
GGCAATGTCGCCGGTATCTCCAGCAATCTCAATCGCTTCTCGGAGACGGGGCTGCGCCAGTACGAACAGCTCGCCATAGACGCGCGCAAGGCCGTCGACACGCTCGACCGCGCCGTGCACAATTTCGAACGCGATCCCTCGCAGGTCATTTTTGGCCCGAGTCAGGCTCTCCCGGAGGTCAAGGGCCAGTGAGCGCGCTTACGCTGGCTTAATGCATCGCATGTTAGGACCAGAGTCCTCGCGGTTCGGATTGAACCGCGAAGATTCTGGTTTCTTTGTCTTGTCGTGCTTTCGGAAGGCAAAACCGGTGTCCACTTTCGCCGAAAGCACTTTTGGACCAACGATGCTTAACCCAGCGGAGCTTTGATGAAGCGACGCATGCAATCGCCGACCGTGGTTATCCTGGTCGATCACGGCTTTGTCAGCGGCGGCCAGTCGAAGGTCGCCATCGAAAGCACGCTCGGCCTCGCGCTGGCCGGCGCGAGGCCGATTTTCTTTTGCGCCTGCGGACCCGTCGATCCGCGCCTGGCGCGAGCCGGCGTCGAGACGATCTGCCTCGATCAATACGACATTCTCGACAATCCCTCGCGCGCCGCCGCCGCAGTTCAGGGAGCGTGGAACGCCAAGGCAGCCGCCGCTCTGGCCGAGCTGCTGGCCCGACTGCCGCGCGAAAACGCCATCGTTCACGCGCACGGCTGGGCCAAGGCGCTGTCGTCGTCGATCGCCAACCCGATCCGGGCCTCGAAACTGCCCGCCGTCTATACGATGCACGAATATTTCCTCGCCTGCCCGAACGGCGGCTTTTACAATTTCCAGAAGCAGGCGGTTTGCACGGTGAAGGCGATGTCGGCGGCCTGCTGGGCGACCAATTGCGATTCGCGCAACTATCCGTTCAAGCTGTGGCGCAACGCCCGTCTCGCGGTCGCGCGCGGCGCCGGATTGGCCAGTTGCTTCGAGGATTTCTTGCTGATTTCCGATTTGCAGCAGGCGCTGCTGGCACCCTATCTGCCGAAGGGCGCCAGGACGCATCGCGTGTCCAATCCAATCGAGGCGGAAGCGCTCGGCCAAAAGGAAAGTCCCGCCTCGGGCGAGACGCTGTTCGTCGGGCGGCTTTCGGCGGAAAAGGGCGCGCTGCTGTTCGCGGACGCCGCGCGGACGGCGGGCGTAACGCCGGTGTTTATTGGCGACGGCCCGATAGCGCCGCGATTGCGCGAGCAATATCCGGAAGCGCGCCTGCTCGGCTGGCTTGAGCCGGCGGCCGTCCGAGCGGCGATGCGCGCGGCGCGAACCCTGGTTTTTCCATCGCTGTGGTACGAGGGCCTCGGCCTCACCGCGCTGGAGGCCAAGGCGATGGGGACGCCGGTGATCGTCTCGGACATATGCGCCGCGCGCGAGCAGATCGCCGACGGCGCCGAGGGGCTTTGGTTCACGAGCGGCGACGCGGCCTCGCTGGCGAGCGCGCTGGAGCGCGTCAAGGACGACGCGCTGGTCGCGCGGCTGTCGCGGGCGGCCTATGAATCCTGCTGGCGCGAGCCGCCGACGCTGGCGCGCCATGTGGAGCAGACGCTCGCCGTCTATGACGAAGTGCTGGCGCGGCGGCGCGGTTGAGTTTCGCCCTAGAGTCTTTCCGGTTTTGATTGAACTGAAAAGACTCTAGATTCCCTTATTTTGTCCTACTTTCCGAGGCAAAACCGGCGTCCACTTTTGCTAAAAGGCGCTCTGGCTACGCCCCCGCCAAGCCAAGGCCGCGATAGATTTCGGACAGGCTCGCGCGGACGCCGATCGGCGGCAGGTCGAGCTCTTCATCTCCGGGCATAAATCTTCGCTCGCTGAAAGCGCCGGCGCCGGCTTCGCGGTCGAAGCCGAGGATATCGACCGCGTCCTGAGCCACGATCACATATTGTCGGAGCGTCGGGAGGCTCGCATAGGCGGTCCGTTTCCAGCGCAAATCGCGCTTGGCGGTGGAGGGCGACAGCACTTCGAACGCGACGATCATGTCGTCGCAATCTCTGCCGTCGATGAATTTATCCGGCCGGATCAGCACGTCGGGAACCGGAACGCTCGTGTCGGACAGGCGCACGCCGAGGTCGGGGAGAACCTCCCAGCCGCCGCGCGACCGGCGCGCCGCCGCATCGAGCAACACGAGGAAATTAAGAACAATTTTCTGATGCAAATAGCTCGGCGTCGGTTCAAAAGCAGCTCCCCGTCGATCAATTCCCATTTCTCTTCGTCGGGACGCGTGTCGGTGAACGCGTAGAACTCCTCCACGCGTATCGGGCCTTGATCCAGGAACGGGACGCCCATCGCTTGACCTCTTTCCTTCGCCGCGCCAGCTCACATCCGCCGCCCCGCCGCGCAACCTCTTAGCTATTGCGGATTCTCCAGGTTGAACGATTGCGTGCCTTCATCATAGGCGAAAATCTCGCCGTAGCGGCCCCAGGTCGTCACGCTTTTCAGCGTCGTTTCGGCGTAGTCCTCGCTCATATAGTCTTCGAGCTCCTCGCGAAAACGGGTCGCGGGCGCATGATGTGAAGGGCGTTCGTCCAGCACTCTGCGAATGCGCTGCGCGAGGGGCACATAGAACAGCAGGTGGTCGCCGAACAGCTTTTTGCGCTGATCCACGTCCATTTCGGCGAAGCGCTTGCCGGCGGGCGTGAGCCTGATGTCGCCCTCCGCGAGTTCGGCGAAGCGCAGCAGTTGCAGCGTCTCGGCCACCGGGAAGAGATCGTCGATTTCGAGTTGCAGACTGTCGGCCAGCGCCGGGAGATCGGCCTTGCCGTCATAAGGCGGCGCGGCGACCTCCTCGATCATGCCGGCGAGCGTGTTGGTCGACACGGTCGGCAGCGCCATGCCCATGCCGAGGCCGGGGAAGGCGCCGGGGCTGGCCTTCGCCATGTCGGCGCGGCGGGTCATCAGCGCGTAGATTTGATCGACAAGCTGGCGGAACTCCGGATCGAGGCGGTTGCGCGGATGTTGCAGACCCACCTTGATCTCGGCGGCGATGCGGCCGGGATTGGAGGACAGCACGATGATGCGGTCGCACATCAGCACCGCTTCCTCGATGTTGTGCGTGACCATCAAGATGGATTTGATCGGCATGCGTCCCTCGACCCACAGATCAAGCAGATCGGTGCGCAGCGTCTCGGCGGTCAGCACGTCGAG
>PLAI01000117.1 GCA_003134075.1 Methylocystaceae bacterium | reverse complement strand
CAACTTCTTTTTCAGTCAGCCTCTAAGAGATATAAGTGTAGACAAAGCGAGCAATATGAAAAATCAATTACATGCAAATTCACCGAAACAAAAGATGTAACAACCAAGGTCATTACTATAATGCACCTATATAATAATATTGTAACCTACATAAATGAATCTGTATCGCCAGCGGCTTTTACGAACGTAGAGGTCGGTAGTGAGCTTAGGCGCCTATCTGGTCGATTCGGGAGTTCACCACATATCGAATCTTCACCCGAAGGTGTCATCGCAACATGGGGTGACATAAAACTTCAACGGTTGCCTCGGACTGATTTGGCGATATTGACGCAGAACAAGAATCCAAACTTAGGATTTATGGTTGATTACCTAATGAATTTTCACGCATCGGCTAGAGTCGGACTCCCCGTTTATAGCCTCGGCGGGGGCAAAGGCTACGTTTGGATCGCAAGGTTCGGCAAAAATGGAGTCAAAGGCGCACTCCGCTTTCTGGCCGCGGACCCGTCCCAAATGAAGTTGAGCGCGGTGGAAATCACGGAATTTCCTCCGCCGTATCCGCCGCCGCGGAGGCAGGGCGCGCCTCCTTCATCGGAAGCGGCCGTCAATCAAGAATTAGTCGCGATGGAACAGGAGGGCGGCGTCTATGTTGTTCCCGTGCGGCTCAATGGGGCGATAACCTTAAACGCCGTCGTTGACAGCGGAGCAAGCGACGTGAGTATTCCCGCTGATGTCGTATTGACCTTAATGCGCGCTAAGACCATCTCGGACGAAGATTTTTTGGGAGAACAAACTTATGCCCTAGCCGATGGCTCGCGCGCGCCATCGTCACGCTTTCGCATTCGGTCCCTAAAGGTGGGCAACAGCACTATAGAGGACGTAGATGCCATCATGGCGCCTGCTAATGCGGTCATTCTCCTCGGGCAGAGCTTTTTGGGGAAATTTAAATCCTGGTCCATTGATAATGATCGGCATGTATTAATGCTCAGAGAATAGACGTCACGGGTTCAATCCCCGTGCCGCCCAGCATAAATTCACGCCATGAAGTGAAAGCGATCGACGCGAGCGCCCGCGCGTCACGAGCGATCCAGGCAAACATAACCTCGGCGCGGACAATCAAGTATCCTGGGCGTGCTGTGTGGCGGCGCGACATGGAAGCGGATCGCGTCCTCGGCCGCCGCCGTCTCGATCAAGCCGCGCTCCGAGGATGCGAATACGCAGGCTCGAGCTAGCCGGCCGGACCATGCGCTGGCGGCGACGAAACAATAATAATTAGCGCCGCGAACAGCGCTTTGCGTTCGTAAATAAGCCGCGCCGCGTTTATTCTCCAAGCGCCGAATCAATCGGCGATATTTTCCGGGAAAGACGCGGCGCGGAACGATTTAGGCATGGTCGGCTCATTTCAATGGGAGTCCTATCGCGAGGCGTTGCTGTTTCTGGCGACCGCCAGCGTCGTCGTGCCTTTGTTTCACCGGTTGCACGTCAGCCCGGTGCTTGGATTTTTGCTGGCGGGCGCGTGCCTTGGCCCCTTCGGGCTCGGGCGCCTCGCTCAAACACACGCATTTCTGGCTCCGCTGGCCATTGCCGACGTCGAGCAGGTCGCGCGCGTCGCCGAATTCGGTCTCGTCTTCTTATTGTTCATGATCGGCTTGGAACTGTCGTGGGAGCGCCTTGTGCGCATGCGACGGCTGGCGTTCGGGCTTGGTCTCGCCCAAGTATTCGTCTGCGCCGCCGCCTTGGCGGTGGTTGGCCACTTTTGGTTTGGCCTCGATCTCGCGCCGGCGATCCTGATGGGCGCCGCCCTGGCCATGTCCTCGACCGCCATCGTGATCGCGGTGCTGGCGGAAACGCGTCACCTCAACAAAACGCCCGGACGCGCCGCCTTCGCGGTTTTGCTGACGCAGGATCTGATGGTGGCGCCATTGCTGTTTTTCGTCACCGTGCTGGCGGACGCAAAGGCCGGCCTGACGGGCGTCGCCATTTTCTGGACTTTCCTGCCGGCCCTCTTCGTGCTCGGCGTGCTGATCCTTGGCGGACGACTGTTGCTGCGGCCGATGTTTCGATTGGTGGCGGCGGCGCAATCCACTGAGTTGTTCATGGCCGCTTGCCTTCTCGTGGTGGTCGGTTCCGGCGTCGCCAGCGCCGCGGCGGGATTTTCGATGGGCCTCGGCGCCTTCATCGCCGGCCTGCTGCTCGCCGAAACCGAATTTCGCCGCGAGATCGAGATCACCATCGAGCCCTTCAAGGGCCTGTTGCTCGGCGTGTTCTTCGTTTCGATCGGGGCAGGCCTCGATATTGGCGTGGTGTTGCGGGATCCGATTCCGATCATGCTGAACGCCTGTGGGCTCGTGGCGCTCAAGGCGCTGGTGATTTTCGTGCTGGCGCGAGCGTTTCGTCTGCCGGGCGCGGTCGGCGGCGAGATCGCCCTGCTGCTCGCGCCGGGCGGCGAATTCGCCTTTGTGTTGCTCACCTCGGCGATTGGCGCGGGCGTGTTGCCGGGCGGCCAAGGCGCCGACGCAATGGTCGTGGTGACGCTGTCCATGTTCGCGATTCCGGCGCTCGGGCGGCTCGGCGCGAGCTTCGCGCGGGCGAAGACGCCGGCCGAACTTCAGGCCGAGTTCGCGCATCTCGCGCCCGAGGGCGACGTGGCGTCCGGCCGTGTCGTCATCATCGGCTTTGGCCGCGTCGGCGCGCTGGTCGGCGAGATGCTCAAGCGTCACGACATACCCTTCGTCGCCATAGACGACGCCGTTGAACTCGTCGCGTCGCGACGCGACGAAGACGTCGACATCTATTGGGGCAGCGCGACGCGGCGCGAACTTCTGCTGGCCTGCGGCGTCGCGCAGGCGCGAGCATTGGTCGTCACAGTCCCAAACCCGCGCGCCGCGGAGGAGATCGTGCGTTTCGCGCATGAGGCGCGCGCCGACATGACCATTGTCGCCAGAGCGCGCGACGCGGGTCATGCGACGCGCCTCTATGAAGCGGGGGCCAGCGACGCGATCCCCGAAACAATCGAGGCGAGCCTGCAACTCGCCGAAACCGTGCTCGTCGACATCGGCGTGCCCATGGGGTTCGTGATCGCCTCGATCCACGAAAGGCGCGATGAATATCGCGAATTGCTGAAACCCAAATCCGAAGCCGCGCGCCAACGTCAGGTGGCGCGCGCCGCGATACGTGGACGAGTCATGGCGCGCCGACGCCTCGGTTCGGCTTCTATCGATTCTGGCGCCGCGCGGACGAACCCTGACGTCAAGGGAGAGGAGGGTGGACCCGAGTGAGGCGCGGATGAGCGCGGAACGCCTCTCTCAATTCGACGACAGACGATTGATCGCGCGAAGGAGCTTCTTCGCGGACGCCCACTTCGTGTAGCCGCGTCGTGCATCGATAAGATGTGCCAGTTTCGCCTCTGATCCAGTGGATCGCGAATCTCATTCTCAGATCAATCTCGAAACTGTGACTATTTTGCCACAGTTCGGACGAAATTACTGATCGTCATCATTCGGTTACCGTTTCGTCAATTAACGCCCTTACCGCTCCGCCCAAGCAGCAACGCCAAACAAATCAGGCGACTGAGCGGAGACAGGCATGGAAAATAAAGTTAACGCGCGCCGCGCGACCTCATTGACCGCGCTAAGCATCGCGACCCTGGCGGCCGGCGCGTTCGCGCCACATGAAAGGGCCTTCGCGCAAGAGGCCTTGCCAGAAATCGACATTGGCGTGGGCCGCGCTCCCGCGCAGGCGTCCGATCCGGCTCCAACGACCGGACTTCCGATCTCCTCGCCAGACGCCGTAGGCTCCAAGGCGCCTCCCGGAAGCGCCCCGGCGCTGGCTCCGTCGCAGGCTCCGCTGGACGCGTTCGAGCCAGCCTCGATCGTCAGCGACAAGGTTCTGCGCGACGTGGTCATTCCCAGCGGCGATTACAACGACGCGGTCAAATTCACGCCCGGCTTCTATTCCAGCAATCCGAACGGCCCGCTTGGCGACGCCAAGGGCGGCTGGCGCGGCTTCCAGGACGGTCAGTACAACGTCACCTTCGACGGCATTCCCTTCGGCGACGCCAATGATCCGACCCATCACTCGGCGGCTTATTTCCCCGCCGCCTTCCTTGGCAAGGTGACTCTCGACCGTGGTCCGGGCGCCGCCTCGCAGGTCGGCTACGCCACTTTCGGCGGCACGCTGGCCATGCAATCCTTCGAATTGCAGGACACGTTCGGCGGCAATGTCCAATCCTCTTATGGCGCCTTCAGCACCCTCAACGCCAGCGCGACGGTGCAGACGGGTCTGGACAAAAACACCGGTGTGCGCCTGCTGATGCAATATAACCATTCCGAGACCGCTGGCGCGCTACAATATAACAGCGTCGAGACCAATCAGTGGCTGCTCAAGGGCGATCGTCAGTTCGGCGACGTCAATGTGACGGCTTTCGCCAATTATGGCCGCGAGCATTATGACGGCGGCAATTCGCCGAGCGTGCAGCAATATTATCTCGGCGGCCCCACTTACGCCGCGCTCGGCCCCAATCCATTCACGGCGCAATATACCGGTTACAATAATTCCGAAAAACAGACCGACATGGAGTATATTAATCTCAAGGCCGATTACTTCGGGTTTCATTTCAACGATAAGGCTTACACCTATTCCTATTGGTATCCCGACCTGCAAAACAATCCCGCCAATACGGCGACCGAAGGGCTTTCGACCGCCATCGGCGGCGCCGACACGATTACGTCGGTCAAGGTTCCTCTCTCGGGCGGAGGAACTCAAAAGTTGGGGTTCAATGTGCCGGCCGGCGACATCACCGGCTATCTCAAGAACAATAATTATCGCGCCTGGGGCAATATTTTCGACGCGACGCGCGACATCAGCGCCGGCTACGCCAGCGGCACGCTACGCACCGGCGTGTGGTGGGAGCGCGTCGATAACTGGCGCTACCAGGAATACATTAACTACTCGACTGGCGTTCTCTATCCCGCCTACGCTCAGACGCTGCAAGGCGCCTATCAGGGCGCTTACAAGGTCGACCTCGGCTCGCACATTCAGAATGTGCAGCCCTTCATCGAGTACGAGTGGAAGCCGATCGACAATCTGAGCATCACGCCCGGCTATAAGTTCGAGTCCTTCACGCGTAACCAGACGGCGCGCATCAATCAGACGACTATCTCGCCGCAATATTACGAAAACACCTATCGTGCCGGGATGCCCTTCTTCGCGGTGAATTACAAGGTGACGCCGCAGATCGCCGTGTATGGGCAGGCGTCGCGCGGCTTCCTCGCGCCGACAGTCTCGGCTTACTACGTCTTCAATCCGGCCCAGAGCAACATCGACCCGCAGACGACGACGAACTACCAACTCGGCGCCGTCTATAAGTCCGGGGATTTTACCGGCGACATCGACGTCTACCAAATCACCGCGAATAATTTCCCGGTCACTTACACGACCACCACGGGCCTGACGAATTACACCAACGGCGGCACGGCGCGTTATCGCGGCGTTGAAGCGGAAGGAACCTACAAAATCATCCAGGGCCTCGCCTTTTACGCCAGCGGCGCCATCATCGACGCGCGCTTCCCGCAAGGTCAGTACTCTGGCCTGCGTGTCGGCGGCGCACCAAGCTACACCGCGGCCGCGGGCTTCATCTATGACGATGGCAGGTTCTTTGGATCGCTTCTACACAAGGTGACTGGCGACTCATATGGTTCGGGCGGCACTCAGACCAATTGGTGGGGAACGCTGGGGAACTTCGCATTGACCAATCCGCAGGTCAACCACGTCCCCGCCTATGACAGCACCGATCTGGTGGTGGGCACGCGCGGCAATTTCTTGGAGCAATGGGGCGTCCACAATAAGATCGAAGTCAAATTTGGCATTACGAATATCTTTGACAACCGCGGCCTGACCGACATCGGCGGCGGCACCGCCACCGGATATCTCACTCCCTCCATCAGCATGACGAACGGCATCGCCGCGACCTCCGGCGCGCCCTTCACCTACACTTCGCAGGCCGGTCGTTACACCTACGGCGGCCTCAAGATTTGGTTCTGATCGGCGGACCTGACATCGCTCCGGCCTGCGCGAAGGCGCAAGCCGGAGCGATGGTTTCAGGCGTCGTAGCAAGGTCTAAAGCGCTGCTCAGGCTATCCGCGCATAAATCGCGTCAATTCGCGCGCCATGCGCAAGCCCTTCGACAATCTCGATGTTCAGCCCATCGGCGGAGGCGTCGGAGCGCGCGCGCTCGGCCAGGCGCCGCGCCTCTGCTTGGCTCGCGACGAATGCGAAGCCCGTGGGCCCCCAGGACGTCTGACCGCCGCCCGTGGCGCCTTCGCGCAACAGCCGCGCGACGACGGCTTCGACGCGGGCGCTGGTGAAGCGTCGCCCGTTTTGCGCGGGCGCGAAATAATCGCCGACGATGGTCTGGATATGCGTAATGGCCTCGCCAAAGGCGGCGATGTCGTGTTCGGCCAAGGCAGGCAAGGCTTGCATGAGCACGCGCCGGCAAATTTCTCCCGCCCGCGCCTCGGAGAACGGCGGCAAGGCGGCGAAAGCCTCGCGCTCGCGCTCGCCGTTCAGGCCCTGGGCGTTGTTGTCCATGACAAGCAGGATGCGCCAGTCGGGCGGGAACGGCAGGCGGGCGATGACCGGCGGGGTGAGACCGCTCGCCCCGCGTCCCCCGTCCACCACGAATCCGCCGTCCTGAAACAAGCCCGCGCCCAGTCCCGAGCGCGCGCCACGCTCCATCAGGGCGGCGTCGGCGTTCGGGTCGAGCGGCAAATCTTCCAGTCGCCGCAGCGCCGCCGCGATGGCCAGCGCCAATTGAGTGCCAGAACCAAGTCCGGAATGGGCGGGGATCGCCTGGTGGATGGCGAGATGATGGGCCGAACGGGGCGCCAAGGCCGCCTGGGCTTTTCGCAGAAGCCGTCGCGCCCGTTCGGATTCGGCGCCTTCCACGAGAGTCTCGTCGGCCCGCCGCAGCGTGAGCCTTGTCCTTGGTCCGCCGACCGACAGACCAAGTCCGCCAAAATTGCGGCCGAGGCCGCCGTTCATATCGAGAAAGCCCAGGTGCAGGCGCGCCGCGGCCGTGACGCGAACTTCGTTGACGCTAGATTGGGCCGACATGACGCCCCGTTTCGATCGAGCAAGACTTCAATGCGCGAGTTCGCGGCGCGACTTGGCGTCGCCTCGCCCTACATCACGTTATGGCGCCGCTCGTCCCGACGGCGACGCCGTTGCGCGAGTAACGCGCCTGACCAATAATGGCAAGAGGATTTAGCCATTCTAGCGCCATCGCCCCTTATCTCGTCAGGTCAAATGGCTTTCTAGAACCCCAGCCCAAGGAGAGCGTCATGACCGCCAAGGAACACGCCTATTCCGAGAACGAGATCGCCGAAAGGCTGGCCAGGGACTTGCCGCATTGGCGTTATGAAAACGGATGGATTCGCCGCAAATTCAAAACCCATTCGTGGAAGGGGACGCTCATGGTCATCAACGCGGTCGGCCATTTGGCCGAGGCCGCCTGGCACCACCCCGATATTGCCGCCTCCTATGCCTGGGTCGAGGTCAAATTGATGACGCATACCGCCAAGGGGATCACCGACAAGGACTTTGAACTCGCCCGCAAGGTGGAGGAAGTCGTGGGCTGGAGACCCGGCAAGCAGGGCGGCGCGCTCGAAGGGACGCCGGAAAACGACCTGCGATTCGCCTATCTGAAATACGACGATTAGAACCCCCTTGGACAAGAGCGCGGCGGAACGGGGGGATGCTTTGCCTCTACAAGTTGAAGATATTAGCGCGGCGAGGGAAGCGTTTCTGTCTAGTGTCGAGGCGGGGCCCGCCATCATGGGCATCGTCAACGTGACTCCGGATTCTTTTTCGGACGGCGGTCTTTTCACCTCGCCTCACGCGGCGTTGGCCCAAGCGCGAAAACTAGTCGCCGACGGGGCTTGCATCGTGGATGTCGGCGCGGAGTCGACCAGGCCGGGCCATACGCCCATCTCCGCCGAGGAAGAATGGGAGCGCTTGCGCCCGTTGCTGGCGACGCTGGTCGCGCAGGCGGGGGCTCCGGTGTCGATCGACACTTACAAGGCGGAGACGGCGCGTCGCGCGCTACGAACCGGCGTGGCGGTCGTGAACGACGTTTGGGGTTTGCATCGAGACCCCGCGATGGCGTCNNCATCGTCTCCGACATGCTGAGATTTTTTGAGCGCTCACTGGATTTGGCTCGGCGCGCCGGCGTTCCTCGCCGGCATATTCTGCTCGACCCTGGCGTCGGCTTTGGTAAAAACCGCGAGCAAAATTATCAAGCGCTACGCGCCATTCCGCAATTGCTGCTGTTTGGCTGTCCTTTATTGATCGGCGTTTCGCGGAAAACCATCTTTCGCGATCTGCCCGACGGATTGATCGAGGGACGGCTGGTCGGCACTCTGGCGGCGAACGTCTTCGCCGCGAGCCTCGGCGCGCGAGTGTTCAGAGTGCATGACGCGCTCGAACACAGGACCGCCTTCGCCGTCATGGCGGCGATGAAGCCGCGCTGATATTGAACGGATGTGACGCCATGACGATAGCGAAGGTCGGTTTTGGGCTGGGCTCCAACATTGGGGACAAGCCGGGGAATATTCGCAAGGCGTTGCGCCTTATCGAGGAGCGTGGAGTCGGCCGCCTGGAATTGGTGTCGCGAATATACCGGACGCCGCCATGGGGCGTTCTCGACCAAGGAGATTTCGCCAACGCCTGCGCCGTGGGCGCGACCAGCCTTGCTCCGTACGAACTTCTCGCGGCGGTGAAAAAAATCGAGGCGGATATGGGGCGGGAGCCAACCAAGCGCTGGGGTCCGAGGCTGATCGACGTCGATATATTGTTCCTGGGCGATCGCAGCCTTGACGATCCAGAACTCACGATTCCTCACAAGGAATTGTTTCAACGGGCGTTTGTTCTGGCTCCGTTGACGGAAATCGCGCCCGATCTGGTTCTCGAGGGGGTGTCGGTCGCCGAGGCGGCGGCGCGTTTCGATCTCTCGGCTATTTCCGTTTGGGAATGAAATTTCGAAATCCGAGTTTCGAACCATGGCGGTGCTCGTTTGTCGCGCCGTATTTCGCCAATCGCCCCCATCCCAGTTACCGCGCTGCAGCACAAAATGTCGCAGCCATTCGGGTTGGGGGCATTTATTGAGATTTCTGGTCGGTTTTGGATTTTGGTTGGGATAGATGTTTGCTTAGGAAACGCGGCCGATTTACGTTTTATTGCGA
>PLAI01000322.1 GCA_003134075.1 Methylocystaceae bacterium | reverse complement strand
AGCTACTTACGAACTGATTAATAGCCTCCGATTCCGCTTCGTGTCGAGAAATCGACTTTTGAATTATGGTCCATGAGAAAAGTCGCGTGTAGGCTCGGAAACTACTCAAAACAAGAGGTGGAACTCCGTAATCGAAGATCCCAGTCAAGCTCAAGGCCGGCGGGTTTTGTAAATTCAAGAGGGCCCCAATGTGTATAAGTCTTAGGCGCGGCTCAGCTGACGGCGCCTCGGGAGGAGTCGCCGATGAAAGGTCGGGAAGAAATGAAGACGAGCCCCAGCAGTGCGATTGGCGACACGGGCGGTCCGAAAAAGACTCGGGCCGTCTCGCGGCAAAATCCGGCCAAGCGCTGCGCATTTCCCGTCGTCGCTATCGGCGCTTCGGCGGGGGGACTGGAGGCGTTCCGAAGCTTCCTCGACGCGCAGAGTACCACGAGCGGAATGGCCTTCGTGATGATTCAGCATCTGGATCCCACGCATCCCAGTCTCATGCAGGAATTGGTCTCCGGTCACACGAGCATGTCGGTCACGCAAGCGGCGAACGGCGCGCCGCTGGAACCCAATCACGTATATCTCATCCCTCCCGGCGCTTACCTTGCGATGCGGAACGGCCAGATGAGATTATCGAAACCGACGGAGCAGCGCGGCGCGCGACTGCCCTTCGACTTCTTCCTGAATTCTCTCGCGGAGGCTTGCGGCGAGCAGGCCGTCGGCATCATCCTGTCGGGCGCCGGTTCGGATGGCAGCGTTGGGGCTCTTGCGATCAAGGAAAAAGGCGGTCTCGTGATCGCTCAGGATCCCGAGGAAGCCGAATTCGATGGCATGCCGCGCAGCGCGATCGCGACCGGCGCCGTCGATTTCGTCGCGTCGGTCGGAGAAATTCCCGAACTCATTCTTGCGAAGCTTCGCGGAATGGGGTCTGGAGCCGCGGACGCGACGCAATCTCCCACGGCTTCCGCATCCGGCGAGTTCACGCAGATCATCGCGCTGCTGCGAGACGCGACCGGGCTTGACTTCAGCGTCTACAAGCAAGGCACCTTGCAGCGACGTCTGGAACATCGCATGAGCGCGGTCCGCATCGAGACCCCCGCGTCATATCTGAAGCTTCTGCGCGAAAAACCCGCGGAGGCCGAGTTGCTGCGCAAGGATCTGTTGATCGGCGTCACGCAATTTTTCCGTGGCCGCCCGGCCTTCGACTTCCTTTCGAACGAAATCATCCCCAACCTCGTCAATCGGCAAAAGGACGCGCTGGCGATCCGCATCTGGTGTCCGGGGTGCAGCACCGGGGAAGAGCCTTATTCGCTCGCCATGCTGTTTCTCGAGGCGTTTGAGGAGTTGAAGCGGCCAGCGCGGGTTCAGATTTTCGCGTCGGACATCAACGCGGACGCCGTGGCTTTCGCCCGCGACGGGCTCTATCCAAACACGATCGAAGCGGACGTTGCGCCGGACCGGCTGGCGCGATTTTTCACCAGGGAAGATCACCATTACCGAGTGGCGCGCGAACTGCGCGACTGCGTCGTGTTCACGGTTCACGATATTTTGGCGGACGCGCCCTTTTCCAACATCGACCTCGTTTGCTGTCGCAATCTCCTCATCTATCTGCAACCGGAAGCGCAGCATAAAATCCTATCGTTTTTTCATTTCGCCCTGCGGGATGGCGGCGTTCTGGTCCTCGGGGCCTCCGAGACGGTCGGCTCTGGAGAGCGTTTCGAGTCCGTTTCAAAAAAGCATCGCGTTTATCGTCATGTGGGCCGTAGCCGGCCAGGAGAAGTCGCGTTTCCGGCAGGCGTTCAGACGGTTGAGCGGATCCCTTCGGCGACCACGGCGAAACCTCCGTCCGAACGAGCAGCCGACTTCGACGCTCTGTCTCGCCGCGCTCTGAACGACAGCTTTTCTTTGTGTTCGGTGTTGATCGACGCGCGCCAGGAGTGTCTCCACATTTCTGGCACGGCCGATAGATATCTGCGGGTTCCCTTGGGCGTCGCCAGCAATGATCTGTTGGTGATGGTCCGAGACGGTCTGCGCCCTAAGGTGCGCGCCGCCATCGAGCGCGCCAAGCGCGATCGGGCGCGCGTGATCGTGACAGACGCTCAACTGGAAAAGGATCACGATTCCTCCACCATTTGCATCGCGATCGAACCGGTCAAGACGCATGATGAAGGGATGTTGCTCGTCAGTTTTCTCGATGGTTCCTTCGCGAACCCAACCACAAATCGATTGGCTGCGCCAACTCAGGCGGACGGAACGCGCGTCGCCGAATTGGAGCGCAGGCTCGCGGACCTCACCGCGGAGCTCGCAAGCGCGGTTCAGGATCTCGATTCGGCGAAAGAGGAGCAAAGGCGCATCAGCGAGCAAGCCATGTCGCTGAACGAGGAGGCGCAATCCACCAATGAAGAGCTGGTCACGTCGAAGGAGGAACTGCAATCGGTGAACGAGGAGCTCACGGCGTTGAACAGTCAGCTCCACGAGACGTTGGAGCGACAACGCAACACCTCCAACGATCTCCAGAATATTCTTGAAAGCTCGGGCATCGCCACGATCTTCCTGGATGAAGAACTCAAGATTCGTTTCTTCACCCCAGCGGCCATGTCGCTGTTCAGGGTGATTTCTACCGATATAGGCCGGCCATTGGCCGATTTCACATCAGTCGCGAACGGTAGCGATCTGATCCGCGACTCCGCGATTGTTCTTAACGAGCAGAAGATCATCGAACGTGAGGTTTCAACCCAGAGCGGGGTTTGGTACAATCGGCTTATTCTGCCTTACAGAACTCATGACGGGTTGGTTGAAGGGGTCGTGATTACGTTCACGAACATCACTGAAAAAAAGCGCGCAGCCGAGGCTCTCGACGCCGCCAAGCAAGCCGCCGAAAAGGCGAATGTCGCCAAATCGCGATTCCTCGCCGCCGCCAGTCATGATTTGCGACAGCCGTTGCAAACGATTCGGCTTCTCCAGGGATTGTTGGCCCAAAAGTCGGACGCCCCGGAAACGCAAACGCTCCTGAAGCGTCTTGACGCAACGGTTGGCATCATGTCGGGAATGCTGAATACGCTGCTCGACATTAATCAGCTCGAAGCGGGCGTCATCCATGCGGATGTCGAGAGCTTTCCTTTGAGCGAGTTGTTCGAACATCTCGACACGGACTTTGGCTATCACATGCGGGCGCAAGGTCTTGACTGGCGTATCGTGCCGAGCGCCTGCGTCGTGCGGAGCGATCCCAGACTCCTGGAGCAGATTCTTCGCAACCTGCTCTCCAACGCCGTGAAATTTACGACGCATGGCAAGGTGCTGCTGGGGAGCCGCCGTGGCGGCAAGATGATGCGTATCGAGGTATGGGATACGGGCCCGGGAATTCCCGAGGAGAATCGTCTGGAGATCTTCGAGGAGTTTCACCAGATCAACAATCCTGCGCACGAGCGCAGCAAGGGGCTGGGCCTTGGTCTCGCCATCGTACAGCGATTGGCCAATCTGCTTGGTCACCCCATCGATGTGAAATCGCGCCCTGGGCATGGTTCGATGTTCAGCATCTGCGTGCCCATCGACTCCTCCGCATATGTCGCTTTGAGCGCGATCCCAGAAAAGCATCCCATTGAGCTTGCGCAAGTGAACGCCTCGATTCTCGTCATCGAGGATGATCCCACCATTCTCGAACTTCTCGAAATGCTGCTGCGTGACGCCGGTCATCGCCCGATCGGCGCAGCCGATGGCGTCGTTGCGCTTGCTTCTATAGAGCGTCCCGATCTCATAGTCGCCGATTTCAATCTTCCCAATGGGCCCAATGGTGTCGAGGTCATCGCAAAGCTGCGGGAGAAATTCCATCGAGAAATTCCGGCCATCGTCATGACCGGTGACATTTCCACGCAAACTTTGCGCGCCATCGCCAGCATACGCAGCACGCATCTCGACAAGCCAGTCGAGGCGGTCGAGGTTCTGCGCGTCGTTACGAATCTTCTCGCCGCGACGACGCCAGCGGCGACGGCCGAAACGGAGACGATGGCGTGTGGCGGGCAATCGCCTGCGACGATCTTCGTCGTCGACGACGATCCTGGCGTGCGCGACGCAGTCCGAGAGATGCTCGAATCGCATGGATGGCAGGTAGAGACCTTCGAGAGCTGCGAAGCGTTCCTGTCGACGTTGCGCGCTGGGGGCCGTGGCTGTCTGGTGATCGACGCGGTGCTGCCGGGAATGGATGGTTTCGAGCTGCTGGCTCGGCTCAAGGCCGATCAAATCGCCCTGCCGTCGATCATGATCACGGGACATGGCGACGTATCATTGGCTGTCAAGGCCATGCAGGCCGGTGCTTCCGACTTCATCGAGAAGCCATTCGGCCACGAGGAGCTTGTCGCGAGTATCAAGCGCGCGCTGGAGCATCCTCCTCACTCCGGGCTAGAGCAAGAGCGGCGTATGGACGCCGCCGCCCATCTCGATGGCTTGACGACCCGTCAGCGGCAAATTCTGAGCCTCGTGCTTGCCGGCCATCCCAGCAAGAACATCGCCGCGGATCTGGGCATCAGCCAGCGAACGGTGGAGAACCATCGCGCCGCCATCATGCGGAAAACCGGTTCACGCAACATTCCCGCGCTGATCCGCTTGGCTGTCACCGCGGATTGAGAGCGGTGCGCGCGGGTGGCTCCGGGGGCTACGCACGCCTGCCTCCGCGAGGCGGGGCAAGCTGTGGGCGCGGCACTCTGAGTAGAGTCCGACTCTACGTTCGACAGCGATCTCCACTATCTGTTTTCGGCGATAAGCAACCAAAACGGAGAACGTATCATGGACAAAGAAAGCATTAAGGGCGCCGCCCAAACCGTCGAAGGCAAGATCGAAGAAGTCGCCGGCAAGGTGATCGGCGACAAGGATCTCGAACTTCGTGGGAAAGCCGACCAGCTCGGTGGCGCGGTGCGCGACGCGGTCGGAGCCGCGCGAGATACGGTGAAGGACGCGGTCAAGGAAGCCAGTAAGCCCTGATGGGGCCTGATTAACGCCACTAGTGGCCCGAGTCATTGGA
>PLAI01000110.1 GCA_003134075.1 Methylocystaceae bacterium | reverse complement strand
GGACCCCAGGCCCCTCACCCTGCCCTCTCCCCGCGAGCGGGGAGAGGCGCTAAAGCGGCGAGATCGCCGCGCTTATTTTCTTGCGAGTCTCGAAGACATGAAAAGCCTTTCGCCGCGCCTTGCCAGCGCTTATCTGCGGCGGCGGGTCAAGCGCGGGTTAGAGGCCGCGACTTCGCTGCGCGACGCGCGGCGCGTGTTCGATCTGCGATTGCCTTATGCCGAGCCGGCCGGCGGCTTTCGGTTTGAGCGGATCGGCGGCGTCGCCGGCGAATGGGCGGGGGAGGGCGGCGCGACGCTGCTTTATCTGCACGGCGGCGCATTTTTCGCGGGGTCGCCGCGGCATTACCGCCCGATCTCCGCGGCCTTCGCCTCGCTGGGATTCAGCGTGTTCACGCCGGCCTATCGGCTGGCGCCGCGCCATCCTTTCCCGGCGGCGCTCGATGATGCGCTGGCGGTGTGCGCCGCGCTGGCCGAGCGCGGCGGGATCGTGATCGCCGGGGATTCGGCCGGCGGCGGCCTCGCCCTGTCGCTGATGATTTCGCGCCGCGACGCCGGCCTGCCGCTCCCCGCCGCCGCCGCTTTGTTTTCGCCCTGGACCGACCTCGCCGTCACCGGCGCCTCGGCGCGCGAGAACGAGGGCAGCGATCCGCTATTCTCGCGCCGCATGCTGAAAAACGCCGCGCGCGCCTATCTCAACGCGGAGAGTCCGAGGAATCCGCTGGCCTCGCCGCTTTACGGCAATTTGCGCGGCCTGCCGCCGCTGCTGCTGCATGCGAGCACGAGCGAATTGTTGCGCGACGACTCCGCGCGGCTTGCGGCGCGCGCGGTCGAGGCCGGCATCGACGCGCGCGTCGCGCTGTGGGCGGACGCGCCGCATTGCTGGCAACTGGCGGCGGCGCTGATGCCGCAGGCGCTCCAGTCGATCGAGCAGGCGGCGGCGTTTTTGCGGGAGCAGGCGGGCGAGGGGGCTTTGGATTGATCCAGCCGTTGAAGCTACGAATTGCGCCCTTGGCTTCGAGCCGGCTCGAAGCCGCGTAGCCAAGCCTGTGCTGTCGTCCGCTGAACCAAAAAATCTCACTGACCGCCACCTTGCAATTCCCAATCTACCATCCATATACCATCTGGTTGGATGGTGATGGAGCGGAAGATGGCTGGGGAAATACACCGACTGGGCGACAAGTCGGGCGAGACCGAGAAAATCACAATCAACATAGGATTCGTTGACCTCGGCCATATCGATTTGTTGGTGCGCGAGGGCTTCTATTCCAATCGCACCGACTTCATCAGGACGGCGATCCGCAACCAGTTTGCCGCTCACGCGGACGCCGTCAAGCAATCGATCGTGAGGCACACGCTCGAACTCGGATTGCGACGCTATAGCCGCGAAGAGTTGGAAGCGGTGAAGGCCTCGGGCGGCAAGCTGCGCATACAGGTCGTCGGGCTCGCGGCGATCGCCGAAGACGTCACGCCCGAACTCGCGCTCGCGACAATTGAATCGATCACCGTCCTTGGCGCTCTCCACGCCAGCAAAGCAGTCAAGGCGGCGCTCTCCGATCGCATCGGGTGATCACCCGGGCGTCGCTTCTTCCAAGAGGATGCAAGAATGAAAACGGTCTTTGGCGCCGCCATGCGGCACGCCACGAAACTCACGCGCGCGCAAAACGTCATCGAGGCGACGCGGGTGATCCAGCGCGCCCTATCGGGGCGAGGGCCCGACTTTTCGTCGGACCAACGGACGCCCGAAGGCCCTCTATTGATCGCGCCGCCAACCCGCGGCACCGAGAACGCGGATGCGTCCGAACAGCCCCTACAGGATGCGAGGATTGAGAGGGGTCGCTCACAGGCTTCCACCGCCGAACAACCTCCCACCGGGCGAATGAGAAGGCCGCTGGGAGAAGTCTTGAAGCTATTGCGTCAAGCCAATCTTCCGAACTTCGACCACGGCGCCGCGCCGTTCGCGAAATCGCGCAAAGCGCCGTTGGTGTTGGTCCCGCAAGGCGCGGTTTATCTCGCGCGAACCTTCACCTGCGAGGCGGGGTCCAGAGACTACAAGGTTTACGTCCCCAGCAACGCGGAAGGCCGGACGCTTCCTTTGCTTATCATGCTCCACGGCTGCACCCAGAACCCCGACGACTTCGCGGTGGGGACCGGCATGAACCGGCTTTCCGAAGAGCACGGCTTCATCGTCGCCTATCCGAGGCAACCGACGCACGCCAATCAATCGTCATGCTGGAATTGGTTCAATATCAAGGACCAGATGCGCGATGCGGGGGAACCCAGCATTATCGCCGGGATTACGCGCGCAATCATGATGGATTTCAATATCGACGCCAAACGGGTCTATGTGGCGGGCCTTTCAGCGGGGGGCGCCATGGCCGCGATCATGAGCGTCACCTATCCCGAGCTTTACGCCGCGACAGGCGTTCACTCGGGTCTGGCTCATGGGGCCGCCACCGACGTGGTTTCGGCATTCGCGGCCATGCGCGGCGGACCGGGTTCCGCGGCGCCGGGGGCAAGGACGCGTCGTCGCAAAAGGGCGAATGAACATGTTCGCACCATCGTTTTTCATGGCATGTCGGATCAAACGGTACATCCGTCGAACGCCGAAATGATCCTCGCCGACGCCCGCGCCGGCCTCGCCGACCCATTACGGGAGACGCACTACGACGGCTTCATGGGCGGCCGCGCCTATACGCGGAGCGTGATCACGACCGCGAGCGGCGTTCCCCATATAGAACATTGGGCCATCGACGGATTGGGACACGCCTGGTCCGGGGGCAGCCCGGAAGGTTCACACACAGATAGCAATGGGCCCGACGCGTCACGCGAAATGCTGCGGTTCTTTCTGGAAAGCCCGGCGTAGCTCTCGAAAACCCAACTCGCGGCGCATGGAGGGTAAAGCAGACGAGGCTTACTACGACTTCATCTTCAAGAACCCGCCACAATGGCGAACCCGAGCCGAGGAATGCGAGAGGATCGGCGCGCGGTAGCTCGGCGCTGTTGCTGACGTTTATATCGACTCCAGCGTTCTTCGCCGGTCTATGTCTCATCGCCGGGTTCTGATACTGTTTCAACTCTTTTCAAGATCACGGACCCTTCGCGCGAACAGTCGGGAATGACGATGCATGAGCCAAGGCAAATGGAAGGCCAGCTCTCGACGCCTATCGCACTGAAGGAGCGGGAGAGGGCCGTCGATCTGTTGGCGGTCGGGCTGGTTTCGCTTGTCGTCGGCGCGGGCACTGGAGTTGTAAGCGCGGCGTTTCGGCTCGTACTCGCCAATGCCGATCGGCTGCGGGACGCTTTCGTCCTTTGGGCGCGGGGCCAGGCGGCCGCGGGCTTTTGTTTGGCGGTGCTGGTCTGCGCCGCCGCGGCGGTTCTCGCCGCCTGGTTGGTTCGGCGAATTTCGCCTTACGCTTCCGGCAGCGGCATTCCCCATGTCGAGAGCGTGTTGCGCGAGGAGCTGCCGCCGGCCCCGCTTATATTAATTCCGATCAAGTTTTTTGGCGGCGTGCTGGCTATCGGCTCGGGACTTGCGCTCGGCCGCGAGGGTCCGAGCGTGCAGATGGGCGCGACCATCGGCAATCTGTTTGGGGAGTGGTTTCATCTCGGCTGGAAAAATTCTCGGGTCTTGCTCGCCGCCGGCGCGGGGGCGGGGCTCGCGGCGGCCTTCAACGCGCCGGTCGCCGGGGCGATATTCGTGTTGGAGGAATTGACCCGGGAGTTCGAGCTTCACATCGCGATAGCGGCGATCGGCGCGTCAGCGACCGCGATTTCCGTGTCGCAAGCGATACTTGGAACCGCGCCGGATTTCCATGTCGGGAAGCTCGCGGTCGTCGGCGCCGAAGTGACGCCGCTGTTTTTCTTGTTTGGCGTCATCGCGGGCGGCGCCGCGGCGCTTTACTGCGAGGCGCTGCTGGGCGTCATGTCATTGGCGCAAAGTCTCGACCGGCGTCGCGTCGGCCTCTACGCGGCGCTCACCGGAGCGGTGGTCGGCGCGCTGGCGTGGCTGGCGCCGGATATTGTCGGCGGCGGCGACGCGATAACTCAATACACGCTGCTTGGAACCCAGCCGCTCGCCGCGCTGCTGTTCGTCTTCTTTTTCCGCTTTGCCTTCGGCGCGGTTTCCTACGCCACAGCGACGCCCGGGGGAATATTCGCGCCAATGCTCGTTTTGGGCGCGCAGCTCGGGTTGATCTACGGGCGAATTTGTCAGTTCATTTTTCCGGGCCTTGAGCTTCAGCCCGTGGGCTTCGCCGTGGTCGGCATGGCGGCGTTCTTCACCGGCGTCGTTCGCGCGCCGCTCACGGGAATCATCCTCGCGACGGAAATGACCGCCAACGTGGAGCTGCTGCTGCCGATGCTCGGCGCCTGCTTCGCCGCCATGCTCGCGCCGAGCCTGCTGCGCTCCGCGCCAATTTACGATTCCCTGCGCGAGCTGGCGTTGCGGCGCGATGGAGCGCCGCTCGAAAGCGTTTCCGCGGCCGACAAGCCGGCCGAGGCGCCGCGACCAAGGCGCCGCTTCCCGAGAGTTCTGCCGCTGTTCGGCGTTCGCTGATAAACCGCGCCCGACAGCAAGGATGGCGGGCGCGTTGTCAGCTAGGCGCCGCTTCCCCTTTTTGCGAAACGATCGGCCAATAGGTTTCCGCTGAAGGCTTTGGCGTTCCAAAAAGCTCCTGGGCCGCGCGGGCGCTCCAGACCGCCAGCCCCTCCGCTGGGCTCTCAAAGAAATCTTTCGACTTGTCATAAAGGCTCATACCGACGTGATCGCAAATCACATCAGACGTAAGGTCGATGCCCTCGTCGATCAATTCTCCGCAGTCGACAAAAAATGTCGCCGAGAGCTGAATAATAACTTTATAACGTGTCGCGAGCGCGCTTTTTTCAACAACAATTGGCGCCTTTACGCCAAGCAAAAATGCGCGGATCAAGGCAGCATGCTCAGCATCGTCCAACTTAACTTCTAAATCTTCGGAGGATTGGCTGCAAATACCAGATTTAAACAGTAATGGAATTCTCGTTAGTGGAAATTCGCTCTCACTGACGTATGTTTTGTCAAACTCAACGACAAATTTAACGCGATTGGTTTTTGTTTGAATATAATATACTTGGCTTGCGCTTGCTGGAATAGTTTCCACATGCCTAATGAGCGGCCGCAACATAAAGTCCTCTCCCGCCATGTTGTATAACGCGCGGCAAGCCTCAAAAACCTCCGTTTGACCAAGGGTCGACATGCTCGCCCTCAAGCCTTCGACCGCGCCGCATCTTTCAAAAGCCGCGGCAAGATCAGGGGAGGAAGCCGCGGCCGAAGAGAAGTCGGGCCGATCCGATCCGCCGCTGGCGCCACTCCGCCAACAGTCCAATGCCCCAATGGACTAAATCCGTTTGATTTGCTCTGAAGCGCGAGTCGTGCCGCGAATGACATTTACGCAGGGTCCTCTTTACACGTGAACGCCATTGCCGCTGGCGCCCGCATCATCTCAATGCGATGAAGGCATGGGTAAGGCAAAATAGTAAATTAAATTGTTTTCCACCAGTAACCATAACAGCCGATGCCGAAGGAAGTCGAGCCGTTAGAATGGGATGTGATTTTTGGGAGCGGCTATTGTGGAAACTAGAGCATAGCCTTGCCGCGGCCGCCGCGATCTGCTTTATCCATCCGATCGTGCTAACTCTGGCTGGGGAATGGTCTTTTGTTCCGCCGCCGCCGAGCTCAAGTGGACGTGGAGGCGCGCACGGCGATCGAAATTTGATGGATATCGCCAAACTCAGCCAAAACCTCGGCCTGCAGCCGATCCAAATAATGGTCGTCAATCCACATTTTCATAAAACTGGTCGGCGCGATGAGCGTGGCCTCTCCGCCATCCATGGCCTGAAACTCGAGCCGGCTGAACCACGCATCGTACAGACGCTCTCCCAATTGCGCTCGTAGCCGGGCTTGAATCCTTTTCCAGCGACGCTTTTGGGCATCCTCTAGTTCAGTAATTGAGTGGTTGCCTTCAGACATGCTCAGCCACACACGAATACACAAACCACGCCGGCGGCGTTACGCCGGGCACCCAACGACTCACCTTTGTAATGAGCTTACGAAAGGCGGTATCCTGCGAGGGACGACCAAGAGGTTAGGCTCCGCCTCGATTTGGGACAAGCAATAAAGGCATAAGACGCCATAGATTGGACAAAAAAATTAGAGTTGTGGTAAAAATGTCACAAGATTCGTGACAAAAATATCACACAAAGCCATATCTCATTTCTGTCCCTGGCTTGTTAATCATAGGTTTTTACATTATATGCCCGAATCTCATCTCTACCGTGGCGGCAGCGATGACCCGATTGGGTCCCAATGCGATCCAACGGCGACCGCTTGCGGGGCTGCGCGCGCCGGACTTCAACCCTCACCCCCACGGACCCGGCGGCGGCGGGGCGTTCGGCCCGACGCCCGGCGGCAGGAAGGATGGCGGCGGTGGCGCTTCGACCGACACGGGCGCCGGTTCGTCGCGCCCGCCGGCGAATTCCACCAGCGCCGCGATGCGGTCCTCGATCGGCGGGTGCGTCGCGAGCCAGCCGCTCTCGGGAAGCAGCGCCGGGCTCTCGATGAAGAAGGCCTGCATGCGCGAGGGCATGGCGGGGATCGTCGCGTTGGCGGAGATTTTGCGCAGCGCCGAGATCATCGCGTCGGGATTCTTGGTCAGTTCGACCGAGCCCGCGTCGGCGAGATATTCGCGTGAGCGCGACAGGGCGAAGCGGATCAGCACCGAGACGCCAAAGCTCACCGCGATGACCACCAGCGCGATCACTATCGCGATGACGGCGCCGCCGCCGCTGCGATCCTCGCGCGAATTGTCGCGGCGAGGCGAGAAGCCGAACGGGAAGTTCCAGCTACGGAAAGTGAGATCGGCGGCGAAGGCGAAAATGCCGGCAAAAATCGTCGCGATCACCATCATCTGCGTGTCGCGATTGCGGATATGCGTCAGCTCGTGGCCGAGCACCGACTCGACCTCCGCGTCGGTCAGATGATCGAGCAATCCACGCGTCACCGATATGCTGTAATCGCCGTCGCGCAGCCCGCTGGCGAAGGCGTTGAGCGCGCCGTCCTCGATGATCTTAAGCCTTGGAATCGGAATGCCGCGGGAGATGCACAGATTCTCCAGCAGATTATAGAGCCGCGGCGCCTGCGCGCGCTCTATGCCGGCCGAGCCCGTGGCGTAGTCGATCATGTTCTGGTGAAAAAGATATGCGATGCAGAACCAAACGGCCGCCGCGCCGAAGGCCAGCGGCCAGCCCTCCTTCACGTCGAGGATCGCGCGCGCGAGGATCACGTCGAGCGGCGCGTCCTGGCCCATCGCCTCGAAGATAAGCGCGAAGGAGAACATCAGCGCGATCAGCAGCACGACAAAGCCGGCGAGCAGAAAGGCCGAACGCATCCGGTTCGCTTGAATATGCGAATAAAGCCCATACGCCTTGAACATCGTAGCCGATCCCGTCGCCAAGCCGCGCCTGATATAGCGGCGTTTTTACTCCCTCTCCCCGCTCGCGGGGAGAGGGAGCCGCGCGCCGGCTCCATGGGTTGGTTGGATTGTTAGAATTTCACTTGCGGCGTTTCCTGAACGGCCTTGCGCTCGCCCTCTTCGAGATTGAAGAAGTCGACCGGCTTGAAGTTGAAGCGCTGCGCGATCAGCACGCCGGGAAAGCCCTGGCACGCGGCGTTATATTCGGCGGCGGTGTTGTTGAAGAAGCGGCGCGCGGCGGCGATCTTGTTCTCGATGTCGGCGAGCTCGCTCTGCAACTGCTGGAAATTGGCGTTGGCCTTGAGGTCGGGATAGGATTCCGAGATCGCGATCAGCCGCCCGAGCGCGCCGCTGAGCTGGGCTTCGGCCGCCGACTGCGCCGCCGGGCCCTGCGCGGACACCGCGAGATTGCGCGCCCTGGTCACTTCTTCCAAAGTGTCCTTCTCGTGTGCCGCATAGCCCTTCACGGTTTCGACGAGATTGGGGATGAGATCGTGACGCTGCTTGAGCTGCACGTCGATGTCGGAAAATGCCTGGCCATAGCGCTGGCGCATCGACACGAGGCCGTTATAGGCGGACACCAGCCACACGCCGACAAGCGCGACGAGCACGAGAAAAACAAGAAACATGGCGCTCTCCCTGGCGCGACTTCCGCTCGGATGGAATTGTCCGGGCGACGGGAAATCGCGCGAAATCGAAATGCCCGGAGCAGGCTCCGCTGGAACAGGTGCTAACGCGCCGACAACGCGCCGCCGCCACAGGATACGCGCCTTCGCCGGCGAGGGGAAGGCAGGGCGATCGAAGTCGCGCGTCAGCGGCTTATGCTGATCGAAGGGTCCACTCTTTTGACAAATTGAAAAAATCGCAGCCGCGCCTCGCGACTTGGGAAGTTCACCTGCACGCGCTCGCCGGTGCTCTTTTGCACGCGAACCCGCGCCTTGGGACGCGAACTTATTTGGTCTATGTCGGCGCAGTCGATGCGCATGCGCCACAATACAAGAAAGGGAAAATTGGGGATTAACCGCCCAGGGCTGTTCAGTTCTTA
>PLAI01000324.1 GCA_003134075.1 Methylocystaceae bacterium | reverse complement strand
ATTCAAGGACAGCTCGGCGAAGACAGACAAACCAGCAAACGAGAAGCCCAAAACTTGACGAACGACTGACCCGCAAGCCATCTTCAACCCGGGTCAGTTCTCAATGGAAATCCCGGGTCAAATCTCGGCGGAAATCGACAGCCAAGAAACTCGCGCCCCACGTCGCTTTCCGGACAATATTGTTCAGCGTGATGTATTCACAACAAATCGCACCTAAAGGGGCGCCCGGCAAACTCTTGCCTGAGTGCGTCCCCCGCCCGTTTATCATATAACTATTTTATATATGATGTCGCGTGGCCTGAAGCTTGCTTTTACGAGTTAGTCCACGAGGACGATCAAAATGACCGACACGACATTTCGCATGTCACTCGATGGCGACGCGAGCGCCCTCGCGGTAATACTTGGGACCAACGAGATCGCCTCTGCCGTCGCCGTGCAATTGGCGCGGCAGTGTCATCACGTCATTCTGTGCCGCGATCCCTTTCCACCCGTAATCCGCCGCGGGATGGCCTTTCACGACGCCTTGTTCAAAGATCGCATCGAGATTGACGGCATCACGGGCGTTCGCGCCGAGACCGCCACCGGAATTTCGTCGATCATGGCGATTCGCGGACAGGTGGCGGTGACGCCGCTACAACTTTTGGAGTTGATGGCGATGCGGAAATTCGATGTCCTCGTCGACGCGCGACTGCAAAAATTTAGGGTTGCTCCCGATCTTCGCGGCATCGCCGAGGTCGCCGTTGGTGTCGGTCAAAACTTTGAACCCGGATTTAATTACGACGTCGCAGTTGAAACGCGTCCGTCCAAGCCAGGCCTCATAGTTGAAATAGAAAAGACCAGACCGCCTGACGGCCTCGCGAGCACTCTCGGTGAGACGGGGAAAGAGCGCTTCGTTTATTCACATCTCGACGGATCGTGGCGCACGCCGTTCGATGTCGGCGCTCGGGTGCGCTATGGAGTCATGCTCGGACATCATGCTGGCGCACCGGTCTTCGCTTCGATGGAGGGCGTTCTGCGCGGGATCGCCCGCGAAGGAACATTCGTGCCGAAGGGCGTCAAGATTCTTGAAATCGATATGCGCGGCGAAGCGGCTTGATGGACCAATCCCGACGCCAGAGCCCGCGCCATCGCGAAAGCGGGCGTGGCGACGGTCGGCCGCCGGGCATCGGCGACTCGGGCGTTCGGCGCCACGCTGGTCCCGCAAAACTTAAACAGAGCGGAGCATGTGTCATGACAACGAGTGACGCCGTTCAGTTCACGGGGCAAATCGCAGCTTTACAAGGCGCGCCGGGCGAGACGATTCAAACCATTCTGTCGCAATTCGCCGAGATGTTGAAACGCGACGGATTTCGCGTCGCCGGCGTTGTCGAGGTTTCGCAATGTGGCGCGGAGGGAGCGTGCAAACATCTTGCTGTCCGCGATCTTACGTCCAAGGCGGTGATTAAGTTCTCTCAAGACCTCGGCGCCGGGGCCACCGCTTGCAACCTCGACCCGAGCGGGCTCGCCAAGGCGTGCGAAGCCGTGGAGCGCGCCATAGAAGATGGCGCCGATGTCGTCGTGCTGAGCAAGTTCGGCAAACTCGAAGCGGCTAGGGGCGGACTCTGCGACGCTTTCCGCGCGGCGATCCTGGCCGACCTTCCCATTATCACCACTGTTTCGCCGTTGCTGGCGGATGAGTGGTCGAAATTCGCCGGACCTCTCTCGAACAAAATTCCCGCGACAACGGATGCTCATGGCGCATGGTGGACCGCCCATGGAAGCGCGACGAACTGACTCTCTCCGAAGGCGCGCCAGCCTGGGGATTTTCGGCGGCGATAAATAAAGCTCCGCGCGGTTTACGGGCGCGTCATGGTCGGCCGCCGCCTACATGTGCCTCACGGCAAACACAGCGATCTTCCCGGCGAAGCTCAAGGCGAGCACTAGCGAGCCATATTTCATGATCGACATGATCGCATGGTGGAGGTCTGGGTGCATCATTCGTTTGTGTCCTTCCTGCTAAAGCGCGGCCTTGCGCGCCGCAAGCCGCGATCATCGCGATCGCGGTGACGGGCGAATACATGCAATTCGATTGCCAGGCCGCGGACAAGGACCGCTGTCCTTGTCCGCGGCCTTTTGGCCAAGCTTCCGGAAAGTAACGAGAATCTGGTCCGCTCGTCGCCTGACTTTGGCCGCATTCCCCAACAAGAAAGCACGTCAGGGGCGGCTGTCGGCCGGTTGAGCGCACGCGCGAAAAAAACAGGTGTCGAAATGCTGAATCATGCACGCGCGTGGCTTCTGCGCGGCGCAATCGCGCTAAACATGCTCTCTCCCGCGGCGGCGCTAGACAATCCGTTGACGCGGGGTCCACTCGCGGATTTCATCAATGTCTTCCGCGAACAAGCGATTCCGCGGCAGGTCGTGATCTGGCGGCACCCGGAATTCAAGAAGGGAACGATCGTCGTCTCGACCAAGGAGCGGCGGCTCTACTATGTGCTAGGCGAAAGCCAAGCGGTCGAATATGGCGTCGGCGTCGGCCGCGAGGGTTTCACCTGGTCGGGGATAAAGTCCGTCACCCGCAAGCGCGAATGGCCCGATTGGCGGCCGCCGCCGCAAATGCTCAAGAGGCGCCCCGATCTGCCGAAATATATGGCAGGCGGGATCGACAATCCGCTCGGCGCGCGCGCCCTCTACCTCGGATCGAGCCAATATCGCATCCACGGGTCCAACGAGCCGGACACGATGGGGGCCGCCGTTTCGTCCGGATGCATCCGCATGACGAACCGCGACGTCGTCGATCTTTACAGCCGCGCGAAAGTCGGCACGAAGGTCGTCGTGTTGAAGTAGCGGTCGCTGCGAAGCTCTTCGCGACGACGTCGACGATCAGCGGGAACGTCGCTCGACAATGGCGTGCGCTGGGCGACCCCACGAGGACGAACCACGTAAAGCGATCAGGCGGCTTTTTCGGACGCTACCGCCTCGGCTTCCGCATCGTCCGCCACCGCGTCAGCTTCGGCCTCATTGGCTGCCGCCGAAAAGAGAGCATAAATTTCAGAGGCTCGCTCGTTGATGCGCTTCGACGCTTCCGGACCGAAAACGACTTTCCCGCGCTTATTTTCGTCGCGCTCGCCGCAGTCGAGAACCCGCATATCGGGGCCGCCAATCTCGACGATCTTGTCGAAAATCACCGCGTTCTGCCAGGGGATGTCGATGTAACGCCAGTCTTGTGGGATCGTCCCATCGGCGCGCATCGCTTCCGTGGTCGCCGTTTCCGTCGCGGAAAGGAGAAAGGGGTCAGTTTCTAGCATTGCGATCACGACTCCGTGTAATCGGGCGAGACTCCGAACAACGACTCGACCTATCGCCCGCCTCCGACATTATAATTGCTAGCGCAAGAATCTGGCGGAACTATGCTTTTCTACGCGCGAACATTTTCGCAACGACGCCCGTCCGTGCGCGCCGTCAAAACAATTCTTTAGGGTTCATCGGCTTGACCTGCGCCGCCCTTCCTCAACCCGCGCCGCCGCCGTTCGCGGCGATCAACGCGGCGGTCGCGCAATATTTTTTCAAAACCACCGCATTAGGGCCTGTTGAGATTCATCG
>PLAI01000255.1 GCA_003134075.1 Methylocystaceae bacterium | reverse complement strand
CCGCCGGCGCAAGAGACGCCGGTCGCGCTCGCGCGTTAGGGGGATTTAGCTCTCGATCGCGGAGGGGGGTCGCATGGAGAAGCCGGCTAAACCATAATAATATCAATCAATTGAAGCAAAAATGGTCGGAGTGAGAGAAGGGATATAGTCCATTATGTTCATTTAGTTANNCGCCAAAGTTTCCAAATCGAAATGCCGGTAGGTTGATGCAACTGGAGCGGTCCCCGTCACACCAATTCGGAAATGGCGAGGTGTGTGGTGGGGTTGAGCAGTGAAGATTAATCTCGGAATCCGCGTCGTGGCGAATATCATGCGCAAACGAACGTTTATGAAAGCCCATGAAATAACTAGCGTTTTCACTTAGCGTGCAATTTTGAGCAAATCGTGTGGCGACCCCTTAAATCCTCAAATTTGCCCCGTGGTGAGTTTTTAAGGGCTGCCCCTAAAGGCGCGTGCTATTTGGTCGAGGTCGTCGCCAAAGGCGACCGACTGCGGTCAAGGTATGCTCTACGCTCCAGCTGGTACTTCATGTATTTAATGCCAGTCGAACACTTTATATTCAGGATATTGCCGCCTCTCACTTTGGCGGATGATCTAGGGGCGCTCAGTATGGAACGTTGCTCCACGACAGCTATCCCAACATTTTCCATCCCGATTTTTTCGAGAAGGCGACATGAGCGCCAGTTTTCTATATGTGAAAATGCAACAATCGTGGGGTGCTTTAGGACACGGAAGCCATGCTTTAAGATTGCGTGGACTGCCTCCGACGCAATCCCTTGACCCCACGCATTCCTTACAAAGCGGAACCAAAGCGCATTTGCCTCCATTCCGATTGAAACGGAACCTAGTGCGTCCATTCCGATTGAAACGGAACCTAGCCCCGCCAAACCGAGAAGCCCTGGTTGGTCTTTCCATTCGACGACCCAAGAATCCCGTGGCAAGCCGGACTTAATTTGAGATTTAATCGACTCTCGGAGGGTCGCGGGATCGGGGATTTTCTGGAATGACGGAAGCATTTCGTAATAACGATAGACCTCAGGGTCCAGGTCCATCTCCAAAATAGCATCAATATCATCATGGCGACGCGGCCGAAGGCGCAATCGCGCAGTTGCAAGGTAAGGTGGCGCGCGCATCTAAAACTTGGCCTATGCCCCCGTGCCGAACCTGGTTGGTGCCAACTCAATCATTTATGGCAGAATTTTAGCGCACACTCAATCGCCCGTGCCTTCGTCTCCACGGCTCGGAATTCACCTGCCGACGCCGCAGCAATTACCGGCAAGAGCGAATACTGTGTTGGAGTGTTTGGACCATGCGGCGAATCGAATCCTTGGCCTGATTTCGCTCATCATGGACCATGCCGTCGCCGTCGGAATGCGCCCCGATAATGCGGCCCATGGAATCAAGCGCCTCCGACACAAGTCGGAAGGTTTGGCGACATGGAGCGAGTACGACATTGAGGCCTATCGAGCGTATTGGCCGCTCGGCTCACGCGAGAGGCTCGCCTTGGAGCTGGCATTGAACACGGGCCAACGGCGCGGCGACCTCGCGCGCATGGGCTGGCAACACGTGCAAGGGGGCGCGATCCATGTTCGCCAGAGCAAGACGGGCGCGACCGTCGCGGTTCCGGTTGTGCGGGAGCTTCGGGCGGTCCTCGACACGCTTTCGCGCGCCCACCTGACGTTCATTGGCACGGCCTCGGGGGTGCCCTTCTCGGCGGCGGGGATCGGGAACTGGTTCCGTGGAGCCATTCGAGCCGCGGGTCTATCCGACAAGCTTTCCATGCACGGGCTCCGCAAAGCCGCCGCCCGTCGGTTGGCCGAGGCCGGGTGCACCACGCACGAAATCGCGAGCATTACGGGCCACAAGACGCTTTCGGAAATCGAACGCTACACCCGCGAGGCCGAGCGGGCACGCCTCGCGCGAACCGCAAGCGAGAAGGTCGTTCAAGCCTTCGGCGAGAAGAGCGAAGCGTGAACAAAATTGTCAAACCTGAGCGCGAAGTTTGACAAAAAGTCACGCAACCCGCTGATTTTATTAGAGAACATAGATAGAATGGTCGGAGTGAGAGGATTCGAACCTCCGACCCCCTCGTCCCGAACGAGGTGCGCTACCAGGCTGCGCTACACTCCGACATGGCGATCTTGCATCGCCGTAGCCCGGCCTCGCGGCGGGCTCGCGGCCGCGCTTTCGCGTCCGCGCCGCTATATAGCTTTCCCGCGTGGCGGCTGCAACACATGTTTCCGCGATACGGACGCCGCCGTGTCAAATCTATTGGCGGACGAGCGTGACAAAGGCGAAGTCCGCCTCGTCCCTTTCGCCGCGCGGCGGGGTTTCGCGCTTGGTTTCGCGCCATTGAGCCATGTCGAGGCTGGGGAAAAAGGCGTCGCCTTCCGGCTCCAGGGCGATTTCGGTGAGTTCGATCCGTCGCGTCTCGTCCATGAGAGCGCGGAAAATTTCGGCGCCTCCGCCGACCATGATCTCATCGACGGCCAAGGCCTTGGCCAGCCGACGCGCGACCTCGAGCGCCTCCGAGGGGCCGCGCGCGATTCGGGCGCCCGCGGGCGAAAATCGCGGATCGCGCGTAACGACGATGATTTCGCGCCCGGGCAGCGGGCGCTGAAGCGATTCAAAGGTGCGCCGGCCCAGGATTAGCGGCTTGCCCATCGTCAACGCCTTGAAATGCTTGAGATCGCTGGACACGCGCCAAGGCAGCCCATTGTCCGCGCCGATCACCCCGTTGCGGGCGACCGCCGCGACCGCGACGAGTTCGGGCTGCATGGAGCTTGAGCCTTTCTCTAAACCGCGATCGGCGCGGCGATGGCCGGCCAGGGATCGTATCCTTCGATCTCGATGTCGTCGTAACGGGTCTCGAACAGTGCGCCAGGGGCGAGACTCAGCCGGGGCAGGGGGCGCGGTTCGCGCTTAAGCTGCTCTCGCGCTTGTTCGATGTGGTTGAGATAAAGATGCGCGTCGCCCAAAGTGTGGATGAAATCGCCGGGAATGCAACCGGTTTCCCGGGCGATCAGATGCGTCAGCAGCGCATAGCTCGCGATGTTGAAGGGCACGCCGAGAAATACATCGGCGGAACGCTGATATAGCTGGCAGGACAGCCGCTTTTGCCCATCCGTCTCGTCGACATAAAACTGGAACAGGCAATGGCAGGGCGCGAGCGCCATTTTGTCGAGGTCGGCGGGGTTCCAGGCCGAAACGATCAGCCGACGGGAGAATGGATCGCGCTTTATGTCCGCCACGACGCCCGCGATCTGGTCGATGACGCGCCCGTCCGGACAAGCCCAGGAGCGCCACTGCCGGCCATAGACAGGCCCAAGTTCGCCCGAGGCGTCGGCCCATTCGTCCCAAATGGTCACGCCATTCGCCCGCAGATAGGCGACATTGGTGTCGCCCTTCAAGAACCACAGCAGCTCGTGGACGATGGATTTTAGGTGCAATTTTTTGGTGGTCAGCAGCGGAAAGCCTTGCGCCAGATCGAAACGCATCTGATGGCCGAACAGCGACAGCGTGCCGGTGCCGGTTCGGTCTTCCTTAAGCCGGCCCTCGCACAGCAGCAGATCGAGGAAATCGAGATATTGTTGCATCGCTCGATTTAATCGCTTCGGATGGCGGCGTCCACCGCGTCGCAGCTACGTTTCGCCGAGAGGCAGCCGCACCTCGAACAGCGAGCCGCTCCCTTTCTCGCTAAGCACGTTTATGGAGCCAAGATGCAAATCCACGACGACCTTTACGAGAAAGAGCCCGATTCCCGTTCCCACTATGCTCGCGACATTGCTTCCGCGATAATAGCGCTCGAACAAATGAGGAATATCGTCCTCGGCTATTCCGATTCCTTCGTCCTTCACGCAAATTACAATCTGCTTTTCTTCGGCATGCGCGCTAACGGCGATGGTTCCCCCGCCGGGAGAATATTTCACGGAGTTGGCGACCAGATTGCTGAACGCCTGGAATAACAGGTTTTTGTCTCCCATTATTCTCAATGAATTGTAACCAAGATCCTCGATAATAATGGCGTTCGTCGAGATTTCTCTATGCAATTTGCATACTTCATGCAGGAGCGCGCGCATATCGAATTCGCTCTTGTGCATGTATAAATTTGGTTTTTCGTCAAAAAATTTACTAGATTTCAATATGTTATCTATCATTACGCTCATGCGCTTGACCGCGATCCGTATCTTTTGAGCTCTCTCGACCGCTTTTTCGTGGGAGAACGGTTCGTGCGAGTTAATCAATCTCTGCGCGTGGCCGTCGATGATGGTCATCGGCGTGCGAAATTCATGGGAGGCCATGGAAATAAAGTTTCTCTGCTGTTGATTCAGGCCGCGCTCATGCGCGAGCTTTTCCTCCAGCATGGTCGCCTGCGACGCCAATCCGCGCTGACTAACCTTCAATTCGATGGCGTTGCTCCTGAAAATGGTCACGGCGCGGGCCATCTCGCCGAGTTCATTGGGGCGATCGGCGCCGGAAACGTCCACGTCCATGTCTCCCTGAGCCAGCAAATGCATGCTGTTCGCGAGCTTTTTGAGCGGGACGGCGACGGTGCGCGTCACATACAGGAGTATCACCAGCACGGTGAACGCGCTCAGCGCCACCGCGGCGCTGATATAGTTCCAAGCCTCTTGAATTGCGACCGTGGCGCGATTGCTGGCCTGTTGAGCATGCGAATTATTTTGATCATTCAACTTTTCCAGCAGATCACTGGCGGCTATGAAGGTGCGGCTCGACGAGTTGAGGTAGATCGCAATCGCGCGGGCATTGTTTTTTGTGGAGCCTTCGTTGAAGACTCGTTCGGCTTCCGTTCTATAGTCTCTCCATACTTGCTGAAATTCTGAGTATAATTTCAGCTCCAGCGGGTCATGTATCACGCTCTCATAATTATGTTGCGACCGCTCTATCGCCAGGTCGAGCTCTCTTGTCTCCTTGGACTGGTCCACGATGGCGCCAGTCTGGGCGGATAGCAAAAAGTTCGCCTCCATCGCCCTAAAATCAGAGGTGTAATTGTTTAGATCACCAATGTAGCGGGTGCTCTTCAGCCAACGATCACGAATTGCCGAGGATTCTTTGTTGAAATCGTCAAGTCTTAGTAATCCAAACAAGCCGAAGCCTATTAGAATGCCAAATAACAAAGCGAAAGACGCCGTGAGGCGAAAGATAATTGACTGCGTTCGCCTCATGCGGCTGCTATGGCTCTATGAATCCGGCGACAGTCGCCTTGACGGCGGCCTGAATGCGGGTCGCCACGCCTAATTTGTCCCGTGCGTTGTTCAGATGGAAATTGACAGTCCTCTCCGCGATGGCCATTATCAAAGATATTTCTTCAGAGGTCTTCCCACGCGCCGCCCACATCAGCGCTTCTATTTCGCGATCATTTAAGTGATGCTGTGTCGGCCACAATTGCATTCTTGCAGCACGCCTGATTCGAGCATTGATGATCGCGTGCAGAAGATTAAAATCGATGGGCTTGGCGACGTAATCGTCCGCTCCGAGCAATCGCCCTTTCAGTTCGTCGTTTCTGTCGTTCATGGCGGTTAAAAATATAAACGGCACGCGTGCGAAGCGCGGAGCGATAGCTTTCAGGCCCTCGAGGATTTCGAAGCCGGACATGAAGGGCATATTGATGTCCGAGAGAATAATGTCCGGCTGCGATTTTAGCAGCGCGGACCAGCCGTCTCGCCCGTTGTTGGCGACAATAACGTTATAGCCCCTGTTTTCCAGTTCTTCGGAAATCAGCTCGGCCGTGTCCAGATCGTCCTCTATGCATAGAATCGTCTTGCGAGTCGCGCGTTCGGCCGTAGCTTCCAATTCTTCGCCCAAGGAGACATCTCGCGGCTTTCGCGCGAGGGACATAGACGCTTTTGGCATTGGGCACCCACTGTGTGACGCGCGGCTGTTCGTCGCGATCCAGCGTGACCGAAATAAGCGGTCAGGACCAAGAATGGCCATGTGTGTGCCGGGGGCATTCCATATCTTTATATGTGTGGTCGCATATCGCATGCCTAACGCAACGTTAACAAATAATGCGGACTTCCTTATGCTGACGCGCGGTTCGTTCGTCTTGAAGACGGCAGATTAACAATAAGAATGCGGATGAGGGGCCGTCGCCAGCCATCCATCTAAGACGCATTTGTTATATTCATTTATATTTTCGGCTCACCAGATTTGCCGGTGTTGCGATATGATAAGCCGTTGATGCGCCGGGAGAGCGCATCCAGGATGCGCTATGCGCCTCCGCAGGAGTGTTCCGAATCCGGCAGGCGCCAGTTCTTGTGCGTGCGCAGATTGGTGCTGTTGTAAATCTTGCCGCGGTCGTCGCCCTTGGGGCAATTGAGCGGCGTGCTGACAAAGCACATGCGCACGCGGTCGCCCATGCGCGACTCTTCGATCGCGGGAACCGTGTCATAGGACACTTGATAACCGCCATTGGCGAAGCGCACGGCGCTGCCGGAGCCGGGCATGGGCCGATGGGTCGCGCCGTCGGCGAGCCGCGTCTCGACTGATTCGATGGCGGTGACGACGCAGGCGCCGACGCGCGTCGGCAGCGCGGCCGCCCCGGCCGGCGCTCCGGCCATGATCAAAACGGCGGTAAGCGCGGCGCGACAGGACATCTCGACTCCTCGAAAAGCGGGCGGCGACGGGACGGCTATCGCCAAGCGCGAATGCGAGCGCGCGAGCGTAATCGCTCGGGCGCGAATTTCAACCGGTGGGCTCACCAATCGATCGGCGCCTCGCCATGCGCGCTGAGATAGGCGTTGGCCTTGGAGAAATGCCGACAGCCGAAGAAGCTACGCGCCGACAAGGGCGAAGGGTGCGCCGACTCCAGCACGAGATGTTTTCGCCGGTCGATATTGGCGCCCTTGCGCCGGGCGTAATTGCCCCACAGCAGAAACACCAGCCCATCGCGCTCTTCGCTCAGCGCGCGCACGGCGGCGTCGGTGAAATGTTCCCAGCCCTTGTTTTGATGCGAGCCCGCCGCGCCTTCGCGCACGGTCAGCGTCGCGTTGAGCAGCAGCACGCCCTGTCGCGCCCAGCGCGACAGATCGGGATCGCGCGAGATGGGATGGCCAAGATCAGCCGCTATCTCCTTAAAAATATTTTGCAGCGAGGGCGGCGGCGCGACGCGGGATTCGACGCCGAAGCACAGTCCATTCGCCTGGCCGGCGCCGTGGTAGGGATCTTGTCCGAGAATCACGACCTTGACGTGATCGAACGGACATTCGTCGAAAGCGCGAAAAATCCGCGCCGCCGGCGGAAACACATTTTGCGCCGCGTATTCGCCGCGCACGAACTCGCGCAGCCCCGCGAAATAAGGCTTCGCGAATTCGCCGGCGAGGCGGCGCCGCCAGCTGTCGTCGATGCGAACGGGTTTATTCATGGGCAGGGTTTTAGCACAAGAGCCGCTCGCCGCGTTCAACCCCGCGTAAAGCACTCACAGCTTTTGCGAGAGCCCCACGAAGAAACCGCGCCGCGCGCCATATTGCGGCGCGAACACGCCAATGCCCGTGCCGCTGCGCAATTCATATATGCGGTCGAACAGATTGACGATATCGAACCGCAGCGTGAGCGGCTTTTCCGCGGAGACGAGCTCGAATTCGCGCGAAGTCCCCAAGTTCACGTTGAGATAGGCCGGGACGTGATCCATGTTGGCGAAGCCGGAGCGCAAGCCGCTGCCATAAGTCGCGCTCACGCTGAAGAGCGTCTTGTCCCATTTGTAAGAGGCGCCGGCCGATCCGGTCATGAACTGCGAATCGTCGGTGTTGTGATAGTTGGTGAGGAGATAAGTATATTCCGTCGCATCCAGCAGATATTGATTGGAGACGGCGTCCTTGGCGCGCGATATGCCCACGGCGAGATTGCCATAGGCCTTGAAGTCGCCGTTCTGATAGGCGCTCTTGAATTCGACGCCCTGGCTGAAGCCTCGCGCCCAATTGAATTGGGTCAGCACGACCGCCTGACCGAACTGGCCGTCGTCGATCAGATTGTTGGCGATCTTGGAATAGGCGTCCAGGCCCACCATAAGGCCCGGCAGCAATTTTTGATCGACGCCGACATCGAAATAATGCGCGCGTTCCGGCGTCACCGGATTGTTGAACGGCACCGCCGGCTGGTTGGTCGTGTTGTTGAACAGCGCGAGATTGGTGGGGGTCGCCTGCGCCTGCATCGGCGGCGTGAAATAGCGCGCATAGCCCGCGTGAATGCTGGTCCCTTCGATTGGCGTGTAAACGATGCCGAGGCGCGGACTGAGCTGATTGGCGTCGACGAATTGATAAAGCTGGTCGAAGCGCAGGCCGGCGTTGAGGATGAGCTTGTCGGTGATCTTCCATTCATGCTGAACGTAGCCGCCAATATTCCAGCCGGTTTTCGCATTGAAGTCCGTGACCGGGAAGGGCGTCGGCGCGATGGCGCCGGTGACGGGATCGACAGGCAAAACAGTGGACGTGTTGGTGACGTTGGTCCTTTCGGCGGTGACCGCGAAGCCGGCGCGCAGCTTATGGGCGTCGTCAATCCGGTAGGAGCCATCGAATTGCGTTCCATAGAGATCGCTTTCGCGCGTCACATCCGAGGCCACGTCGTTGAACACCAGATCGCCGAAGATATCGGGAATGAAATGGACGCTGGCGTGACGTTGAAACACGGCGAACTGCGCGTCGAAATTGTCGACCTTCGTTTGCAGGGCGAGCATGTTGTAGACGTATGTGTCGACTTCGTTTTCGTTGAGCGCCGAGGACGGATAAACAGCGGGGCCAAAATCGCCGAGCGGCGTCTGACCCGGATTGTTCGGGATCTGAAATTTGCTCGTGGAGGCGCCGGAAATAAGGCTCAGGCGCGTCGAATCGCCTAGCAGCGTCGACAAATAGCCGAAGAATTTGCCCTGTTCGGTGTGATCGTGGATCGCGTTGAAGCTCGGCGTCGTGTTCTCAATCCCCAAAGCGTTCCAATTGCCGCGCAGGGTTGTGAAATACTGCGTGTCGCCGACGGCGCCGCCATAGTCGAAGCTCGACGTGATCGTCTCGCGGCTGCCGCCATAGACCCCGACGCTGCCGGCTGGCGTGGAAAAGGCTCGGCTGGTGATGTCGACGACGCCGGCGGTTCGCAAACCGTACTGGGCCGGCAGTGCGCCGGTGAGCAANNAAACCATATTGCGCCGGCAGAGCGCCGGTGAGCAAAGACAGGCTGCCGACGAAACTTGTGTCGAGGACGGGTCCGAGGCCGGAGACGCCTTCGGGCAGCATGAGGCCGTTGATCCTGTACTGGACGTTGGCGTATTCGTTGCGCACATGGAAGCTTGGATTGGAGACGGCGGAGTCATATGAGACGCCGGGGGCTTGCAGAATCACCTTGTCTATCGGCGTGTTGTCGCCCTGCGGCAGGGTTTCGATCGCCTCGCGGCTGATGGTGTAGGACGAGGCGCCGATTTTGGGCAAGAGTTCGTCGCGCGCGCGATCGAGCGCCTCGACCTTGCGATCCAATTCNNAGCGCCTCCTGGGCATAAGCATCGGCGGCGCCAAGGCCCGCGAGCAACGCAAGAGCGAATGCGCCCGCCCGAGCCTGGTCCGCTCCACCCACCAAAGGCGCGGCGGCAGCCGTGCCGCGAGGCGGCCGCGCGGCTTCGCGGTGCTTGTTATCGGTCATTCGTTCTTCCCGTCAAAAATATTGCGCCGCATCCCGTGGTCACGTCGGAAGCATGGCCAATGTTATTTACGCTGAGACAATATCGTCAATCGCCGGAGGC
>PLAI01000132.1 GCA_003134075.1 Methylocystaceae bacterium | reverse complement strand
AAGCGGACTAAACAGCCCTGATTAACCGCCTTGGGAAACTGATCGATTTCTCGCTCACGCGGACGCCGAGAGCCTCGGCGATGAAAGCCTGTATTCCGTATACCGTCAGGAACAAAAGGATAATAATTTCCAACGGGTTAGTCCGAATAGACTGGAGCATGACACTGACGCCCGTTAAGATCAGCCAGGCCGCGCACATGGGTAAAGACCGCATCTTCGCCTCTTCCAAGAGTGTGGTTTGGGTTTATTTGTAATGCTTTGCGCCGCATTCACCGGGGCGTTTACAATCCATTCGGGGAAAACCGCGACGGGCTTAAGAGGGTCAACATAGCCAAAAACGCACGCGCGGCAAGGCGTATTCGCGCTTATGTCTAACCCGGCGCCGTCGACATTACTGCCATCAAATTATTGCAAATATGTGTATTTTGTGTTTCATGGTATTTATATCTTTCGCTAGACCCGCCGAATTCGCGGCGGATCGCGCTCCGCGACTCGCACCCGCTCGCCAGACGATCATGACCGCGACGATGGCGTGGCCGAGAGCCCGTATATGCTGATCCAGGGATCGGCCCGCTTGACCAACTGAAAAAATCGCAGCCGCGCCTGGCGGCTAGGGAAATCCAACCGCAGGCGCTCGCCAGTGCTCTTCTCCACGCGAACCCGCACCCTGGGGCGTGAACTCATCTGGTCGATGTCGGCGCATTTGATGCGCGCGCGCCACAAGACGAGAAAGGGCAAGCCGGAGATCGATCGCCTTGGGAAGCTGATCGATTTCTTGCTCACGCATATGCCGAGAGCCTCGGCGATAAAGGCCTGCATTCCGTATATTGTCAGGAGCAAAAGGAAAAGAATCTCCAACGGGTTCGTCCGGACGGACAGGAGCGCGAGACAGGCGCCTGTCAAGATCAGCCAGGCCGCGCACATTGGTAAAGACCGCATCGTCGCCTCTCGCGGGAGTGTGGTTTGGTTGCGATGTTTCGAGCCGCGTTGACGTCAGCCGTGTAGTTTACAATCCATACACCGACTGTACACGGAAAAACGCGCAACTGGCTTAAGCGGTCAAGATACGAAAAAACAGACGCGCGACAAGGCTTATTCCTGCTTATGTATAACCGCCGAAGAGGGCGTGATCGGCCGCCAAAGCACCCAGCCACGCAAGTATCTGACTATGAAAGATGTTGACAATTACTAACGCGGGCGATAAAAAATATCCATATGTTCGTCATCTGAAGCATGTGTACAGTCATCTTTCGGCCGGACGCGCGCAACCCACGCCAAGTTCTTCTCCCGCCGTCACCGTCGGTGATTCGCGCGGCCTCTTGGTCGCCGGAGCCGTCGCGCCGAGGTATTGGCGTCCTCAGGCGACCGTCTCGAAAATAAGGTACAGGACCACCGTGACGATAATGGCGGCGACGACGGCGTAGCCAAGACCCGTATCGCCCAACAGAAGAAACGCCAAGGCCACCGCCGCCCCGGCGGCCCCCGCCGCTATCAGGTTGGAACGCACTCCGAGCTTGATGTCACCACGCATGGCTTCGCTCCTCCAAGCGCGTGATCGCGCCGTGGGCTTCAAGGCGGTCAAAGACCCTTTGACTGGAAAAGCACAACAACGCGCACACGAAGCGCCCGCGTCAAGCCAGCACAGTTAGCGTCGAAAGGCGCCACTTCAAGTGGGCGTCGGCCGCCGCGACGCCCGGTCGCCCCTAAAACCGACCGCGCCAGCTCGGCGCGCTATCGCGTTCCGCGCCGCGCGAAGGCGCCATCCGTCGACTCACGTCTTGCGGCACTCGTCGGCGCAGGCCTTGCAGGCGGCCCCGCAGTCCGAGCATTCGACATATTGCGGAAATCTATCACATTCCTTCTTGCAGGCCATGCAGACGTCGGCGACCGTTTTCGCCAGGGCCGGCGTAAACGGCGAATTGACCGCGGCCAGGGTTTCGAGCGCGCCGCAGGCGGCGACCAGATCGTATGACGCCTTGGTGCACTCCGCCATGCTCGAGTCGTTCATCGACAACATGCCGAAGCAATGGCGCAGGCATTCATTGCCCGTCGACACGCATTTGGCGGCGCTCTCCATCAGGGCTTTGTATTTCGGCGGATGCATGTGCTTGACCGGGGCCTCCTCGGCGAAGGCTCGGGAGACGGATATCGCGGCGGCGGCGGCGCCGAGCGCGGTGACGAATTCACGGCGTTCCATGACAGAACCTTCCCTAAAAAGAGAAACACGTTCCGCAGTTAGCGCCAGAAACGAACAAAACAATCTCCGTCGGTGCTTAAAAAGAGACGAAGGCTTCGCCTCGCGCGTCAACCTCCGCTCGCGACCGGCGCGAGGCGCGCGGCCTCGTCGTCGGTGAACAGCCGCGAGCGCGTCAGAAAGCGCAGTCCGCTGCCGTTTTCGAGCGAGAACATGCCGCCCTGGCCGTTCACCACATCGATGACGAGTTGCGTGTGCTTCCAATAATCGAACTGCGACGCGCTCATGAAGAAGGGCGCGCCGCCGATTTCGCCGAGCTTCACGTCGTTGTCGCCGACGAGAAACTCTCCCGCCGGATAGCACATCGGCGACGAGCCGTCGCAACAGCCGCCGGACTGGTGAAACATGATCGCGCCATGCTCGGCGCGCAGCCTGTCGATCAGCGCGTGCGCCGCCGGCGTCGCGACGACGCGCGCGAGATCGTCTTGCATCGAGGCCCCCGCGTTAGAAGAAGCCGAGCTTCTTCGTGCTGTAGCTCACCAGCATGTTTTTGGTTTGCTGATAATGGTCGAGCATCATTTTGTGGTTCTCGCGCCCGATGCCGGATTGCTTATAGCCGCCAAAGGCCGCGTGAGCGGGATAGGCGTGATAGCAATTGGTCCAGACGCGGCCCGCCTGTATCGCGCGGCCGAAGCGGTAGCAGCGGTTCATGTCGCGGCTCCACACGCCCGCGCCAAGGCCATAGAGCGTGTCGTTGGCGATTTTGAGCGCGTCGTCGTCGTCCTTGAAGGTCGTGACGGAGACGACGGGGCCAAAAATTTCCTCCTGGAACACGCGCATCTTGTTGTGGCCCTCGAGCACGGTCGGCTGCACATAGAAGCCTTGCGCGAGATCGCCGCCCAGAACGTTGCGCGCGCCGCCGGCGAGCACCTTCGCGCCCTCCTGCTTGCCGATGTCGATGTAGCTCAGGATTTTTTCGAGCTGCTCGGACGAGGCCTGCGCGCCGATCATCGTCTGGGGATCGAGCGGATCGCCCTGCTTGATCGCGCCGACGCGCGCCAGCGCCTTCTCCATGAAGCGGTCGTAGATTTTCTCATGCACCAGCGCGCGGCTCGGGCAAGTGCAGACCTCGCCCTGGTTCAGCGCGAACATCACGAAGCCCTCGATCGCCTTGTCGAGGAAATCGTCATCCTCGCGCGCGACATCCTCGAAGAAAATGTTCGGCGACTTGCCGCCAAGTTCCAGCGTCACCGGAATGAGGCTCTGACTGGCGTATTGCATGATCAGCCGGCCCGTCGTCGTCTCGCCGGTGAAGGCGATCTTGGCGATGCGGTTCGACGACGCCAGCGGCTTGCCGGCCTCGAGCCCAAAGCCGTTGACGATGTTGAGCACGCCCTTGGGAAAGAGATCGCCGACGATCTCGGCCCAGACGAGAATCGACGCGGGCGTTTGTTCGGCGGGCTTCATTACGACGCAATTGCCGGCGGCGAGCGCGGGCGCGAGTTTCCACGCGGCCATCAGCAGCGGGAAGTTCCACGGAATGATCTGGCCGACGACGCCGAGCGGCTCGTGAAAATGATAGGCCACGGTGTCATGATCGATCTCGCTGATCGANNGGTCGTCTCGCGGATGGGCTTGCCATTGTCCCATGTTTCGGCGGCGGCGAGCGTCGCGAGATTGGCCTGCATGCGGTCGGCGACGGCGTTGAGGATGTTCGCGCGCTCGGCGGGGCTGACGCGAGCCCATGCGTCCTTGGCGGCATGCGCGGCGTCGAGCGCGGCCTCGACGTCGTCCTTGTCGGAGCGCGGAATTTCGCAAATCTTCTGGCCGGTGATCGGCGAGATATTGTCGAAGTAGCGCCCGGCCTTGGGGGCCTCGAAGGCGCCATTGATGAAGTTGCCGTAGCGCGCCTTGAAGGGCGGCGTTTGCGCCGAGAATGTCTCGTGCCTGGTCATGGTGAGCGTTCCTCCGGGAAGCGGACGACGCGGCCCTAAGCGAAGCTCGCGCGGCCGCGTTCTTTTTATTCGACGAGGGTTCATCCTACTCCCCGCCGGGCGCCGGCGACAGGGGGTGGGGCGGTTGGTCCCGCCGGCGTCCTCGCCCGGTCAGATAATGCCGATGAAGCCGATGGCCATCCGACGGGCGCGAAAACTCCCTGTCGCGCCGGCCGCGGGAGGAAAAGCGAAGGCGCTTGCTCCAGGGCTTGTCAGCAAACAAGCGAAGCGCGCGGCTCCCTCTCCCCGTTTTACGGGGAGAGGGTTGGGGNNGGTTGGGGTGAGGGGCCGGGGCATTATCCACAACGGCGACGCGCCCCGAGCAATTTGCTGCTGTAATTCACGTCCGCGCGAATGCCCCAAGCCCCTCGCCCTGCCCTCTCCCCGCGAGCGGGGAGAGGCGGGAACGCGGCGAGATCGTCGTGCTTATTTTCCGGCGAGTCCTAACAGTGCCCCCAATGCAGGAAGCGGTGCGTGCGGCGGTTCATGCAATAGACTCTTGGATGATAGTAATGGCGAACGTAACGCCGCCCGCAAGATCCCCAATGGAGAAAACGTCCGGAGTAACGGTTGTAGCAGAAGAGCCGCGCCTGCTGGACGAGCGGATTCGTCGCGACCGCGCCGGGAATCGCCGAGCCGTTCGCGGGCGCCGCCGGCGCGTCGATCGGAGCAAAAAGGCTTAGCCCGGCGGCGAACGCCAGCGTCAGCAGAATTTTGCGCATTTGAGCCTCCATGCATTTATTCGCTGGAAACGGGGAATTCGCGCCTTATGGGTGAAACGTCGGCGGCGCCCAGGCTTCCAACGCGCGAATATTCGCTTGGTTCCCGCTCGCGCGCGGCGGGGAAAGCGGCCCAATCCCGCCCCCATTTGACGCCGCGCCCCCTCGCGCTTATCTGAGGATAAACCGATCAACCCTGGGCGCACCCATGGCCTTGCTTCCCATCCTCACCATTCCCGATCCGCGCTTGCGGGTCATTTCGACGCCGGTCGAGCGGATCGACGCGGAAATTCACCGGCTGCTCGACGATATGCTGGAGACCATGTACGAGGCGCCGGGCATTGGCCTCGCCGCCGTGCAGGTTGGCGTCGCCAAGCGGATCGTCGTCATCGACATCGCCAAGCGAAAAGACGACGCCGAGCCGCCCGCGCCGATATTTCTGCTCAACCCGCAGATCGTCTGGGCCTGCGAGGAACTCAGCACCTATAACGAGGGCTGCCTCTCCGTGCCCGAATATTTCGAGGACGTGCAGCGCCCGGCGCGCGTGCGCGTGCGCCATTTGAGCCGCGAAGGCGAGACGATCGAATTCGACGCCGAGGGGCTGCTGGCGACCGTCGTGCAGCACGAACTCGACCATCTCGAAGGCGGGCTGTTCATCGACCATCTGTCGCGCCTGAAACGCGAGCGCGTCGTCAAAAAATTCACCAAGGCCGCGCGCCTCGACGCGCGCGCCGCCGAGCACGCGACCGAAAATGCGGACGCCTGATGCGCGTCGTCTTCATGGGCACGCCGGAGTTTTCGACGGGCCTCCTAAAGGAGATCGTTTCGCGAGGGCACGAGGTCGCGGCGGTCTATACGCAGCCGCCGCGCCCGGCTGGACGCGGCATGGAGCCGCGTAAATCGCCCGTGCATCTGCTCGCCGAAAGCCTCGGCCTGCCCGTCTTCACCCCGCGCGGCCTGCGTGGGGCGGAGGAGACGGCGGCTTTCAAAGCGCTTGACGCCGATGTCGCCGTCGTCGCCGCCTATGGGCTGATCCTGCCGCGGGCGATTCTGGAGGCGCCGCGGGTCGTCTGCCTCAATCTGCATGGCTCGATCCTGCCGCGCTGGCGCGGCGCCGCGCCGATCCAGCGCGCGATAATGGCCGGCGACAGCGAGAGCGGTGTCGATGTGATGCGGATGGAGGAGGGGCTCGATACCGGCCCCGTCGCGCTGGAAACGCGGGTTCCCATCGGTCCCGACATGACCGCCGGAGAATTGCACGACGCGCTGGCGCTGGCGGGAGCGCCGCTGATGGCGGATGCGCTGCAAGCCTTGGAGCGCGGCGAGCTTACTTTCACGCCGCAGAGCGAGGCGGCCGTGACTTACGCGCAAAAGATCGACAAGGCCGAGGCGCGCATTGACTGGCGCCGTCCGGCGGCGCAAGTGCACAATCTTTCGCGCGGGCTGGCGCCTTTTCCCGGCGCATTCTTCGAGGCGGAACTTGGCGCCGGCGTCGAGCGCGTGAAGGTTTTGCGCACACGGGTGGAGAAGGGCGAGGGCGCGGCGGGAACGGCGCTCGACGACGAGGGGCTGATCGCCTGCGGCGCGGGCGCGCTGCGCCTGCTGCGCGTCCAGCGCGCCGGCAAGGGGCCGATGGACTTCGCGGAGTTTTCGCGTGGCCGGCGGATCGAGCGCGGCGCGCGGCTGGGCGGGTGAGCGGGTCTTTCAGCCTCCCTTGACCGCGTTTTTCAGGGTTTCGTTGATGAGGCTCTGCCAGCCGGCGCCCTTCGATTTGAAGGCGTCGATCACTTCGCGGTCGAGGCGCAGGCTGACGAGTTGCTTGGTCGGGGCCTTTTGCTTTCCGCGCACGCGTTTGGCGCTTTCCGCCAGTTCCGGGAAAACCTCCGAGAAGGATTTCGCCTTGGACATTTCCTCGGCGGTGATTTCCGGGGAGTCCGAAACCTCGTCCATGTCGGCCCGCGTGTATCGCGGATCAGTCGTCCTTTTCCTAGCGGTCATGGAGAAGCTCCTTTTCCTTCGCGCTGGCCGGACGCATCGAAACGACCGAAACGGCCTCGGTCCCGAGCGGCGCGAAAATAACCACGATAATGGCGACGCCCCGAAGCTGGCCGATGGCCTTGAAGCGTGGCGCGCGCGCCGGGATCACAAGGGAATTGACGAATAAATCGACATCCAACTCGGCGAAATCCATCCCGTGCTTATCGAGGTTGGCGAGCCGCTTGGCGTTGTCTCAAGTGATTATCATCGGTTGCTTGTAGCTACAAAAAGACCTTTGTCAAGTCTAATTGTAGATACAAACTACCGCCGTGACGCCCGTACAACGGTGAGGCGCTGGCTTGCTTGCAATTCTCCGGTGGTCGCCCCAAAAGCGTGGGGCTGGAGGGTAGTGTCCCTCCGACGCCTCTCTCAAGCTAAATCGAGAACCCGCCCGCCAATGCCCCGCTACGCCCTGACGATCGAATATGACGGCGGGCCTTTCGTCGGCTGGCAGCGGCAGGCCAACGGCATGTCGGTGCAGCAGCGGCTGGAGGAGGCGGTTTTCGCCATCGACGGCCAGCGCCGCGTCGTTCATGGCGCCGGCCGCACCGACGCCGGCGTGCATGCGCTGGGGCAGGTCGCCCATGTCGACCTCGCGCGCGTCTGGCGGGAGGATCGGCTGCGCGACGCCATCAACGCGCATCTGCGCCCGAGCCCCATCGCCGTGCTGTCGGCGCGCGCCGTCGGCGACGAGTTCGAGGCGCGCTTTTCCGCGCGGGCGCGCCATTACCGCTATGTCATCGACAATCGTCGCGCGCCGCTGGCGCTGAACGTTGGGCGCGCCTGGCACGTCAAGCGCGCGCTCGACGCGGAGGCGATGCACGCGGCGGCGCAGACGCTGATCGGCAAATTCGATTTCACGACCTTTCGCGCGAGCGAATGCCAAGCGAAATCGCCGATCCGCACGCTCGACCGGCTCGATGTGCGGCGCGACGGCGAGATCATCGAAATCCTCGCCAGCGCGCAGTCGTTTTTGCACAATCAGGTGCGCTCGCTGGTGGGGTCGCTGGAGCATGTCGGCAACGGCAAGTGGCGCGTCGAGGATTTGCGCCATGCGCTGGAGGCGCGCGACCGCGCCCGCTGCGGACAAGTGGCGCCGCCGCAAGGGCTCTATCTCGTCGCGGTTGATTATTGAGCGCTTAGGCTTACGTTCCGGCGCGTCGAGGGGCGAGGGAGCCGTTCATGAAATTGTTGAAGCTGACGGCGAAGACGCTGCTTGGCGTTTATTGCGCGGCGCTGCTCGGGCTGGCGCTGTTCCAGCGCGATCTTCAATATCATCCCGGCGCCGCGATCGTCGCGCCGGCGCAGGCGGGGCTCGCGACGATCGAGACGCTGCGTCTTTCCAGCGGCGACGGCGAGACGCTGGTCGCCTGGTATGCGCCGCCGGCGCGCGACGACCTTCCGCTGATCCTTTATTACCACGGCAATAGCGGCGTGCTGGCGGATCGCGCCGCGCGCTTCCGGCGGCTTGTCGCGAGCGGCTACGGGCTGCTCGCCGTCTCCTATCGCGGCTATGGCGGCTCGACCGGAACGCCGACGCAGGATGGCATTCTGCTCGACGCCGAGGCAGCCTATAAGGAGGCCGTAAGGCGCGGATTTAGCGGCCGGCGTCTGCTGATCATGGGCGAGTCGCTCGGCACGGGCGTCGCGACGATCATCGCCTCGCGGTTTGATGCGGCGGCGCTGGTGCTCGACGCCCCCTATTTTTCGGCGCTGGATGTCGCCGGCGGCCGCTATCCGATTTTTCCGGTTGGGCTTTTGATGCGCGACACCTTCCGCTCGGACCTCGCCATCGCCGATGTCCACATGCCCGTGCTGATGATGCACGGCGAAGCCGACACGATTATTCCGATCGCCTCGGGCCGGAAATTATTCGAACTCGCGCATGAGCCCAAGCAGTTCATCGCGGTCCCCGGCGCGGGGCATCTGGTGATGGCGCTCGACAATGTTTACCCGCGCGTGACAGCGTTTATCGACGCCAATACGGCTGGGGAGGGGCGGGAAGGGCGCCGCTAACGCCTTCCGTGACTTTCTAGTTCGTCGCCGCCCCGCGCGCCGACAAAGGTTAGTGGAGCCCTAGCGCCCTCTGAATTTGTTGTTGGAGAATTATTAAAGCTCCCAAAATTCCAAGGACCGCGATGACGGTTATGACGATGAATCCCTTGCCGGGGAGATGCGAGACGCCCTGTTCCAGCTTGCCTAGCTGTATCCGGGCCTCGGTTATTTCGCTTCTCGTCCGTTCGCTGGCGGCCTTTATCGAGGACACGTCTTCTTTGATGTGCCCCACATGAGTTTCCAGAACGGCGACCCTTGGTTCCATATCGACCGTTCCCCCGCTGTCGCCACCCCCGCCACTGCCGGCAAGTCCAGGGAATCTTTTTCCGCCAAGTGTGACTAAGTTATCTTGGGGCATTGTCGGCCCCTTCCGTCACGTTAACTTGAACGATTTTATTCAGAACGTCCCGCAACTGCGAGGCAAGAAAGGGAGACATGCTGATCGCCACCGAGAAGACCGGCGTTCCACGCTTTCCTTCGGAGTCCACGGGGGCGCCATGATGACCGAAAACAAACCTGACCAGATCGCCATCTTGCATGACGACGAACCGACTAGCGGGGAATTCCCGCACCGTCGGAGCATGCGCCGCCTCCCATTCCGCGATCTCGATCCCTGAAAGTCGTGGAGCCTCTTTTTGATCGGCCATTTGCTGCCTCCGCGCTTACGAAAGTAACTTAGGGTTCGCGCGGAAAAAGCCAATCCACGAAGCCTCGCGACGCCATTCCGCGTCAAAGCCAGTCCGGCACATGGTCGAGCGCGATCAATTGCTCGATGCTCTCGCGCGGGCGGATCACCGCGAAGCGTTCGCCGTCGACCAGAACCTCGGGGACCAGCGGGCGCGAATTATAGGTTCCCGATTGCACCGCGCCATAGGCGCCGGCGGTCAGCACGGCGAGGAGATCGCCGGGCTTGGGTTCGGCCATATCGCGATGCAGCCCGAGATAGTCGCCGGTCTCGCAGACCGGCCCCACGATGTCGGCGACGTAATTGGCGCCGTTCGCGCGCTGCGCCACCGGGACAATCTCGTGAAAGGCGTCGTACAGCGTCGGGCGGATGAGGTCGTTCATGCCGGCGTCGACGATGACGAAATTCTTGGCCTCGCCGTGCTTCACATAAATGACGCGCGTCACCAGAATGCCGGCGTTGCCGACGATGAGCCGCCCCGGCTCGAACACCAGCTTGCAGCCGAGCCCTTCGAAATGCCGGCGCACGACCTCGCCGTAACGCTCGGGGTGGTAGGAGTCGGGATCTTGCTCACGGTGATAGGGGACGCCGAGCCCGCCGCCGAGATCGACATGCGAGATTTCATGGCCGTCGGCGCGCAGATCGCGCACGAGTTCGGCGAGCAGGGCGAAGGCCGCGTCGAACGGCGCGAGGTCGGTGAGCTGCGAGCCGATGTGCATGTCGACGCCGGCGATCTCCAGCCCCGGCAGGGCGGCGGCGCGGGCGTAGATCTCGCGCGCCAGCGACAGCGGCACGCCGAATTTGTTTTCCTTTTTGCCGGTGGAGATCTTGGCGTGGGTTTTCGCGTCGACGTCCGGGTTCACCCGCAAGGAGATTTTCGCGCGGCGTCCGCTCGCCGTCGCGATGGCGGAGATGGCATCGAGTTCGGGCTCGGATTCGACGTTGAAACAGAAAATCCCGGCGCCCAAAGCCGCCTCGATCTCCCGCGCGGTCTTGCCGACGCCGGAGAAGGTGATTTTTCCCGGCGCCACGCCGGCTTTGAGCGCGCGCGCCAGTTCGCCGCCGGAGACCACGTCCATGCCGGCCCCGAGCGTGGCCAGGAGCGTGAGCACGGCCTGATTGGAATTGGCCTTCATCGCGTAGCAGACGAGCGCGTCGAGCCCGTCGAACGCCTTGGCGAAGACCGTGAAATGGCGGCGGATCGTCGCGGCCGAATAGCAGTAGAACGGCGTTTCGACGCTCGCGGCCAGCGCCGGCAAGGCGATGTCCTCGGCGTGCAGCACGCCGTCCCTATAGGAGAAATGATGCATGGAGCCCGCTTTAGAGAATGGGGTCGAGGAAGAAGGGATATTTTTCGGGCGGGCGATGTTTGACATCGCCCTCGACCCACTCCGGCTTGGACTTGACGCCCTGTTGGCTCAGCTTCCCCTTGTCGGGGTTCTTGGCGGCCTGGTCGGCTTGCTGCTCGGCGATTTTTTCCTGTCGGGCGGCCTGCACGTCTGGCGGCAGTTCGAGCGGCCCCTTGCGGCCGCAGCCGGCAAGCGCGCCGGCGAGCAGCGGCGCGATTGCTAAAGCGAGAATAAGGCGCTTGGCGCGGCGTGAGCGCATCGTTTGTCGTTCCATCCGTCGAAACCGGGGCGAGAGCGGCACTATATACCCCAAAGCGCGGCGAAAACGAACGCCGCGTCGCGGGGGGCGACAAGCAGCCGTGTTTCACGGCTGTTTCTTTTTAAGGTTTTGAAGACGGATCAATGAGTGCGGTATTAGGCACCTATTTTCATTGGTTTAGCGTGATAAAGCGTCGGAATCGTTAAATTTAGTGTTAGCCTCCGCAGCTGCAAGTCGCAATAAATATAAAAGCATCGGCATGTTGGCCTTCTTGGCCATAACAGCCAACTCGCAGCACATATCGCAAATATATTGAGCTATTTCGGTTTGCTCGGCGTTAATTATTCCGTCGTCTGAAATTTGTTGATATTCTGGTTGAGCCGCTGGCTTCTCATGCATTGTTTGCTCTCCATTAATTGCTTGTTTGCGCTAACCCTGGAAGCAGAGATAAACGCAAGCGGAGCAATATCCTAAGGCGAATGAATTTGGACCTAAGGAAACGTGGCGCATTTGGCGCGCTCTATGACGCCGGGGCCGCCGCGCGAAGTCGCGTCAACCCGAAGTCGGCGTCGCCTCGGCGGTGCGGACGTGCTCCGGCCGCACTCCGATCCCGACCAAGCGCGCCGGGATGCCGCGAAGCGCCGGCAGCCAATCGAGCAGCTTCAGGATGAAAGGCGGCTTCGACGGCGCGGCCCCGGCGAGCACGCGGCGGACCACGCGGTTTTGGATGGCGAGTTGAATGGATTGGGTCACGCGGGTCGGCCATTCGCGGCGGCCCTGCACGCGCGCGAGATGATCGTCCGTCAAGGTCCCGCCGCGCAACGGTTCAGCCAGAATATTGGCGGCGGCGACCGCGTCCTGGACGGCGAGATTAATGCCCACTCCGCCGATCGGCGACATGGCGTGGGGCGTCGCCGATGCAGAGCAGGCCGCGCCGATGCCAACGCCGCAGCCGGTCCACCGCCACCGTGAGCAGCATGACGTCGTTCCAGCCTTTCAGCTCGTCAACGCGCTCCCCCAGCCACGGCGACATTTCCAAAATCATGCCGCGGAACGCGCCGATGTCCGTTTTCATGAGTTCGTCGGCCGAACCTTTGGGGATAACGAAGGCGCATTGCCAGTAATCTCCCCGGTCCAGCATGATGAATATGCGGTTCCCCTCCACGTGGCCGAAGGCCTCGGAACCGTCGTCGGGCCGGCGCGACAGGCGCATCCACAACACGTCCATCGGAGCGCCGAGATTGTCCGCCTTGAACCCGGCGCTCGAGCGAACCGTCGAGCGCCGCCCGTCGGCGCCAACGACCAGATCGGCGCGGATTTCGATGGCGCCGTTGTCGCTCGTCGCGCGGACCCCGACCACCCGGTCGCCGTCCAGCATGACATCGGTCGCGCTCGTGTCCATCAGAAGGTGAAACCCTTGGAAACGGCGGGCGTGGGTGGCGAGAAACTCGAGAAAATCCCATTGCGGCATGAGCGCGATGAATTTGCAAACGGTCGGAAGATGGGTGAAATCCGCGATCGTCAAACTGGTCGCGCCGATCTGAACGGCAAGGCGCCGCACTTTTCGGTGTGGGAGTTTCAGGAACTCGTCCAGCAAACCCAGCTCATGCATCAGCTCGAGTGTTGAAGGATGGATCGTGTCGCCGCGAAAATCGCGCAGGAAATCCGCGTGTTTTTCCAGCACCACGACATCGACGCCCGCGCGCGCGAGCAGGAAGCCGAGCATAACGCCGGCCGGACCGCCGCCAACGACGCAACAACGGGTCGAGAGATATTTCGTGTCCATGAGATCGCGCCCGGCCACGCCTTTCCGGCTCGATACGGAATTGGGCGATAATATGCTCTTTTTTATCGTCTGGGTCCGAATAGGCAATGCCTCCCGCGCGCCCTGGCTCAATCTGTCGCATCGTTCGGCGCGGCTTCCGTGATTACATCATACTTCGTGAATGTGTTTCGTCGCGCCAAAGCCGGGGGGTCGTCATGCGGCGCAAAATGGATTTAATCCGCCGCTCGCTTTTGGCCCGGATCGGGGCGGCGGCTGGCGTGTGCGCATCGTCGTCCTTCGCGGCCCTCGCCATGCACGGCGGCGCGGGCGGGATGAAGGAGATCGCGCCAAACTGGGCGTCGCTGAATTTCAATCCCGACGTGGACATGGAGTTGACCTGCCGCCCAAGCGAAGCCTCGATTCTCGAAGGCCGCGCGACCGGCGTCTGGCGCTACGCCGCGAGTTTGCTGAAAGGCCCCGAGAACACGCTGACGCCGCTGCCCGATACTTATCTCGGCCCCGTCATGCGTTTCCAAAAGGGCCAGAAGATACGCATCCGTCTGCGCAACGGCCTGCCCGAGCCGACCATCGCCCATTGGCACGGCCTGCATGTGCCGATGCTGATGGACGGCCATCCGATGTATGCGATCGACCCCGGCGAGGCCTTTGTCTACGAATTCGAGATCCGCAATCGCGCCGGCTTGTATTTCTACCATCCGCATACGCATGAAGCCACGGCGACGCAGGTCTATCGCGGCATGGCCGGCGCGATCATCGTGAACGACGACGAGGAGAAGGCGCTCGAACTGCCCTCGGGCGAATTCGAAATCCCGATCGTGTTGCAGGATCGCAGCTTTAACGACGCCAACCAGCTCGTCTATGGCGGCGGCATGCACGCCCGGATGGTCGGTTTTCAGGGCGATCATGTTCTCGTCAACGGACGGCCCGATTACGCCATCGACGTGGCGAGCCGCGCCTATCGGCTGCGGATTCTGAACGGCTCGAACTCGCGCATCTACAAGCTCGCCTGGGACGACGCCTCGCCGATCACCGTCATCGGCGTCGACGGCGGCCTGCTGGAGAAGCCGGAAGAGAAGCCCTACGTCATGCTCGCGCCCGGCGAACGGCTGGATGTATGGGCCGATTTTAGCGGGCGAAGCGTCGGCTCAAAGATCGTCATGCGCAGCGCGCCGTTTTCCGGCGCGTCGCCGAGGATGGCGCGGGGCATGATGGCGGAAACCGCGCTGCCGGTCGGCGGCGATTATCCGCTTTTTTCGGTCCGCGTCGCGCGCGCTTCGGGCGAGAGTTCGGCCTTGCCGCCGCGACTAGCGCGCATCGACCGCTTGCGGCCGGAGGATGTCGCCAATCCCGGCGACCCCGTGCCGATCGCGATCTCGGAGGCGCCGATGGCGATGCTGCTGAATGGTCGCCCCTACGCCGACAACGACGCGCTGCCGCGCGAGCGAATCCCGGTCGACACGCTTCAGCTCGTGGAGATTTTCCACGATGGCGGCATGGGCATGGGCCGCGGAATGGGCATGATGGGCGGAATGATGTCGATGGCGCATCCGATCCATCTGCACGGCCAGCAGTTTCAAATCCTGAGCCGCTCCGCCGACGACGCCGACCCGCGGGATTACGCGACCATGAGCGAGGGTTTCATCTCCAGCGGATGGAAGGACACGGTCCTGGTGACGCCCGGCGAGCGCGTCAGGATCATCAAGCCGTTCGGAGATTTCAAGGGCGCGTTCATGCATCATTGCCACAACCTGGAGCATGAGGACATGGGCATGATGCGCCAATTCAGCGTGGAGTAGCGGGCGGCGCGCGAAAATCATCGATCCGGCGCAATTGACGAATAGCGTCACGCGCCAGTCAAATGAACGGCTAATCCGCTGATTCGATCCATCGGGACATCCACTTGAAAAACACGCTCCTCGCCGCGCTCGCCTTCGCCTTTGCCGTTTCGTTCGCGGCTCCCGCGCCCGCGCAAGACGCCGCCCCCGCCGCTCCAGCCGGTGGAGCTATCGCCCACGGGGAATTCGGGAAATCGCGCCAGGAGCTGAACCGGGGTAGTGGTCGCGGTGTTCTGGCTGGTTTGCAGGCCGGAGAACGGGTTAGCGACGGAGCTGGTGAGATAGGTCTGGCCGGCATCGCGCGTGGGGAGCGTGCTGAGGTACTGGCGCGGGATGCCGTTGAGCTGCGTGTAGTCAATCGGAAGATGGACAGAGTGGTTGCCGATGTAGACCACTTCGAGCATCATGTCCTTGGTGAGGCTTTGCTGGAAGCCGATGTTCCAACGCAGCGAGTACGGGCTCTTCATTACCGGATTGAGGAAGGTGACGCCCTGGCCGGCGAAGGTCAACAGGCAGCGCGAGTTGCCGCTGGCCTGCAGGAAGCCGGTGGGGAACGGGTTGCTCAGCGTGGTCAGCGGCGTGAGGTAGTTGTTGCTGGTGGCAGTGAGTGACGTGGTTTGGCTGAAGCCTTCCTGGTTGGTATCCGGGTTGGTGGAGTACT
>PLAI01000128.1 GCA_003134075.1 Methylocystaceae bacterium | reverse complement strand
TAAGCGGACTAAACAGCCCTGTGGGGGGGTGGTGGTGCATGGCGTAGTCGACAAGGTAAGGGGCGCATGGTCGAGTGCTGCGTACCGCGCGACGTTCAAGTGATGGAGCTCGCTCCTCGAGCCGATCGCGATCCGCAGCGCATGCGCGAACGTGGGGATGCTCGCCTCCGAGAAGTCGGTCGGACAAAGAACGGATTGGAAGACGGATGCGGTCATGGGTAAGCTTCTCCTCCAAAGTGACCGGCGACCGTCAGGCAAAGCCGTATCGGGCCGATATCATCGCCCAGTTTGAGCCTGCCAACAAGCCGCCGCGACGGAGGGATTCGTCGACCGCATCGCGGGGAATTAAAATCGCGGCTCAACTATCGGGCATACCCGAAGATGCAGGCGCCTCGTCGAGGGTGTCGTGAGTGTAGAGGGTCGTCACGATCACGAAAAACACGACCGTTATCGGGGCGGCGAAAATCGTGCCCGCCGGCCCGAAAAGCAAGCCGAGGCCTACGATGCTGAAGAGCATGAACGCGGGCGGAATGTGGATCAGCTGACGCTGGATGATCGGCATGATCAGATTGCCTTCGATTTGATGAATGAGAACGTAAGCGCCGAAAGTCCACGCCATGGCTCTCACGTTCACCGTCGCCGCGACGAGAACTGACGGGACGATCGCTAGAATGGGGCCGACATAGGGAACGAATTCGGCTGCGCCCGATATCACGCCCAACGCCAAAGGCGAGGGGAGGCCGATGCGCCACACAGCGAAACCAGCCAGCACGCCGACGATCAACGTCTCGAATAGCAGGCCGAGAAGCCAAAGGCGAAGCGCTTTGGAGATGCAATCAAGCGTTCCGTTCACCTTGCCCCGCAGCTCTATGGGAAAAAACGTAATGAGCGCGCGGCGATACAGCGAAGGTTGCGCTGCCAAGAAGATGCCCGAGAAGATCGCCACAAGGACGCCCAGGACAAAGCTCACGCTTATGCGGAACAGTTGGCTGAAGAAATGGGTCAGGGGAAGATTGTCGCCTTGGGCGTGAGCTAAGAGGCTTCTTCCCAGTTCCGATTGTTGTATCGCTTGCACGAATTCCTTTTCCGCTTGCCCAGCGCGAAGCATCACCTCCTGCATTTCCGAGAGCGCCCCGCTGCCGAAGAGATAACCGGCACCGCCGAGCACGCTGGCGATGAGGATTCCGGACAGAATCAGGGCCACGCCGCGGGGTAGCCTAAGGAAGCGGAATGGCTGCGCCACGACGTCGAGCAAAAGAGCGAAGAGGATCGCTCCGATGATGATCAAAATCGCATCGAAGAGAAGCCAGACGAGAATTGGCGCAAGAGCGAGCGCGATGACAATGGCGGCGCGCTTGGTGAACTCAGCGGTGCTCAATGAGGCGGAAACGGGCATGAGTGAGGATTACCGCAGGATTCGCCGGATAGGCGCCGGTTCGGATGCAACTTTCCCCGAATTTGCGGCCTTTGACAAGGCCGCGCGGTCACGGAGCGCGCCGCCGGAGCGCAGCATCGCGGACGACTGGCCGGAGCCGGCCTTCCGTCCGGGGGAATCGCAAAATTGGCTGACATCTGGACGCACCTCCCCCGTCGTTTGGGTCGCACTCATGACACTCGAATGCTTTATGCTGTTGACGCCAACGACGGCGGTCGCAGCTCCGCGATCATGCGCAGGGCTTGTCGCAAACGTTGGCGATGGCCGGAAAGCGCCCTGGAACCAACCGATTTTCAGGCTTTATTCACCATTTGAAGTCCGAGGCAGCAGGCGAGTAGATCGTTCTGTCTGCGAACGGTCCATTCCCCGGCAAAGCCGAAGCCTTTCTTCAACCAAAGGATTGCCTCGAACCCGGCGATCGTTCTTTTGGCCGTCGGAAATGACTGAAAGCCGCCGATTTTCGGCATGTTCTTCTTCACGTGGAAATGGTCGCTTTCAATGCCTTGCTGCAAATATTTTGATACACGGTGCGTGGGCTCGCCCGGCGTCAGCCCCGCCTTCACCGCATCCGAAATCGCCGTTGGATAAACCTTTGCTCCGTCCGTGCCGATCTTATGGGTCCCCAACAAAGGCTGATCCTTCAGCATTTTGCGGAAGAACCGCTTGGCGGCGTCCAGGTCGCGCTTCGCGGTCAGCAGGAAATCCACGGGAGCGCCGTGCTTGTCGATCGCCCGGTAAAGATAACGCCACTTGCCACGGATTTTGACATAGGTTTCATCGACGCGGATCGAGCCGCAATGGGGGCGTCGAAATTGCCGAAGTCTTTTCTCTATCAGTGGCGCATAGGCCAAAAGGCGGAGCATATGCGGATGGATCGGAACCAGTCCGGCCGGCGCAGCCATGCCGCTCCTCCTTGAACGTGAACGACGCTTTCGGATCGTCGCAATTCGATAGGCGCGAGAACGAGCTCTGGCCTCTGGCGAAGGACCGTAAACGCCGCCGCGACGCTCTCGGCTTTGGCAAGGCTGTCGAAGCGCTAATGAAAATCTACCATGCCTTCATATTCGGTCGCCTCATCAGGCTCGCCGGCAGCAAGGCCAATCAATTCGCAGCGCAGGGAAGGGAAGGCTTCAGTCTTCATGATCCAGACGACGACATCGAATTTCGGAAGGAGCAACATAGGGCGAGGCTTTTGGTTGGGGTGACAATTGGCGTTACATATCAGGAAACTCGAGTCGGGGTTATGGGATGCAGCCGATACCCAACTTGCAGAGGAACCCGCGATCTGACACCCGAGGAAGCCCTCGCGATTCCGAAGCCACCACCTAGGCGACGCAATAGAAATTCTTGAATTATGCACGCACCCTGCAAAAACTGGCGTTTCTCTGTCGAATCTCCCTCGAGACTG
>PLAI01000311.1 GCA_003134075.1 Methylocystaceae bacterium | reverse complement strand
CCCGGATGCTGGGCGCCTTGTGAGTGCCGGCGAGAATGATCTCTTTGTAGAGCTGATCGATGAGTTCGGCGACTTCCGGCGTCGAGCCGGAGGTGACCTTTTTGATGCTCGAGACGCGATGCAGCTTATCGCCGGGATTGATGCGTTCGGGGCTGTAGCCCATGTAAAAATCGACATTGAATTTCAATCCGGACACCGCTTCGAGCACTGGCGCGCAATCCTCTTCCGTGGCGCCGGGGTAGACCGTCGATTCGTAAATAACGATGTCGCCTTTCTTCAGGACTTTCCCGATCGCGCCCGACGCCTTGATCAGCGGCGAAAGATCGGGACGCTTATGTTCATCGACCGGCGTCGGAACCGTGACGATATAGACATTGCAGTTCGTAAGGTCGGCGAGATCGGTCGTGCAATAAAGCCCCCTCGCCTGACGCAACTCCTCATCGCTCACTTCGAGCGTCGCGTCATGACGATTTTTGAGCGCCGCGATGCGCGCGGCGCTGATGTCATAGCCCATGACGGATCGCTTCTTGCCAAATTCGACCGCCAAGGGCAAACCGACGTAGCCGAGGCCGATCACGGCAAGTCTCAATTCATCCAATCGATACAATGACGCTCCCCTTCTATGCCGACTCGCCGTAATGCTTCTGCGCATGATATTCGCGAAACCACGTAACAAATTTCGCGACGCCGTCTCGGAAATCGGTTTGCGGCCGATAGCCTGTCAGTTGCTGGAGAAGCGATGCATCCGCCCAAGTGGCCGGCACGTCGCCCATTTGCATGGGCATGTAATTGCGGATCGCCTTGCGACCGAGTTCCGCTTCGATCGCCTCGATAAAATCGAGCAGCCGCACCCTGTCGGAATTGCCAATGTTGACGATGCGGAAAGGCGCGACGGGACTTAGCGAGTCGCCTGGCGCAATCTCCGCGGCGCTCAGGGGTCGAGCAGGAATAGCGTCGATCAGCAGGCGAATGGCGCGCACGAGATCCTCGACATAGGTGAAGTCGCGATACATATCGCCGTGATTGTAAATGTCGATTGGACGACCGTTGAGGATCGCGTCGACGAATTTGAAGAGAGCCAAATCCGGTCGACCCCAGGGCCCATAGACCGTGAAGAAACGAAACATTGTCGTGGGCAGATCCCACAAATGCGCGTAGGCATGCGCCATGGACTCATTGGCTTTTTTGGTCGCCGCGTAAATCGTCAGCTGCGTGTCGGCTTTCTCCGTCTCCTTAAACGGCATGTCTTCATTCGCGCCATAGACGGAAGAGGTCGAAGCCATCAGCAGGTGACGGACTTTGAGCTTACGCGCCGCCTCCATGACATTGAAGGTCCCGATGACATTGCTGTCGATGTAAGCCCGCGGATTTTCAAGACTGTAGCGCACGCCCGCTTGGGCCGCGAGATGAACGATCGCGTCAGGAGAGAATCGCTCGATGCTCTCCCACAGCTTGGAATCCTCCTCGAGCATCGCCTCGGTCGCCGAGAAGCTCTCGTGCCGCATCAGCATTTGATGGCGTCGGCGTTTCAGATCGACGTCGTAATAGTCGGTCATGCCGTCATAGCCGCCGACGCGAAACCCCTCGGCGAGCAGCAGTTGCGCGAGATGAAAGCCGATAAAACCGGCTGTTCCGGTGATAAAGACGCGACGCATGAGGGGCTGTGTCATCAGGGGCTGNNGCGCGCCTCGCCTTGGCCGTGGCGCTCGGGCGCGCCAAAGTTCAAGAATCGCGAGTTCGCGCGCTGCCCCCTCGCCGGGCGGCCGACGCCTTCGATCGCCCATGCTACCGCCGGTCGGGTGAAGCGAACCGCTTCTCCCGTCGCGCTTGCCATAAGCCGCCGCGTTACGAAACGCGGCGACGATTTTTATGCCGCTTCGAGGGCCGAACGATCCAGAAGCGCGGGCACTTTTCCGCCCATGATGTCGAGCAAAACGCGCACGCGCCCATTGGCGTCGAGCCGCTCCAAGCAGCCGATCGCGCTTGCGAAGGGGCCCGATTTGACGCGCACCGACTGGCCTTCGCGGAAATCACGATCAAAGCGAACCTGGCCGTCATCATCGGTGTAATCGAACAGTTGCTCAACCACGCCAGAAGGAACCGGCTCGGGCCCCTCCGCCGCCATGATGAGGCTCGCGACGCCGAATGTGCCATTGATCGTTCGCCAGCGATCTCGGGCCAAGTCGAGCCCGACAAACATATATGCCGGGAAGATCGCGCCGCGGACGGCGCGTAATTTGCGAGCGTGCCGAACGGTTTTCATCATAACCGGCAAAAAAACACGGAAACCTTGCTGAACGAGATGGAACTCCGCCCTCGCTTCCTGTCGCGCAAGCGAACGCACGACATACCATCTCTCCGCGCCGGTCAGGACCAACCCGTCGCGACGACTTTTCCAAGGCTCAATTCGTAATGGTTGACACCGCGAATACGACACGTCCACTCCAATATTTTTAAGCGGCCTTCGCCAAATCGGGCTGTTCGGAACTCTTCCATTATGGCATAGAGCCCGCGGCGAGTCACCCCTCCACGGAATAGCGCGCGGGGCGTAACGCCTTTTGTGAAGCCGAGCGCCCGGCGCTGGCGCTTGTTCGGGCCGCGCCCCAATGCAACGCCGCCAAATTTCCGCGTCATCCGGTCAAAAGCGACACCCCGATCAGGCCCACGATCGACCATGGAAGCAATCCCGCCCTTGCTTGCCGGGCGCGCCTCGCGACACGGGTCTCGGCTCCATCGCGCCTCTCCGAACGTAACACCCAATTGAATCACGTTTTCGCTCAAGCGGTGCACGATCCCGGTAAATCACACCCAATAGCCCTGGCCTTTGCGCGCGAACTTGGCGGCCTCGCTTGCTTCAGCGGCGAAAAGGCAAATGCATGCCTAAATCGAGATTTTGACCAAAGCGTGGCCCCATGGCTTGCAACCCGCGAAGAGCTTTATGGGTTAACCCGCCTCTCCGCCCACGGGTTGTGGATTCGCCGGAGATTCGATCCGGACTGACGAAACATGCGGGTTCCCTGCTCGGCATTGATCTTGGCGAGAATCTCCGCGGCATCATCGGTCTGGACGCGTCTCGCGCCGTGGTTTGGCGGCGTCGCATAAAGAGCGCATCAAAGAGTGAGAGGCGTTCACTCCGCACCGGACGCCTCGCGGAATGGGAGCGTCACCCCGCCGAGGCAATTCGGATAGCCGGGCTCGACAACGGCCCTTTACCGCTCGATATCGCTTCAATCCCGATATCGCGGAATGACGTCGATCTTGTTGACGGTTGCTCGCCCTTCGCGGATCGAATCTTCGCTTTCCCGTTGAGCGCGGCGGACCGACGGGATGCGCGGATCTTTAATCTTGGCCGGAAGCCCGCCGCCAGGCCGGATACGCCGAAGCGGATTGATCAAATTGAGCTCTATAACAACGCTCGCGGACCGGGGCGGCCCATGCGTTTTTGAGGGCATTCCGCGAAAGGAGAAGCGACTCGGGCCGCGGCAGGCCACCCCACAAGCGTCGCCGCCCGGCTCGGGCGCTGGACTACGGAGTGACGTCACGGGGGCGCGCGCTCCGCGCTCGCGAAAAGGACACAAGTGCTCGCCAGCATATCTGGAATCCGATATAAGTCTTGCTCGCATCGAAGGAATCGGAGCCTCGCCTTCAAGGGAGACTATCTCGCCGACGTGAACGCCGTTGCGCGCGCTCGATGGTGGAGCGGCTTCTTCGCGGCGGCTCGGCGTCGATCCGCGTCGCGACGGCCTCCATGGCGACGGCGGGAATCGCGGGATCGATCAACAGGGCGCAGGCGAAGGCCATGATCGCCATTAATGCGCCGGTGCGCAAGGGATAATCGACAAGCGAGTGGCAGAGAAGCAGCACGATGATCAAAATCGCCGCCCGGATCAAATACTTGTCGATGGGGACAGGGCCGGGATTAGACGGCCCCCACGCCCGCGTAGCTCTTCCAACAAGCCAGTAAAGGAATAGGCACAGAAGCAGCGGACCAGCGACGCCGGTTTCGAGCCATATTTCAAGCAAATCGTTGTGAGCGTGGTTAGTATACTCGTCCGCCACCAAGTCCCGAGGTTTCGTAAACATCGCGTATACGGGGACAAAAGCGCCAAGCCCCGCCCCAATCGGCATGAAGGTCTTGGCGGCCGAAACCGTATTGCGCGCAAACACGACCCGCTGGTCGGACAGCGGGTCCATGCTAAAGCGATCCAAAATTCGAACCAGCGCGGAATTTCCTATGAACAGGAAGGCGAGCGCGACGACGGCAAGCAGCACGCGGGGGGACGCAAGATTTTTGATATGACGCGGCGACTGGCCCGTCAGCGCGAGCGCTCCGAACAACCCGACCAGCGTGAGGATTATTCCCGCGCGCGAGCGCCCGATCGCCTCGACAGTGATCAGCGTGAGAAGCGTGAGCGACAGCGCGATCGTTTCCATGAGCGAGACGTCACGTCCTTTGCCGCTCGCATATCGCATCGCGCCAAGCTTGGCGGCAAGCCAAGCGGCTGTCAGCGGAATCGTGGAATAGAGCAACGCCGCAAAATGATTTTGGTTGGCGAAAAAGCCCACCGGGGCGCTCTCGTTCGTGACTTCATAAAACCGCAACGGGCTTGTCGAACCTTGGGCCAACTGCGCCAATCCAAGAAAGGCGCTCGCTACGCCAGCCCCGATAGCCAGGAGGCTCAACAGTCTGCGGTCCGGCCAGTCGAGCGTGAGAAGCGAAAGAAACACCGCGAGAGGCGGCAGCAGCGTGAGCGCGCTCAACCAAGTGGAGTTCGAAGCCATGCTGAGGGGCGCCCAAGATGGGCGGCGGCCGAGGAGCTCGAAGGCCGCGACAACGGCTTCGCGCCCCGGCAAATGCGTCCATAGCGCCGGCGACAGCGGAACAAGTTGAAGCAGCGGCACGGCGAGGATGGCTCCGCAAAACGCCAATGTCCGTTGCGTCTCGAGCAGGCGCGGCGCATCCAAGATACGCCAAAGCGCCACGAGCAGGACAGGGATCGACAAAAGCTGAAGAATAGCATCCGACAGATGGCCATTGCTCGTGCTCCCTCCCAGAAGGAAGCAGGACAAGAAGCCAAAACCCGAAAGGTATAAAAACACGCTGGACCTCCCGCTCGCTCCGCTACAATTTCTCCTCGAGAGCGAAGTCCCAATCGCCATGGTCTCGCTTGGTTCGGCAAGGGTATCGCCGCCTGAGAGTGATAGCGGGGGCGCTCAGGGGCGAGCGCGGCCGCGGCGTTCTCCTCTAGTGACGCCAGCGAGAGCCGGCCAAACCGCGCCGCCGAGTCAGGCGGATTGACGCAAGCGCGGGTCAGTCCCGGAACCGCCCTGCCGGCGCTAGCCAACCGGCGTCGAACCCGCGCCGAGAATGTGTCGCGGTCGCCCTCAAGGAAATCACGGCGGCGCCCACCCCAAAAGTTGCCGCGATGGACTCGGGCGTCACACGAAGCGCCCCCGAGCTAGACCGCGCGGCCATGCCGCTGGCGAACAAGGGCGCCCGAGCGAAAGTCCCGCCGAGCATCATGAGACCGCATCCTTTCGACTTGCGCACCATCGCATGAACACATCATCGGCGGACGCCCAAACTGAAACCGCGGTTGCTCCGCTGCTCGCGCCAACGACCGCACCCACTTAGCCTAGCGCTCATTCACTCGCAAGCGTGATTGACGCGCGGACATCCCGCGCCAGCTCCGCAAGCCAATAAACGTTAGAGTTTACAATCAGCGGCCCCAACGGCCCATATGAGTTGCAATAGGGCGTGGAAGCGGCCCGCGACATCTTCGAGCGGTCGACGGTCGCCTATCTAAAAGCGCGCCGGAAATCGCGCCTGCGTGTTTTTGTGAGGCGCTTCGAAGCACGGCCGTTACGCGGGTTCATCGGGCTTGAATATGCTCCCACGCGCCGAAGCCGGGTTATTATCGAAACGACATTAGTGGCTTTCGCGATCTTATTGGTTTACGGACGCCGACGGTGTATTCTTTTGATTAATATGCGCCAAGCACGAATTGCCTTGGCGGGGAATGATTTATAGGGTCCCAAGAGATGTTAACCGTGCGGAAAATCTTCCGCCCGTCACCGAATTTATGTTAAACGCCATCGAGAATGTTAGATCTGATCGAGCCTGTGTTCGGGGAAATGCATCATGAGTGCAAAGTTAAAGCTAGCGGCGACGGGAGCGGCGCGAACCTTCGGGGTGTTGGTTTTTTTCGCTGCCTTCGTGGCTGGACTGACAGGCTGCAACGGCGTTCCGGGCGAAGATTCGGGATTTGCGCCGAATCCGCCGGCGGCGGACAACGCGGAGCTCGCGCGCGTGGCGGATAAATATTTGTCGGCCACCGCGCCTGGAAGCGTGACCTATCTGATCGGGCCACAGGACGTTTTGGACATTACGGTTTTCCAGGCGCCAGAGCTTTCGAAGACGGTGCTGGTCGCCAATGACGGAGCAATTAATTTACCCCTTGTCGGCCAAGTCCCCGCAGCCGGGAAAAGCCCATCAGAGCTCGAGCGCGACATCGAGCGGCGCCTCAATGCTCGTTTTCTGAAATCGGCCCAGGTCACAATCACCGTCAAGGAATATAACAGTCAGCGGATCACCGTGGAGGGCGCGGTTAGAAGCCCCGGGGTCTTCCCGTGGCGCGGCGGCGAAACGCTGATGCAAGTTATCGCCAGAAGCGGAGGGCTGGACAGCAACTTAGCCTCCGACAATATCGTCGTTTTCCGCACGATTAATGGAGCGCGCACCGTAACCAGATTTGACTTCTCCGCGATTCACAACGGCACGGAGGCCGATCCACGGCTTGCGCCAGGCGACGTCGTCGCCGTCGATGAGTCCACGGGCAAAATAGGACTAAATTACTTCTTGAGAGTCTTGCCAGTAGCCGGGATGGCGACCCCGTTTTTGATGTAGCTGCAAGGCCGCGTATGAACAGCAGAATAGGAACGCGATATGGCTGAGGATGATGGCTACAAGGGGCCCGCCGAAGGCGACGCGCGGGCGAGTCGCGCGATGGTGGAGAAAAGCGCTGATTTGCCATTAAGTTATCGCTATCAGGAGAGCGATCGCGCCGGCGGCCCCGACGCGGAAACGGGCGTTGATCTGCTCAAGATCTTGCGCCTTTTCAATAAGCGAAAATGGCTGATTGCCGGCGTCGCCGTCACATTCGCGGTTTTGGGGCTATTAGCGGCTTTCGCGCAGACGCCGCTTTACACGGCGACAATGCGACTACAGATTGATCGCACCGCGCCCAGGATCCTGAAAGGGGGAGACGCCGACACGAACTCAACCGATGTCGACGATACTTCGTACGCCACCGAGCTCGAGCTGCTTAAGAGCCTTAATCTCGCGGAGCGCGTGGCGTCACTTACGCGCGTCGCAGGCGATCCGCGGAGCGGGAGCAACCTGGCTGATCAGGGGCGCGCCGCGGCGAGTGAGATTTCCGCTGGTCTCGCCGTCAAACCGATCGCAAATACGCGCCTGGTGGACATAGCCTACACCGACAGGGACCCCGCGCGGGCACAGAGGGTCGCCAACGCTTTTGGCGAGGCCTATGTCGCGTCCAATCTCGATAAGCGCTTTCAGGCCAATGCCTACGCCAAATCGTTCCTTGAGGATCAGCTCCAACAGTTGAAACTGCGTCTCGAAGCGGCCGAGAACGGATTGCTGGCCTTCGCGGAAAAGGAGCAAATCCTCGCGGGCAGCGATAAAACATCGGTCGCGGAAACCAATTTCGGGGCCGCCAATAGCGCGCTCGGCTCCATTATCGCCGAGCGCATCAAGAACGAACAATTGTGGCGGCAGGTCGAAAAGTCGTCGGGGATCGATGTGCCGCAGCTGCTGACAAACAAAACGATCGACGAGTTGCGCGCTCGGCGCGGTCAGCTCGTCGCCGAGTATCAGGAGAAATCGCAAACATTTCGCGCCGATTATCCCGCCATGGCTCAACTCAGCAATAAAATCAAAGAAATCGAACACCAGATCGGTCTTGAGGTGAAAGCCGTCAAATCGTCTCTGAAAGCCGCGTTCGACGCCTCATTAAGCCAAGAAAACGAGATGAAACACAGGATCGAGGAGCTGCGAGGGGAGACGCTCGATCTACAAAAGCGCAGCATTCAATACAATACACTCAAACGTGAGGCGGACACGACCCGCACGCTGTATGAAAGCCTGCTGCAACGTTACAAGGAATTGGATGTCGCTAGCGGCGTCGGAGCCAATAATGTGTTCATTATCGATAAGGCCCAAATCCCCAGCGCGCCTAGTTCGCCGAATAGACCCAAGATTATTTTTCTCGCCCTCGCGTTGGGACTCGGTGCTGGTTTGGCCGCGGCCTTTGTTATGGAGCAATTCGACGACTTGATCTATTCGCCAGTCGAGGCGGAAGAGGCTTCAGGCTTGGCGCTTATTGGCGTCATTCCAAGAGTCGGGCCAAAACAGAACTTCGAGGAGGAGACCAAGAATCCGCTTTCGTCCATCTCGGAGGCGTTCCGATCCGCGTGCACGTCGCTGCAGTTCTCAACAGAATCCGGCGTCCCGAAGTCGCTATTGATCACTAGCTCAATGCCCACCGAAGGAAAATCGAGCACAGCGCTTGGCATCGCGCGACATTTCGCGGCCTTGAGCCTAAAAGTGCTCGTCGTGGACGGCGATATGCGGAACCCCTCGCTGCATTCCAAAACCGGTATCGACAACAGCATTGGCCTAAGCACCTACCTTACACACAATTGCGAACCGACCGACGCCATTCGACGATATGAATCCGGTAAATCGTATCTTTATATCATGACGTCGGGCCCGCTGCCGCCCAACCCGGTGGAGCTACTCCATGGAGCGCGCTTTGCCTCCTTGCTGTCCGCGGGCGGCGAAATCTTCGATTTGATTATCGTTGACGGGCCGCCGGTGATGGGGATGGCGGACGCGCTCATTTTGTCTAACATGGTGAGAGCGACGCTGTTCGTCATCGCTTCAAAACAGGGACGAACCGGGCAAGTCCGCAACGCCATCAAACGCTTGGCGGCGGCGCGCGTGACGCCGATTGGGCTGCTCCTCACCAAGTTCGACGCCAAGTCGGACGGCTACGGATATGACTATCATTATACATATCGGGCCGACGACGGCTCGCATGGCCCCAATGAAGTGGCCGACGCCATCGGCAAGCCCGACGACGCAAAAAATGGCTCGCGGGAACTGAATGATGGCGCGGCCGTCGCCTGACCAAGAAATTGCCGCGCTGAGGGTCGCCCTTGATTTGGCGGCCGTCCCGTCGCGTCGTCGTCAGCTGCGAAGTAATCCCCTGCCCGAGGGCGTAACCTTCTTGCTGAGCGTCGTCACGGATGATCACGGCGCCATCGAAGCCTCCGCGAAGCGGATGCAAGAGTCCCCGCAAAAATTGCGCGAAGCGGCGGCGTTTTACATCGAACAGATCCTGCTGGCGCCGAACGCCGACAGCTATCGCGTGCTAGGCGCGCGGCGCAGCGCTCCCGCCGCGGAACTGCGTCGAAACTTTGCGTTTCTTTGCAAATGGCTGCATTCGGAGCTTTGCCAAGATATGGCGCGGTCAATGTTTTTCTTGCGGATCACGTGCGCCTGGAACAATGTCAAGACGCCGGAGCGGCGCTGCGCCTACGATGCGACCTTGGACGCTTATTTGGCGGCGCTTAGCGTCTCGCGCGAAAAGCGAGCGGGCGACCGAAAAGGAAATGGCGAAACCCCATCTCTAGGCGGCGAGACGTCGGGAGGGAGGGGAAGACCGGCGCGGCTTGTCAGGGCTCGAAAGCAGCGCTGGGGGGCCAGTTTTTGGCGGCGGCTCATTGCTTTCGCGTTCGGCTCGCGCGTGCGTTGAGCGAAAGCGGAGTTCTTAAACCAAAGAGCGCAAAGGAGCGCCACAGGCTTTGACCATGCCCGAATTGAACCGCCCCTTCGCGCTGAACCGCAACGCCGACGCAGGACATCATGTGTCCCGTTTTATGATTTTCAGCATTCTCGGATTGTCGCTTTGCTGGTTTGTAATTTCTCACTCGGTCGTCGCCTATCTGTCCAAGACGGCGCCAAAAACAGCGCTTTTGCTGCGCGGGGACGAGCCGACCTCGCTCCTCGCCCTCGCCGACAACGAAATCAACTTTGGCGCCGGCGACAAGGGCGAGACGTCGGGTCCGCCGCGACAGACGCAACAGCGTTTGAAGCAGTTGCGCGAACAAATCGAAACGGCCCTCGTCATCGATCCCTTGCCGTCGCGAGCCTATCGGCTGTTGGGGCAAATCGCGGAGAACGAAGGCTTGGCTGAAAAGGCCGAGACGTTAATGCTGGCGGCCGCGCGCCACTCGCTCAGCGAAGATTTCGCTGTCGATTGGATAATGCGGAAAAGCTTCGAACGAAAGAACTACCCCATCGCGGCGTACTACGCCGATGCGCTCTTGAGCTCAGGAGCCGTGGGTCTCGTCTACACAATGCCGTTTTTCGCCCGTATGATGGAGAGTAGTACCGGCAAGCAAGAAATCGAAAAGCTCCTCGCCGCAAATCCTGGTTGGAGGCATGGGTTCATCGACCTGCTTGGCTCGTATGTCACTGACGCGCGCGCTCCACTTTATCTACTTTTGAGCCTCAAAGACACGCCGGCGCCTGCGACGGGGGAAGAACTTAATGCCTATCAATCGTTTTTGTTTCAGCATAAGCTTTATGCGCTGGCCTATTATGCTTGGCGGCAATTCCTGCCGCCCGAACAACTCGCGGACACCGGTTACCTCTTTAACGGCGATTTCGAGGTAAAACCGTCAGGGTCGCCATTCGACTGGCAGGCGCCGGCGGGCGTCAACGTCGTCGTTGACTTTGCCTCCAGGTCTGAAAGCGCGCTGGATCATGCGCTTGTGGCCGAGTTTGGACCAGGCCGCGTTGAATTCCCCGGCGTATATCAATCGATTTTGCTGCCGCCTGGCGCCTATTCTTTCAGGGGCTCCTTTAAGGGCGAGGTCGTTGGGCGGCGCGGCGTGCTGTGGGACATCAGCTGCAGGGACGGGGCAAGCCTCGGCCACAGCGAAATGTTAGTGGGGTCGTTTCCAGATTGGCGCGCCCTTGAATTTTCATTCGTCGTTCCAGACAGTGGCTGCGCCGCGCAATTGGTAAAGCTTAAGCTTGGCGCTCGCTCTCCCGCTGAACAGCTCGTGTCCGGCGCAATTTGGTTCGACGAGCTCTCCATTTCGCGACAAAAGGAAAAGACCTTAAAATGAAGGCTAACAACTCGAATATCAGCCCCGCCGGGTGCATGACAAGTAACAGGCGCAATCGCGCGAAGACGCAGCCTGTTTTTGAGCTTTAGGGCGAACTTCTCATGATAGGCACGGGGTTCCGTGTTCGCCAGGGACATAAGACGAATAAAAATAGGGTTCGAGCGGGACACGATGGCTTAACTTCTATGACCGATTCTCGTTCGCAAAAGCCGCAGAGAACTCGCGCATAAAAATACACAAATTTTAACTCAGTATACGCCGGGGATCAGCCTTGCAGTGCGGCTCGCGTATTCGCGATACGATGGAAATGCTTCCAACAATACCTGTTCCTCGAAATGCATACGCGCAATTTGAACTCCAATGGCTGTGAGCATCACAATCAACGGCCATGGCAGCTCCAATTCCCATATGCGTCCGAACACGACGCATAGCTCTGCAAAATAAAGAGGATGCCGGATGACTCGATAGGGACCCGCGATTACCAGTCTTCGAGCTTGTGGAAGAATGCTGAAGGAACGTCCCAACCAGCACACAGATAGGATTGACGCCGCGGTTCCAAAGAAAACAAGGGCAGTTGAAAACACGGTTATTGCGTGCGTCGGGTTTGCTCGAGGGAGCGCGAGAAAGAAAAACGGCAACAGACACCCGATTATCCCAGCGAGTCTAGATAAGAGTCCTTTTGCTTTCCGTAATGGCGGACGCCTTATCAGAAGTAACACGATCACAACGCTCATAAACAAGATGGTCGCAACTTGAGAACAAATTGCGAACACATCCTCCCTCGACTCAAGCATCTGCTTCGTTTTCGCCAACGATCCGACGATTCCGAGGCCAAGCCATGTAACCAGCGGAGTCACGGCTGCTAGATCGTAAAACTTCGCCTTATCTATACATTTGATCATTTCTACCTTTCCTTGACAAGGATCAAATCTGTCGATGTCGATGACGCCAGCGACTGGCCGGGCGTTTCGCCGCGAGTCGGCTCCACGTTTCGCCGAGGTGGCGGTCCCCGTAGGGCTTGAAGCGCTTGGCAATCGTGGTCCAGGGCCAGCGTTGGTTTCCGACGGCGTTTGCACCCTTCATGGTATCGATCCGACTGACCGCAATGGCGTATTCGCTCGGCGGGATATTGCCAAGAGCCCGTCTGAGGACGGCTTCGTTGTATTCGCCCTTCCAACCTTCGATGAGACGCCGCGATGTCGCCGTGATACGTTCCACGCCGCCACTTTCGGTAACCGATTTTGACCTCGTCGCCAAATTTTCGACGCTGCCGTCACCCGCTCGAAGACCATGAGACGTGCAGTGTTCTGCGAGGGCACGCTTTCGTCAACTGTGTAACATTCCGCGACGGAATCGAAGTCGCGTCCGAGAAGAAATCCGCTGCTCCATGCCC
>PLAI01000218.1 GCA_003134075.1 Methylocystaceae bacterium | reverse complement strand
CCGCGCGCCATCGGGATGTAGGTGATGTCCATCGCCCAGATATGGTTCGCGCGCTCGATCTTCAGCTTGCTCAAAAGATAGGGATAAATCCTGTTCCCCGGCGCGGGCTTGCTGGTGTTCGGGCGCCGATGGATCGCCCCCCATGCGATTCATCAGCGTCGCGACATGGCGGCGGCCAACCGAAACACCCTCGCGGTTCAGCGGATCGCGCAACATCCGGCTGCCCGCGAAGGGGTAATCGAGTTGCAACTCGTCGATCTGGCGCATGATCGCCAAGTCCTCGATCGAGACCGGCCGAGGCTTGTAATAAACGGCGCCCCGGCTGATGTTCAAAGGCTTCGCCTGCCGGGCGACGGGAAGATCGTGCGTGCGGTCGATCATCGCTTTGCGCTCAGCATGCCGGCCTTGGTAAGCGCGCCTTCCAAAAAATCATTCTCCAGCGTCAACTCGCCGATCTTCGCGTGCAGCGCCTTCAAATGCAGCGGCGGCGCGCCAGCCTCGATCTTCTCCTGGCCGAAAACGCCAGCCGCCCCTTCGAGAAGCTGGCCTTTCCATTGCGCGATCTGATTGGGATGAACATCGAGCTGCTGAGCCAATTCGGCCAACGTCTTCTCGCCCCTGAGGGCGGCCAGGGCCACTTTCCCCTTGAAGGCCGGTGCGTGGTTCCGGCGTGCGCGCTTCGTCATGGTAACTCCTGATTCGCCGCGATCATGCGCGCCGCTGTCAGGCAGAAAATTCAGATAGTTAATGGTGCCCGGGGGCGGAATCGAACCACCGACACTGCGATTTTCAGTCGCATGCTCTACCAACTGAGCTACCCGGGCGCGCGCTGTTCGCGCGGCAAGCCCGGCTTATAGAAAGCGCTTGCCGGCTTGTCCAGACCCCGCCACGCATTCTTTTCGCGCGCCTTGGCTTGCCCGCCACCTCGGCTTCGCCTAAACCGCGTTCAATTCATTCCAAGGAGAGCTTAAATGTCCAAGATCAAGCGGATCGGGGCCGGCGCGCGCATGAGCAAGGCCGTCGTTCACGGCGACACGGTTTACACGGCCGGCCAAGTCGCCGACCGGACGAAGGGCGGCTCGGTCAAGGAGCAGACCCGGGAAATCCTCGGGTTGATCGACGCCATCCTCGCCGAGACCGGCGGCGACAAAAGTAAGATTCTCTCCGCGACGATCTATCTTTCCGACATCGCGACTTTCGCCGAGATGAATGGCGTCTGGGACGAATGGGTCGATAAAACCCATCCGCCCGCCCGCGCCACCGTCGAAGCCAAGCTCGTCGCGCCCGATTACAAGGTCGAGATCGCCGTCATCGCGGCGGCGTAACCACCTGTTATCACGGCTATTGTTCCCGGCACAACGGAGTGTCGGGATCATGGGCGTAGCGAATCGTCTCGAACCGCATCGCGCGGGAGTCGATCAGCAGCAGGCGCCCCACCAGTCCCTCGCCGAAGCCGACGATCTCGCGCACCACTTCCAGCGCCATCATCGCGCCGACGATCCCCGTCAGCGCGCCGAGCACGCCGGCCTCCTCGCAGGCGGGCACGCTTCCCGGCGGCGGCGGAGCCGGGAAAAGGCAACGATAACTGGGGTTTGGGCGCCCATCTGGGCCGGTTTCGAATGGCCGCAGCGTCGTCAGCGAGGCATCGAAGCCGCCGACTGCGGCGGTCACCAGCGGACGCTTGGCGTAAAAACAGGCGTCCGACACAATGTATCGCGTCGCGAAATTATCCGAGCCGTCAGCGACGATATCGTAAGCGGAAACAAGCTCTTGCGCATTGCTGGCGTCGAGCCGCAGCCGGTGCGTCTCGACGGCGACATGGGGATTGAGCCGCTCGATAAACCTTTGAGCGCTATCGACTTTCGGCCGGCCGACATCGCCGGCGGCATGAATCACCTGGCGTTGCAGGTTGGACAGCGCCACCACGTCGTCATCGACGATTCCGAGCGCGCCGACGCCCGCCGCCGCGAGATATTGCAGCAGCGGCGCGCCGAGGCCCCCGGCGCCAACCACTAACACTCGGGATTTACGCAGTTTTTGCTGGCCGGGACCGCCCACCTCGCGCAGCACGAGATGGCGGGCGTAGCGTTCGATTTCGTCGTCGGAGAGGCTCATGGGGCGCTGTTCTAGCGCATTTTCGCGCATCCCCGCGCATTTTTCGACGCCGGGCGCGCATGAACGCGCAAGCCCCCGCTCGCCTTCCGGCCCCGCCGCCGAACATCGTGATTTTATCACATGTCTCGCCCCGCGAGAATCGGAACTTAAACTTCACGCCGACAGGAGGCGCCGGCGCCGATCCCGTCGGCGCTAAAAATTTTCCTCCGCTTGGCCCGTCCTCACTGCGCGACCCCGTTCAGGGCCGTGGCCGCGCGCAGGAAGCGCGAGGGATCGACCGCCTCGCCGTCGATGCGCACCTCGTAATGCAGATGCGGACCGGTCGAGCGGCCGGTGGAGCCGACGCGGCCCAGCACCGCGCCCGGCGAAACCTGCTGGCCCGGCGAAACGGAGATCGCCGAAAGATGACCGTAGCGGGTAGAGAGTCCGCCGCCGTGATCCACCTCGACCATATTGCCATAGCCGCCGCTCGGACCGGCGGCGGTGACGACGCCCGCCGCGGTGGCGTGGACCTGCGTCCCCCATTCCTCGCGCAGATCGACGCCGCTGTGCAGCGCCGGGCGCCCCAGGAAAGGATCGGTGCGATAGCCGAAGGTCGAGGTCATCCGCAATTCGCCGCGCAGCGGCTTGCGCAAGGGCACGCTCGGCAGCGCGTGGCGCAGGCCGTCGAGCGTCTCGACCGCGTTCTGCGCGACGACGAGTTCGCGCTCGAAGGATGTCGTTCCAGCTTTCAGGTCCGCCGGCACGAATGGGCCGCCGACCGCCGAAGCCGCGCCGCGCGTTTTCGCCTTCGCCATGTATCGCTCCACCGGGAGACCGGCGACATCGAAGACGCGGCGCAATTTTCCGGCGGCGTCGAGCGCCGGCTTGACGATGCCGGACAGCCGGCTCGCCTGATCCCGCTCGACATGATCGAGCGACATGGCGAGGCTTTCGAGCCGCGCCGGCAGCGGCAGGCCGGGGTCCGAGGCGTTGGCCAGCGACGGACTTGGCTCGCCCCTGGAGCTTGGCTCGGACGTAGACCTTGGTTCGGCGACGGCCGCGTGGTCCTCGCCCTTGCCCGCCGAGTTGGATTTCGTGGGCCGCGAGTCATAGCTTGTCCCGGGGGTGAACAGCGCGGGATTATGTCCGGGCCGCAAATCGAAACCTTCGGGCCGGGGCTTGCCGTCGAGCGACGACGCGCTGTCGTCGATCGCGCTTTGCGTCGCCCTTGGCTGGGTCGATATTCCGGCGGCGAGTCCAGCCGCCGACGCCGGCGCCGACAGCATGCGCGTCGCGGCGATGGAGCCCGTCGCGGCCTGCACCGTGTGTTCGAGAAGGCGCGCCACCACGGCGGCGCGGGTCTCCAGCATGGCCTGGCGGATGACGAGGCTGCGCACCTTGCCTTCGACCCCGTCGGAATCGATGAATTGCCGGCTGGCCACCTGATCGAGGCGCAGCCTTGCCGCCGCCAGGCGATCCTCGTAAGCATATTGCATCTGCGTCTGGCGTTCGATCAGCCCGGCCAGCAGATCGTCGCGGAACACCAGATAGCCCGCGGCGGCGATCACGGCCGCGCCGACCAGCGACAGCAGGGCGGCGCCGCCGAACAAGGCGAGGCGCGAGACCTCGAAGCGGCGGCGCTGTTGGCCACGCGTCACGTGCACGACGTAATTCGAGTTGTTCTCGACGAATTGAAAAGACCGTTGACGCAGGGACATATGACTTTTCCTGGCCGGCGCTACGCCGCCGGCGCCGCTGTTCTCGACCCGCCGCGACCGCCGAGCCGCGGCGGCCTCGCGCAATGATGAAACAATATTAAGGTTAATGCTTCCCAAAGCCCGGATCGGAAGAATTAAGGTTAATGCTTCCTAAAGCTTGGAGCGGAACAACGACACGGCGCGAAACTGGCATAAGTCGCCACGAAAATTAGCGAGAGGAAAAGCCGCATGGGGCTTGAAATCCACCAGTTCATTTGCCTAGAGGATAATTTTGGCCTGCTCGTCCGCGACGCGGCGAGCGGCGCGGCGGCGTCGATCGACGCTCCGGACGGCGAGGCTATTCGCCGCGAAGCCAAGCGCCTCGGCTGGCGGCTGACCCATGCGCTGCTGACCCATCATCACCTCGATCATGTGCAGGGCGTCCCTGCCCTGCGCGCCGCGTTCCCGGGGCTTCTCGTGGTCGGCGCGCGCAAGGACGCGGCGAGGCTGGACGGGCTCGACATCGCCGTCGGCGAGGGAGACGAGGTCGCCATCGGCGAGTCGCTGGCGCGGGTGCTCGAAACCCCCGGCCACACCACGGGACATCTCGCCTATTATTTCACCGAGGACGAAGCCGTGTTCGTCGGCGACACGCTGTTTTCGCTGGGCTGCGGGCGGATCTTCGAGGGAACGGCCGAGACGATGTATGATTCGCTGGAGAAGCTGGCCAAACTGCCGGACGAGACCCGCGTCTATTGCGGCCACGAATATACGCAGGCCAACGCCCGTTTCGCGCTGACGGTCGACCCGGAAAACCCGGTGCTGCTGGATCGCGCGCGAGAGGTCGACGCGCTGCGCGCCGCCGGCCAATACACGCTGCCGACGACGATCAGCCTGGAGCGCGCCACCAATCCGTTTCTGCGCACGGAAGACCCGCTGGTGCAGCGCGCCATGGGCATGAGCGACGAAGATCCCGTCGAAGTTTTCGCGAAAATGCGCGGACGCAAAAACGGCTTTCGCGCATGAGCGCGGCGGCGTCGATCGACGACCTCGACGCGCGGCGGCTGATCGAGACGCTGGGTCTCGCGCCGCATCCCGAGGACGGGTTTTATCGCGAGACCTTTCGCGACGGCCTTCAAGTCGCGCCGGGGCGCGCCGCCTCGACCGCGATCTATTTTCTGCTCGAAGCGGGACGCGCTTCCGCCTGGCACAGGATCGACGCGGCCGAGATCTGGCTTTTTCACGCCGGCGCGCCCCTGCTGCTGTCTTTGTCCGCCGACGGCCGGACGACGACCGATCAGCGGCTCGGCTCCGACATTCTCGCCGGCGAGCGCCCGCAGGCCGTCGTGTCAGCGCATTGCTGGCAGGCGGCCCGCACCCTTGGAGCATGGACCCTGGTGAGCTGCGTGGTCGCGCCGGGGTTCGATTTCGCCAAATTCGAGCTCGCGCCCGGGGACTTCGCGCTTGGGGATTTCGCGCCGGCGGCGGCGGACGCCTCGCCGCGAGCGTCGGGCGAGGAGAAAATTATCGCTGGGAAAGCAAACGCATAACATTGTACTAACGCCGAATTTACATATCGACGCCAATATGCGTGATAATGTTGGTCTATTAAATTCATAGGACGCGCCCATGCAGTTGCGACACCTTGCTTCCAGGATGGTCTCCGCGCCTATTCCCGAGACGCCGGTGAAGCCGCAAATCCCCGCGGCTCCGGTCCCCGCGGCTACCGCGAAAGCGGTCGAGGCGCCTGCGATCGTCGGGACGCAGAGCGTCGATTCTCGCGCCATTCTCAATTCGATCGGCGAGGTGATCTACGATTGGGATTTGATAACCGATCGGCTGTGCTGGGGCGAAAATCTCGCGCGGGCCCTGCCCTCCCTGGCGGAGATCGATTTGTCGTCCGGCATGGCGTTCGGAGCGCTGCTCGCCCCGGAAAGCTCGACCTCCCGCTACGACGAGATCGTTAAATCGGAACGCGCCGACGAGGGCTCGGGCGTGCTCTATCAGATCACCTACGCGATCGTCCCGCCGCGCGAGGTCGGCGGCGCCGGCTCGATCTGGCTCGAAGACACGGGCTGCTGGTTCAAGGGCGTGGACGGGCGGCCGGCGCGCGCGCATGGCGTCGTCCGGGTCGTCACCGAGCGGCACAACAAGGAAAGGCGGCTGGCGCGGCAATCGCAATTCGACACGCTGACCGGCGCCTTGAACCGCACGCACCTGACCGAGCAAATGCAGCGAATTCTCGACCAGACGGAGCGCAACCGGAAAGCCTTCGCGGTGATGCTCGTCGCGCTTGAGAACCTTTTCGTCCTCAACCGCACCTATGGTTACGACGCCGGCGACGAGGTGATCGCCGGGCTGGCCGCGCGCCTGTCCGCCAATCTTCGCGCCCACGATCTCGTCGCGCGGCACGCCGGCAATAAGTTCGCGCTGGTGCTGCCGGATTGCGGCCCCGAGGACGCCAAATACGCCGCGATGCGACTGATCGAAGCGGTCACCGCCGCGCCGTTCGAAACCTCGGCGGGCGCCATTCCCGCGACGATCCGCATCGGCGGAGTCGTCGGGCCGCGCGACGGCCGAACCACCCAAGTGCTGTTCCAGCACGCGGAGGAGGCGCTGGACATCGCGCGCCAGCGCGCCGGCGCGCGCTTCGTCGCCTATGGCGCGTCGCTTGCGCGCGAGGACTCGCGGCTGCACGCGCTGCAAATCGCCGACAATATCGTCTCGGCGCTCAACGAACGGCGGGTGGAGCTGGCTTTCCAGCCGATCGTGCACGCCGCGGATGGCCGCACCGCTTTCTACGAAGCGTTGCTGCGCGTGCGGCTGGCGGACGGCTCGATGGTGACGCCGGGCTCGATCCTGCCGGTCGCGGAAAAGGCCGGGCTGGTGCGGCTGCTGGATCAGCGCGTGCTTGAGCTGGCTCTGGTCTGCCTCAACGAAAACCAGGATCTGCGACTCTCGGTCAACGCGGCGCTTCCGACCATTCTCGATCCGGAATGGCCTGATCGCCTGACGGCGGGCGTGCTGGCCAATCCGGGCGCGGCGGAGCGGCTGACCGTGGAGATCACCGAAACCAGCATGATCGAGGACATAGCGGCGACCAGCATCGTCATCGCCCAGTGCAAAAAACTCGGCGTGAAGGTCGCGATGGACGATTTCGGCGCCGGCCACACCTCGTTCCGCAATCTGCGCGCCCTCGCCTTCGACCTCGTGAAAATCGACGGCGCCTTCGTGCAGAACATCGTCAATTCGGCGGACGACCGCTTTTTCGTGCGCACGCTGATCGACCTCGCGCGCCACCTGGAGCTCAAGGTCGTCGCCGAATGGGTCGAGGACGAGGAAACCGCCGCTCTGCTGCGCGAATGGGGCGTCGATTATTTCCAGGGCGCGCTTTTCGGCAGCGCCGGACCGGAGAACGCCCAGGCCTTTCGCGCCCGGCACGTGACGCTGCGGCGATAGGGCGCCCCGCTCAGCTCTCGCCCGAAAGCTTGTCGATCCGCTTGTTGAGCGCCTCGAGCTGGCGCTTCAGATCGTCCACGTCGGACTGCTGCTTGGCGCTAGCGCCTTCGCCCTCTTCGCCCGGGGTGGTCGTGGCGACGCCGTCCACGGCCGCGCCGAATGGATTGAACATGGTCAACGCCTGACGGAACACCGCCATATTCTTGCGCGCCTGCTCCTCCATCGCGACGAAAGCGGCCCGGGTCGGCTCGCCAAAGGGAGCGGAGCCCAGCGCCGAGGTGAACTGGTCGCGGAATTTCTGTTGGTCGCGGGTGAGCTTGTCGATCGAAAATTCGAGATAGCTCGGCACCAGCATCTGCATCGAGTCGCCGTAAAAGCGGATCAATTGTCGCAGGAAGGAAATCGGCAGCAGGCTCTGGCCATCCTTGCCTTCCTGCTCGAAGATGATCTGCGCCAGCACGGGACGAGTGATGTCGTCGCCGGTCTTGGCGTCGCTGACCACGAAATCCTCTCCGCGCTTAACCATCGCGGCGAGATCCTCCAAGGTTACATAAGTGCTTGTTCCCGTGTCATATAAGCGGCGATTGGCGTATTTTTTTATCGTGGTTGGTTTTTTTTCGATGCTCATGATGCGCCTGCGTCGCCTCCCCGTGACGGCCGAAGCGCCGCCGCGCCTCTGCGCCTCCGCGGCCAATCATCTCCGGCGCCAGACGATAGTCTCAAAAGCGCCCCCGCGGCAATATTTTCGTCGCGTATGCCTTTCGCTTCGCGCTAAACCGTGCATAACGACGCTGACCCTTGCCGCAAAGCAGCGCGAGGCTGTCGGCGGTTTACGCCTTTGGCGCGAGCAAGCGCCGCCTGGTTCGACCGATTATCTGGTTCGACCAATTTTAAGGAGATCGACATGACGACCGATATCGTGATCGTTTCCGCGGCGCGCACCGCCGTCGGATCGTTCAACGGAGCTCTCGGCGGCGTCCCCGCCCACGACCTCGGCGCGGCCGTCGTCAAGGCGGCCCTTTCGCGCGCGGGCGTCGCCCCCGACGAGGTCTGCGAAGTGATCCTCGGTCAGGTGCTGACCGCCGGACACGGACAGAACCCCGCCCGCCAGGCCGCCATCAAGGCTGGCGTTCCCGAGAGCGCGACCGCTTTCGGCATTAACCAGGTTTGCGGATCGGGTCTGCGCGCCGTGGCGCTCGCCGCCCAGCAGATCCAGTCGGGCGACGCCCGGATCGTCGTCGCCGGCGGCCAGGAGAGCATGTCGCTCGCGGCTCACGCCGCGCATCTGCGCAACGGCACGAAGATGGGCGAGGTCAAATTCGCCGATACGATGATCGTCGACGGCCTCACCGACGTCTTCAATAATTACCACATGGGCATCACCGCCGAGAACGTCGCCGCCAAATGGCAGATCAGCCGCGCCGAGCAGGACGCCTTCGCGGTCGCCTCGCAAAACAAGGCCGAGGCCGCGCAGAAGGCCGGCAAGTTCAAGGACGAGATCGTCCCTTACGTGATCGCCGGCAAAAAGGGCGACGTGACCGTCGATCAGGACGAATTTATCAAGCACGGGGTCACGCTGGAGGGCGTCTCCAAGCTGCGCCCGGCCTTCACCAAGGACGGCACGGTGACCGCCGCCAACGCCTCCGGCCTTAATGACGGCGCCGCCGCGCTGTTGGTGATGAGCGCCGACGAGGCCAAGAAGCGCGGCCTGACGCCGCTCGCCCGCATCGCCTCCTGGGCGACCGCCGGCGTCGATCCGTCGGTGATGGGCTCCGGTCCGATCCCCGCCACGCGCAAGGCGCTCGAAAAGGCCGGCTGGAAAATCTCCGACCTCACGCTGGTCGAGGCCAACGAAGCCTTTGCCGCGCAAGCTTTGGCGGTGAACAAGGATCTCGGCTGGGATCCGGCGATCGTCAACGTCAGCGGCGGCGCCATCGCCATCGGCCATCCGATCGGCGCCTCGGGCGCGCGCATCCTGACGACGCTGCTGTACGAACTCGTCCGTCGCGGCGGCGGCAAGGGCCTCGCCACGCTGTGCATCGGCGGCGGCATGGGCATAGCGCTGACGGTCGAGCGGTAAATTCAGGCGGCCCGCGAACGGCGAGTGGGCGCGGGCCGTGTCAATCCATTCAAACACGAAAATTCAAGATCACGGGAGAAAAAGTATGGCGAGAGTAGCAGTTGTGACCGGCGGCACGCGCGGCATCGGCGAGGCGATCTCCAAGGCGCTCAAGGCGGCGGGCTATAATGTCGCCGCGACCTACGCCGGCAACGACGAAGCCGCCAACAAGTTCAAGGCCGAGACCGGCATCAACGTCTATAAGTTCGACGTCTCCGATTACGACGCCTGCGCCGCCGGAATCGCTGCAATCGAGAAGGACCTCGGCCCGGTCGAGGTGCTCGTCAACAACGCCGGCATCACCAAGGATCGCCTGTTCCACAAGATGGAGCTGGCGCAGTGGAGCGCCGTCATCAACACCAATCTGAGCTCGCTGTTCAATGTGACGCGCCAAGTCATCAACGGCATGCGCGACCGGGGCTTTGGCCGCATCATCGTGATCTCGTCGATCAACGGCCAGAAGGGCCAGGCCGGTCAGACCAATTACTCGGCCGCCAAAGCCGGCGACATTGGCTTCGTCAAGGCGCTGGCGCAGGAGAGCGCGTCCAAGGGCATCACCGTCAACGCGATCGCGCCGGGCTATATCGCGACCGAGATGGTGAAAGCCGTGCCGCAGGACGTGCTCGACAAGCACATCATCCCGTTCATCGCGGTCGGCCGCCTCGGCGAGCCCGAGGAAATCGCCCGCGCCGTGGTGTTCCTGGCCGCTGATGACGCCGGCTTCATCACGGGCTCGACGCTGACCGTCAATGGCGGGCAGTATCTGACGTAAGGCTGGATGCGAGACGCGAAATTAATCCGGCGGCCGAGAAATCGGCCGCCGGATTTTTTTGACTAGAGTCTTTTATTTGGTTGCGCTTTCCGAGGCAAAACCGGCGTCCACTTTTGCCGAAAGCACTCTAAAACGGCAGATTGAACACCCGCGAGGGCGACAGCGCGCCCTCGATGACTTCGCCAAACGCCACGGGAACGCCGCCGCAGGACGCATAGATCACGCCGCCGGCGGGCGCGTCGCGGCCGCGCAGGATCAGCGAGCCGCCGCGCCGCAAGCGCGCCGCCGAGTCGCGGTCGACAACCACGCAGGGCAGTTCGGTGAGCCCCGCTTCGACCGATTGCAGCGCCGCCGCGGCGCCGCCCTCGGCTTCGATCTCCTCGAAAGTGAAGCTATCCTGTTCGACAAACGGTCCGACGCGCGTGCGGCGCAGCGCCGTCACGTGGCCGAAGCAGCCGAGCAGTCGGCCGACATCGCGGGCGATGGCGCGCACATAAGCGCCCTTGCCGCAGTCCATCACGAGCTTGGTCTCGTCGCCGGCGGACTCCAGAATTTCGAGCCGGTGAATGGTGACGGGCCGCGGCTGCAATTCGACAAGCTCGCCCTCGCGCGCGAGATCATAGGCGCGCTCGCCGGCGATCTTGATCGCCGAATATTGCGGTGGCGTTTGCAGAATATCCCCGACAAACCGGGGCAGCAGCGCGGCGATCGCGCTGGCTTCGGGTCGCGCGTCGCTCTCGCGGACGACCTTGCCGTCGGAGTCGTCGGTGTCGGTCTCGGCGCCCCAGCGCACGGTGAAGAGATAGGTCTTCTCGCCATCCTGCACGAAGGGCACGGTCTTGGTGGCCTCGCCGAAGGCGACCGGCAAAATGCCCGAGGCCAGCGGATCGAGCGTGCCGGCGTGGCCGGCCTTCTTGCCATTATAGATGCGCTTCAAGCGCGTGACGGCTTGCGTCGAGGTCATGCCGACAGGCTTGTCGAGCACGACCCAGCCGTCGACGACGGCGCGGTTCGATCTGCGTTGATTCATTAGGCGGCGCCGTCTTCCCTGGCTTCGTCGTCGCCGTCAGTGCGCGGCTGCAAATCGCGCCGCACCTTGTCCGAATTGAGCAAGGCGTCGATACGCGAGACATTGTCGAATGTGTCGTCGATGCGAAACCGCACCTCCGGCGCGAATTTTAGATTTATCTTTTGCGCGAGCTCGCCGCGCAAAAATTTCTTATGCCGGTCGAGCGCCGCCAGCACCTCCGGCTCGTCGGCGCCGCCAAGCGGCATCACATAGATGGTGGCGAGCTTGAGGTCCGGGCTCATTTTGACACGAGACACCGTGACCACGTGTTTTTCCAACACGGGATCAGTAATCTCGCCGCGCGCAAAGACCTGCGCCGAGGCGTGGCGGATAAGCTCGGCGACGCGCAGCATCCGCTGCGACGGCTCCGCGCCGGATTGATGATGAGCTCTGGACATGTTGACGCCAAGGATTGGAAAGTTCGGCAAGACGCCGATAAGAGTCACGGGCTCTTGAGCGAAGAGGCGTGGCGAAGCCGCGCCCGCCACTCTCTCCGCTTACAAGACCGACCGCCCGCCATTACAGCGAGCGTTTGATCTCCTCGATGCGATAGCACTCGATCACGTCGCCGGCGCGCATGTCCTGGTAGTTCTCGAAGGCCATGCCGCATTCCTGGCCGGCCTGAACTTCCTTGACCTCGTCCTTGAAGCGTTTGAGCGTCGAAAGCTTGCCCTCGTGCACGACGACATTGTCGCGGATGAGCCGCACATTGGCGCCGCGTTCGACCTGGCCGTCGGTGACGCGGCAGCCCGCGACCTTGCCGACCTTGGTGATGTCGAACACTTCGAGGATTTGCGCATTGCCGAGCATGGTCTCGCGCAAGGTCGGCGCGAGCAGGCCAGACATCGCCGCTTTCACATCGTCGACGAGATTGTAGATGATGTTGTAATAGCGGATCTCGATCCCCGAGCGCTCGGAGGCCTCGCGCGCTTCCTTATGCGCGCGCACGTTGAAGCCGATCACCGCCGCGCCGGAAGCCTCCGCCAGCGAGATGTCGGACTCCGAAATGCCGCCGACGCCGGCATGCACGACGCGCGCCGCCACCTCGTCGGTGTTGAGCTTTTCGAGCGCCGCGAGGATCGCCTCGACCGAGCCCTGCACGTCGCCCTTGACGACCAGCGGGAACTCCTTGCGGCCGGCGGTCTTGAGCTGGCTCATCATGTCGGAGAGCGAGGAGCGCGCCGAGCCGCCGCGCACGGCGAGTTTCTCGCGCTTCTGACGCTCGCGATATTCGGTGACTTCGCGCGCGCGGGCTTCGTTTTCGACCACGGCCACGCGGTCGCCGGCCTCCGGCGTGCCGGAAAAGCCGAGAATCTCGACCGGGAAGGACGGACCCGCGCTCGAACGCACGACGCCCTTGTCGTCGAGCAGCGCGCGCACGCGGCCCCATTGCGAGCCGGCGACGACGAGATCGCCGACATGCAGCGTGCCGCGCTGCACCAGCACGGTGGCCACCGGGCCGCGGCCCTTGTCCAGGTGTGCCTCGATGGCTACGCCCTGCCCGTCCTGCTTGGGGTTAGCCCGCAGGTCGAGCGAGGCGTCGGCGGTCAGGA
>PLAI01000017.1 GCA_003134075.1 Methylocystaceae bacterium | reverse complement strand
CGGAACGCGCTGGAAATGGCGTGCTCCATGGCCTCGCGACGTGTTTTGAATTGGCCCCGCCCAATTGCCGCGTCCATCGCCTCGCGGGTGCTCTCGTGAACGAACACTGTCGTTTCGTAGAATCCCGCTTCCTGCATCCGCTTCCGGGATGCAGCCTTGGACACGGCTTTGATTTTTCGAAGGTCCAACTCGACTCACCTCGTTCGACTAGTAGAGTTTGTCTGAGTCGAGAGTTTCGAGCAAGAGGCACTGCCTCTTTATGTGACAGACAGTTTAGCGTTTCCGCTCGCCGGCCTGAGAAACCCCCGCCAGATCAAGTAGCTTTTCTATACCCTCCCAGTATGGAAGGCGCTCCTGATCGCAAAATCTGATAAATCTGTTGTAGACCGGAATAGGACATTTGACGTTCAACTGCGCTCCGGCGCCGACCTCACGACGGCGACGCATGACTTTGGCCTCCTCCGCTTCCCGACTGCGAAAGCCGAGTTGCTCGGCGGCCTTGTCGAGCGCCGCCAATGGCGGTTCTACCCCCTTCTCCGTGTCGGGCCTGATCTCTGCAATTTTAGCGGCGACACGGTTCGCCGTCGCGAACCCAAAAGGATCGCTCATCACGCAGCCTCCTTCGCATTGGTGGCAACGGAAACGAGTTCCAGGGCCAATTTCATGGCGTTTTCGCGTGCCGCCTCAAGACCGTTGACGGCGGTCGGGTCCAATTCATCGAGCGTCAGCTTGTCCACAAACATCGCCTTATAGGCGGAGCGCTCATGGAGATGTGTCGCCAAGGCGGGAATGGATGCTGCTGCGAGAGAAGCGATAATCTTCTTATCGATCCGGCTCGGAATTGCCGCGCTGGTGCGCGTAAACACGAGCCGGAATGGAATTTTCCGCTCGATAAGTTCCTCTTCTTCCCGAATAAGTCCGACAGCCCGACTTGCCTGTCGAGCGTCAACAGCGCTTCCTTGCAAAGGAATAAGCACGAGCGATGCTCGGGCAATGGCGCGGGACACGAGCCTGCTGGCCGTTCCCTCCAAATCGACAATCACGAATTGCTGAGTTTTCGCTTCTTCTTGAATTACCGAAATGACCGTGCTCTCGGTCACATCACCAATAACGCGGACGTTTGAAGTGGATGGTCCCGTCTTCCAGTCCACGATAGGCCGATTGGGATCGCAATCGATAAGCGTGACGCTCGCGCCTTGCGACGCGAGAGCCGTTCCAAGAACCAGCGAAAGGGTGCTTTTTCCAGCTCCCCCTTTTGGGTTTGCTACAACGATGACGGGCATTCGGGCCTCCTTCAACCATCTCCTACATGTAGCAGCAAAGCTATGAATAGACCGTAAAGCTACCATTCCCTACCATAGGGTAGCTACCATACCAAATCCTATTTGATTCCCCAGCATCGCCGCAAGGCCACTTGATAACGTATCTCAAATGAGATACGTTATTCGCCGAATAGGGAGATCAACAATGGCCGCGCGCACTTCGATGCTGCATGTCCGTGTGGACGATGAAACCAAGGAACAGGCGACGGCTGCCCTTGGTGCCATGGGCCTGTCCATTTCCGACGCTGTGCGCCTATTCTTGCGCCGTGTCGTGGCGGATCAAGCCTTCCCGCTGGAACTCAAGGTGCCGAACGCCGAAACTCGCTCCGCCATGGCCGAGGCCGAGGAAATAGTCCGGACTCGCCACGCCCGCTTTGCAACCGCCGACGAACTGTTTGCCGATCTTGAAAAAGCCAGCGGCAAGTAAGAGGGCACCGCTCCCTCGGGCGGCAGATTACGCGAAGTCGTTCCTGAAGGACTGGGAACGACTTTCGCGCTCCGGTCGGTTCGATATGAACCGCCTCAAAGAGGCCATGCTGCTGCTGATCGCGAACGACGGCCCTCTCGGAGCAGAATGGCTCGACCATCCTCTGAAAAGCGAATGGGCTGGTCACCGGGAATGCCATATCGGCGGCGATTTCCTGCTGGCTTACAAGGTAGACGACAGCGATAAGACCGGCCTCATCGTGTTCGTTCGCGCCGGCACTCACGCCGAACTTTTCAACGAGTAGGCGGCCGGCGCCGACGTGTGTGTGTGTCGGCGCGGAAACGCCATTATGGAACGCGGCGCATTCTCGGAACTCACGACTTTCGACAATCGACGCGATAGGCCAGAAAGCTGACGCTACGGGAAGCTCAGTCAAGAAATGTTACTTGGCCTATATACATCGGTAAGTCCTGTCTGAACTGCGCCGCATATTTTTTTGGAAAAAACACGCGGCAAACGTCATTGAGGCCAAACGTAACATTATTCGCTACTCGCCATTCCCGCTCCATGTAAAAATGGCGATCATCTTCAAAAGGGCGCTTTGCGTCAAATCCCTTCACGTAAGAAAATACATAGTTCACCAAAAAATCTGTACATTTCCGCATTGTCGAGATTGTTTGCTTATTTCTTTTAATGGTCGATTCGAGAGACAGCAACTGCGCTTCACTCAAGCCAAGCAACACCCGGAATCTCTCCTTGAACTCAGCGTTCTGGTGAAAATGACATGGCTGCGCTTGACGGTCAGAGTTCTCAATATTAAACCAAACAAATTCAGCACTTTGTGAACCAGTCTTGGCCCCAGTCGATCTTGCGTCTATGGATTGCCGTAGTCGACACATTTCCGGAAAGAACAGCTCGTGGCCCGCAAAAGCATTTCCGAACGAATTGCCCAACTCGACGCACAGAAAAAGGCCTTGCAAGCTCGCGCTGGAAAACAGGAGCGCGCCAACGACACACGGCGAAAAGTTCTGCTCGGCGCGCTCGTTCTCCATCGATTGGAAAACGCTGGGGACGCCGAGTTCTCGAAGCGCCTGGGCGAATGGTTGCGCCGCGAACTCCCGGGCTTCCTCACCAGAGATTCCGACAAGGCGCTTCTTGCCGGTTTGCTCGGTCAGGCTGACGTTTCTGCGAAGCCTTCTCCCGATAGCAAAACGCCAAGCCAGGCGGTCGCAAATTCGACCACGCCTTCGCCCGGACACGCGCCTGCGGTCGCGGATCATAAGCGAGAGGCGGTGCCGCCAGCGTCTCCGGCTGCGGCAAGTTCTGGAAGTCAATTCGCGGTGCGTCCCGACAGCGTCGACCTTTGATCGTCGAGCCCCTGCCCTCCGTTCGATATCTCGAACGGTTCTCGCTGCCTTACTTTATCGAAAAGCCTCTTCGCGGCGTAGCCGCGTTTTCAACCTCTCCCGAAGGCCGCTTCTTTCGGCCTTCGGGAGAGGTTTTTGGAATGTTGACCGCGTTTCACGCGGTCTCCGCGATAGGTTCGTTTAGAACCTTTATCCGTGGACTCCATTTTTTTGGACCCTCCCCNNTTGGGCCGCTTGTCGCGCCGCCGCTCCTCGATGGTCAGATAGCCGTGGCCGGCGGCTTCGTGGAGGGCGTTGCGGGCGGTGGTGATCCCGACGCCAGCGCGGGCCGCAAGCTCCCCCAGGGTGAGCGTGCAATGCCGCTTGGTCCGCACCTCGTCGGCGACAAGCCGCAGGACGGCCAGCTCCCCCGTTGTGAATTGGCTGGCGAGCTGCGGCGGCATCGGGCCGGACGCCGCCAGCGTCCGACGCCGCTCGATCGACGCCCGCCGGTCGGGCGAACGTTGCGGTTTGCGCTTGGCCGGAAAATGGCTCAACCGCCCCTGCGCTTTCGCCAGCGCCGCCACATGCGGCGCCCGCTGCG
>PLAI01000087.1 GCA_003134075.1 Methylocystaceae bacterium | reverse complement strand
CTTCGCCAGCTTTGGCAGAGCGCTCCGGCGCCCCGTCGGGCTTCCGCCCTTCATCGACTGTCATCTCTATACCTCCGATTGCGGTTCAATTTACCGCAGCCGGATGTCTCACTTAACCGTGCCGCACCCCAGTGGCGGGGAGGTTTCCCCAAAAAGAAATGAACGGGCTAAGGAGCGCGCAACGTTCCTTTGCACTCAAGCATCCGTCGCCTTGTTGGTGCGATCTCGAAATATCCAAAGAACGAGCCCTAGGGCGAATGGCACGGAAATAGCCGTCGCGAGGGCAGGATCGAAAGCCGCGATTTCCCGCTGCATTCCTTCGTAAAGGATACGCAGGATGGTAAGAACATAATATGTGGTCGCGGCGACCGTGACCCATCTGACGGCCTGCTGCAATTTCAATTGCAACTGGAACCGATCGTTCATGCCGCTCAATAGATCTTTGTTTTGGCTTTCGAGTTCGATTTGAACGCGCGTACGCAACAACTGCGCGGCGCGGGCAAGCTCTTGGGAAAGATTTTGCTGACGCGCTTCAGTCGAGGAACAGGTGCGGATCGCGGGTGTAAGCCTTCGGGTAAGAAAGGCGGCCAGAACTGGCAAATTCGGCAAGGGTTCTTCCCCGATGGCGTCAAAGCGGTGGCGCACGAGTTCGTGATAAGCCCGCGTTGCGCCAAACCGGTAGAGACTGTTCGCGGCGCCGGCTTCGAGTTCCGCGGCAAGGGCGGTCAAACGTTGAAGTAATTCACGGCTCGCCTCCAATCCTTCCCCTTGACGTATCTGCTGAAGGAAGAGAGGCAATTCGGTTTCAATCCGGCGTATTGTTGGGCCAACGGCTTCCGCTTCCGGCAAGCCTAGCAGCGCGAGGGTACGGTAGGTTTCGACGTCGAGCAGCCAGCGTACCAATGAGCCTGCCTCCCCCGCCGTCAGGTGGCGGTTAAGCATGAGCAGGCGAACGAAGCCGGAATCATCAGGGTGAAAATCGGTGGCGGCAATCGCGGCGCCTCCCATGACCTCGGAGGCGGCGAGCCGGCTTGGCTCGAACAAGGCGCGCCAACTCTCATCAGTTCGCCCCTCTGGCAACAGATGCAGATCGGCGGCGACGAGCAAAGGCCCAGGCTCTGGCAGAAGGCGCATGAAGCTTAAAAGCTCGCTCGATTTTGGCTGGAACGCCACGCGTCGCACCTCGATTAATTCCGGACCGGGCGTCTTGTTTGAGAACTCCCAAGAATAGGTCATGAACTCGCCATGATGCTCCCAGCGCAAGACGGCGCCGGGCAGTTCAACCCGGTGCTGCTTTGCATCGGACGCCGGGACTGGACAAGCGCGATCAACGCAGAAGGCGTTGAGCGCCTCGCGCGCCGTGATGGCCGCCGCCTGGTCGGTCATGAAGGCGAAATGCAGGATTCGCTCCGCGCCTTCGATTGGCGCGGAAGGCCGGGCGTGAACTTCGGCAAGCACGCGGGAACGCAACGCATGTTCCGTGAAAGCCGGCACTTTGGAACTTTGATCTTCCGTCACAATCTCGATTCCCTGGTAGTTGCGTAAAATGGCGGTTGACTGATTCGATTCCGGTGATCGACTACAACCGTATTCTCTCGACCTCGTCGAGCGTGGGTCGCTCCTTCGGCCGGTCGTCGTGATGGGACAATTTAGCATACTCCCGCGTATTGCCAGTCGAAGTTGTCCGAGCCGCGCTGCGGCGATCCCATCGTCGCCGGGCGTGTTGCCGCCATGAACCCTATGATGGGGTTGGAGAGGCCTCGGGGCGGGCCAACTGCTCGCCCGATTTAAGAGCCAAAAATCTTGGGCTTTCCGTCAATGCTCTACCTGAATTCGCTCTTGCGTCAGCTTGGGTTTTTTGCGAGAACAAAAACAGAACATACTGTTTTCGGGAGGGTTTAGCGATGCCGCGCAACAAGGTGCAGTTTCAGAAAGGTCTCAGCGAAAGCGCATTCAACAAGGCGTATGGCAGCGAGGAGCAATGCCACGCGGCGCTTGTCGAATGGCGCTGGCCGAATGGTTTTGAATGTCCCGATTGCGCCGGCAAGGCGCATTGCGTCGTGACGCGCGGGATGCGCAAATTGTTCCAGTGCAACGCCTGCCGCAAGCAAACGTCCGTGCGGGCAGGAACGGCGTTCGCCGCCAGCAAATTGGCGCTCCGCCTGTGGTTTGCGGCCATGTATCACGTCACGCAATCGAAACAGGGGATATCCAGCCTCGAACTTTCGCGCCGGCTCGGGATCACGCAGAACGCGGCCTGGAAGATGAAGCACAAGCTCGCGCAGGTCATGCTCGAACGCAATGCGACGAAACGCTTGAAGGGCAAGGTTCAAATGGACGACGCCTATCTTGGCGGCGAACGTCCAGGTCGGCCCGGGCGCGGCGCGGCGGGCAAGACGCCTTTCGTCGCGGCGGTCGAAACGACAGACGACGGCAAGCCGCATCAAATCATCCTGCGGCGGGTGAAGGCGTTCAGCAAAGTCGCGCTGCGCAAACTTGCGAGCACGGCGCTTTCCAGCGGCGCCCAGGTCGTCTCCGACGGCTTGAAATGCTTCACGGCCGTCGTCGAGGCCGGCTGCACGCACACGGCGATCATCACGGGCTCCGGAGCGCAGGCCGCCAAGACGCCGGCTTTCAAATGGGTCAACACCGCGCTCGGCAACATCAAGGCCGCGCTGGTTGGAACCTACCGCGCCGTGCGGGAAAAACATGTGCCGCGTTATCTCGCCGAGTTCGAATATCGGTTCAACCGCAGATATGACCTTGGCGAAATGATTCCGCGCCTCGCCTTTGTCGCGATCAGAACCTTGCCCATGCCTTATACGCTGCTGAAGCTGGCTGACTTTCAGGCGTAATCAGGATGCTCTATGTCTTCAGCGCCGATCGGCGTTCATCCAAGGCCTCCAACATGGCGCTCGGCTGCTCGCCGGTTACGTTCGCAACGCTGGTTGTTTGTCGAATTGAAACGACGTGGGTCTATGGGCCCCGGCCTTGCCCTTGTATCGCACACATTACGTCGAGGAGCCCGCCAAGATCGACGCCGTTCACGATGACTCCTGCTCGAAGAGACATGCCGGGCCGAAACTCCGCCTGACGATTGGGTCCGGCGATGGTGATATTTTTCAATGGGGTCCAGCTTCCGTCTTCGTTATGGCGGAAGTCCGGGCAAGAGATAGCTTGTTGCGCCGGCGCCGCGGAAGAGAGAACTGGCAGCATGGCCGCTGCAATTATCGTAATGTGCATGGCGTTTTCTCCCTATTCAATTGCGTTTGCTGACGTTGCTCACCCTGCGACGACGGACTCCGTCTCGACGCTTGCGCCATCGTTCGAACGTCCGATCACGCCAATCGTTCGCGCAAATTCAAGTGGCGGGCTTCAACCGATTTTACCGCGCCTTTGTCAACCACCTGCTGCGCATTAAGAACCAAGGATCGTTGTTTTTACTGCGCCAATTCAAAGTCGGCGATATCGTCGAACGACCGTATCGGTTTACATGAACTTTATATTGCCGGGCTTTTTCCATATCGATCCTTTACGCCGTCCGGCTGTATATCCACCCTGCGGTCCACACCCCGGATCGCGTCACCTCAGGCGTGGACATGTCCATTCCATTAAGTATCGGCGAAACGCGGGAAACGCGCAGCCGGGATTCGGGTTTGCAATTCGTCGTTGGGCAGGATGAAACGGGCCACTGGGTCGCGGTGGAGACAAGCGGTCGCGGAGGAGGAATCTTCGTCAACCGACAGGCGGCATTGAACTACGCGGCCTTCGAGGCGGGCCAGCGCTCGGACGCGGTGCGGTATTCGAATGAGCCGTTGGCGCTTTGGAGATAGCTCCATGCGAACGCCTCCATCACATGCGCCGCGCGCGCCTCCATGGCGACCTTCGTCGAGACATGCCCCCTTCTTGCTCGGCAGAGATAGCCGCGGCAACTGGGTGGTGCGTGATCAAGCCGGGCTATGCGGCGCNNCTTCGCCATGCTGGAGAATGATCACCACCCGCGGGCGGTGATCATGGTCCCGGGCATTCTCGATTTCAGCATCGGCGGCCCGACAAAAGCTTTCGCCAAAAATCCGAAGAGCGTTGCCGAAACCAAATCGGATTCGGCGACTGGACATGGGTCACATGGTCCCTCGAAGGCAAGTCCCGGTAGCGAGACTTAAGGGTCGGCGGACGCCGCTAACCGGTCCAAGCCCTCGTGCGCGGGGGGAAGGCTTGTCCCGGCAATATGGATACCGCGACGCCGAACCGGCAGTTCATGAAGCGGGCGCGCGGCGTGTGATCGCGCCAAGCGCATACGGAGCACGAAGATGATCGAAGTCA
>PLAI01000228.1 GCA_003134075.1 Methylocystaceae bacterium | reverse complement strand
CCGGCGCGGTCGGGAGACGCCCGCGCCTTGCGCGGCGTCGGGAAACGCAAAAAGGAGACCGTCCATGGGCACTAATATTGGTGAAGGCGAAATTTCTCCTAAGGTCACGATCTTCGCCGGCGTCGGCGCGATCGCCGGAGCCATTCTCGGCGGCGCCATGCTGGGCTTCCCGGCCCTCATCGCCAGCACCGTCGTCTTCGGCCTCGCAGGCGGCATTTTGGGCGCGTTTTTCTAACGCGCGGCCCCTCCCCGCCCCTCGCGGAGAGGTTGGGCGCGGCGCCGGCAAATAATCCCGTTGATCCGACGCTTTGAACCCGGCATGAAGGAGCNNCTGGCGGTCAAGGTCGGCGTGCTGCGGCAGGCGCATTCGCGCGAGACCCTCTCCATTCAGGACATTCCCGCCGAGGACGACGCGCTTGCCGGCGCGCTGATGGGCGCCGCCGACAACAACACCACAGGCAAATTCACCGGCCAGACCTTTGCGACTGTCGACATAAAACTCAGCGAGGGCGAGGACGCCGGCGCGGCGTTGGATAAACTCGTGAGCGAAGGCGCGCGGCTGATCATCGCGGATCTTTCCGCCGACGCGCTGCTGAAAGCGTCCGAGCGCGCAAAGATTTCGGGCGCGCTGCTGTTTAATATCTCCGCCACCGACGAAAGTTTGCGCGAGGAAAACTGCCGCGCAAATGTCGTGCATGTCGCGCCCTCGCGGGGCATGCTGGCCGACGGCCTCGCGCAATATCTGATGTGGAAGCGCTGGAGTCGCTGGCTGCTGATCAAGGGGTCGCATCCCGACGACGAGTTGCTGGCCGCCGCCTATCGCGCGAGCGCGAAGAAGTTCGGCGCGAAAATCGTCGAGGAGCGCGTGTTCGAGGACATGGGCGGCGGCCGGCGCAGCGATTCGGGCTCGGTGCAGACGCAGCGGCAAATGCCCGTGCTGACACAGAGCGCGCCGGCCTATGACGTGCTGATCGCCGCCGACGAGTCGGAAGTTTTCGCGGGCTACCTGCCCTATCGCACTTTTGACCCGCGCCCGGTGGCGGGGTCCGGCGGGCTCGTCCCAACCAATTGGGACAGCGCGCATGAGCAATGGGGCGCGCAGCAATTGCAAAACCGATTCATGCAGACCTTTCGCCGCGTGATGAACGCGCGCGACAATGGCGCCTGGCTCGCCATGCGGATGATCGGCGAGGCGGCGACGCGCGCGGGCTCGAACGAGCCTGCGAAACTGCGCGAATTTTTGACCGGGCCGGAGTTCTCCATCGCCGCGTTCAAGGGCGTGCGGCTGACGCTGCGCGACTGGAACCAGCAGCTGCGCCAGCCGATCCTGCTCTCGGACGGACGCATGGTCGCCTCGGTCTCGCCGCAGGAGGGCTATTTGCACCAGACCAGCGAACTCGACACGCTCGGCCGCGACCGGCCCGAAACCAAATGCAGGCTGCGATGATCAAGTACCCCCTCCCTAGCCCTCCCTCGCTTCGCGGGAGAGGGAATGCGCTACTCCGGCATGAGTCGGGTTTTTTGCAAAGGGCGCGATCCGCCCCCTCTCCCGCGAAGCGGAGGAGGGCTGGTGTGGGGGCGCTCCTTATCCTCGCGCTACTCGCCCCAGCCCCCGCCAACGCCTATCTCGCTTACGTCAGCAACGAGAAAGGCAACAGCATCACCATCATCGACACCGATACATTGCAGGCGATCAAGACCGTGAAGGTCGGGCGCAGGCCGCGCGGCGTCGAGCTGACCAAGGACGGCTCGGAACTGTTCATTTGCGCCGGCGACGACGACTCGATTCAGGTGCTCGACACAAAGACGCTGCAAATCACCGGAAAGCTGCCGTCCGGTCCCGACCCCGAGCTAATGGCGCTGAGCCCCGACGGCAATACGGTCTATGTCTCCAATGAAAACGACAATCTCGTCACGATGATCGACACGCGAACGAAGCGCCAGATTGGCGACGTGCCGGTGGGCGTCGAGCCCGAGGGCATGGCGGTCAGTCCCGACGGAAACATTCTCGTCAATACGTCGGAAACGACGAACATGGCGCATATGATCGACACGCATACGAAGCAGATCATCGCCAATATTCTCGTCGACGCGCGCCCGCGCTTCGCGCAGTTCAAACCCGATGGTTCCGAGCTGTGGGTGTCGTCGGAAGTCGGCGGCACCGTCGCGGTGATCGATCCGGTCAAGCATGTCGTCAAGCAGAAGATCAGTTTTGAAATTCCGGGGCTGTCGAAAGAGGCGATTCAGCCGATCGGCATTTCGTTCTCCAAGGACGGCAAGCGCGCTTTCGTGGCGCTGGGGCCGGCCAACCGCGTCGCGGCGATCGACGCCGAGAGCAAGAAGGTGGACAAATATTTGTTGGTCGGACAGCGCGTGTGGCATCTCGCATTCACGCCCGACGAAAAATATCTGCTGACCGCCAATGGCGTCTCCAACGACGTGTCGGTCATCGATGTCGCCAGTCTCAAGGTGGTGAAATCGATTCCGGTCGGGGCGTTTCCCTGGGGCGTCGTGGTGGCGCCGAAATGAGTTTTTCCGCGCCCTTCGCCACGTCAGTCATTGCGAGGAGCGCGGCGACGCGGCAATCTGGGAGTCGCCCGGTCACCCTGGATTGCTTCGCTCCGCTCGCAATGACGTGTACTCGCATCGGGTCTTTCTCATGACCGACGCGCCGGCGCTAAGCGTGACAAAACTCTCGCACGCCTATGGCGCGCGCAAGGCGCTCGATGATGTGAGCTTTTCGCTTGAGCGCGGCTCCTTCGCCGTGCTGCTGGGGCTCAACGGCGCCGGCAAGAGCACGCTGTTTTCGCTGGTCACCGGGCTCTATTCGGCGGGCTTTGGACGCGTCGACATCTTCGGCTTCGACGTCGCCAAACAGCCGGGCGAGGCGCTGCGGCGGCTTGGCGTCGTGTTTCAGGCGCGCACGCTCGATCTTGAACTCAGCGTGACGCAGAACCTGCTCTATCACGCCGCGCTGCACGGCATTGGTCCGCTCGAAGGCAAGCGCCTCGCGCGAGAATCGCTGGAGCGGGCGGGACTCGCCGACCGCGCCAGCGATAAGGCGCGCGATCTTTCCGGCGGGCAGATGCGCCGCGTCGAAATCGCGAGGGCGCTGCTGCACGCGCCAAAACTGCTGCTGCTGGACGAGCCGACCGTCGGCCTCGATATTAAAGCGCGCGCCGATATTCTGGCGCATGTGCGCGAATTGGTGAGGCGCGAGGGACTCGCCGTGCTGTGGACGACGCATCTGATCGATGAAATCGAGCCCGGCGATCGGGTGATCGTGCTGCACCGGGGCAAGATGCTGGCGAACGGAACAGCGGCCGAAATTGTGAGGGCGCAGGGCGTCGCGACGATTGGCGAGGCGTTCGAAGGTCTGACGGCGGAGGCGATCCCCTCTCCCCGCGCGCGGGGAGAGGGTTAGGGTGAGGGGCTTGGGGCATTTGCCAGCACTGAACATTGCGCGCGCGCAAAAGCGATAGGCGACATTGATGACAACCGCCCCGGCCCCTCACCCCGGCCCTCTCCCCGCAAGCGGGGAGAGGGAGCAGGCGCGCGCCTTCACATCAGCGCAATATGCGATCTGCCTCGGCGGGATCGTCTGGCGCGAGGCTTTGCGCTTCCTGCACCAGCGCGAGCGCTTCGTCTCGGCGCTGGTGCGGCCGCTCGTCTGGCTGTTCATCTTCGCGGCGGGGTTTCGCTCGGTGCTAGGCGTGTCGATCATCCCGCCCTATGACACCTATGTGCTCTATGAGGTCTACATCACACCGGGCCTGATGGCGATGATTCAGCTGTTCAACGGCATGCAGTCGTCGCTGTCGATGGTCTACGACCGCGAGATGGGCAATATGCGAACGCTGCTTGTCTCGCCCTTCCCGCGCTGGTTTTTGCTTGGCTCGAAACTGTTCGCCGGCGTCGCGGTGTCGGTGTTGCAGGTCTATGCCTATCTGATCGTCGCTTATTTCTGGGACATCGAGCCGCCGACGAAATGGGGTTATCTCACCGTGCTGCCGGCGCTGGCGCTGTCGGGTCTGATGCTCGGCGCGCTCGGGATGCTGCTGTCCTCGCTGATCAAGCAGCTCGAAAATTTCGCGGGGGTGATGAACTTCGTGATCTTCCCGATGTTCTTTGCCTCTTCCGCGCTCTATCCGCTGTGGCGCGTGAAGGAGTCCGGCCCCTGGCTGTATTATTTTTGCGCGCTAAATCCCTTCACCCATGCGGTGGAACTGATCCGCTTCGCCTTTTACGAGCACATTTCCTGGGAGTCGCTGGCGGCGGTCGTCATCTACGCCAGCCTGTTCCTGATCGCCGCGCTGCGCGCATATGATCCGGCCAAGGGGCTGCTTACGCGCAAGGGCGGGTGAGCGGCTACTTCTTCCGCGCGCTTGTTTTTCAAGCTCTTGTTTTAATCGCGCTTTGTTTTCAAGGCGTTTGAGGTGCTTACTTTCGCGCTTACTTTTTGAACGGGCGCCGCTGCTGTCACGCGAACCCGCCGATCTGTCGCGCGCCGTGGTTGTATCGTGCGAAATCTCGCGTATATGTCGCAAAAGGTCCGCGATCTGCAGCTTGCGGCCGCGAACGCCAGATGCCGGAAGTACGCGCTGGCGTTTCGCATTTCATGCCGATCGCCGCCAGACTCCGGTAGTGTCTTAGTTTGAAATTTTCCCCTTGACGCGGGCCCGCGCTAGCCCGATCTCCATGCCGTTCTTAGCGGAAAGCAAGGAGACGGAGATGGATCGCATATCGTAGATTTTGCATTTCCATTTGGAGGCCGCCAGAAAGCAGCTTGAACTGATGGATCACGGATTCCGAATTAATTTGCCGGGCGATGACGCGAACCTCGTGCCGTCAACTGAGGAAGATTTGCTAATTCGGATCGCCGAATTGGAAGGCGCTATCAGTCGGCATGAGGAGCGCAATGCCCACAGGTCCTAAAGGCGAAAAGCGCCTCGGACACCGGAAGTACGCGCCGAGGGCCTCGCATTCGCCGCCCGGGCGCAATAGCAAAATAGTGGATGACAAATTTTTTGGTTTTCCCCGGCGCTCGCAGTCTGCTACGCCAGAGTGCCCTCACGAGCGGCAACTCGTGAGGGCGGCTTGTTAAGAGTCCAGTTCTAACCCTGCATGTGGACTGAGGCCGCCGCCGCATAGGCGATAGCCAAAGCCACATGCAGGACGGATATTGCGAAGTCGATCACTGCAATTACCAATGTAGTAGTCTCCATCACGGTTTGTCTTCGAGCCATCATCGCGGCCCGACGAATGATATGCCGTGAAAGAGACGCGCACCCAAGTGGCTTTTTTGTTTTCAGCCACATTGTCGCTGACGTTATAGACAGGATTCATGCGTTTCGCCTTATTTTCCGGGCGATCCGCGCGCGACAAAACGTGAATGCCGTCCCCAACTAAGTGTGGATAGTGGGGGTAAAAGCGCGGCGGCGAGCGAATCACTTGCGAGTGAATCAGGTGGGCCGGCTCAGCGCAGCCGCACTTGGGTCTAGCAGCCGGACTTAGCGCCGCGCGGCGCGCCAGATTCAGCCCGTGGGCGCGGCTTGAAGGGCGGGCGGCAGGTCTACCTGAGACCGCCGAAGAGCGCCCGGCGAGCCTCCCTGTGCTGGCCGACGCCCTCGCGTCGCTCGATTGTCCGATCAAAAGTAAGCCCGGGCCTGGCTTGAATCGCCCCGGCGTCCGCGCTTACTTTCGCGCTTATTCCGCGACGTGGATCGAGGCGGACGGCGGCGGACGACAAGAGACAGTTATCGGGCTGAAAGGCTATGAAAACAAGGGGCGCGACGGACGGTCGCGGATTGCCGCGGATGCTAGAATCTCGGCTATTTCTTCCGCCCCTTCTTGCGCGGCGCTTCGTCGTCGTCGTTGAGGCCCGGCGGACGCTTGATTCCCTCCGCGAGCTGCGTGCCGAGCGTCAGGGCGCGCGCCTCGGTCACGCGCAGCGCGCAATAGCCGTAGTCCGCCTCTTGCACATAGTTGCGGCAAATCTCCTCGCGACGCGAGGAGAAGCCCGCCTGCTCGCGCACCAGCAGTTTGCGCAGCGGCTTGTCCTTCTTGTTCTTGACGTAGAGCTCGCGAAAATCCGCGCGCACGGTCTTTTCGACGCGGGCGCGGGTGCCCAGCATTTGCTTGCCGCGTTTCTCGTCGAAATCCTTCTCGCCCCAGAGGCCCGTGGGATCGACGCGGCAGTCGGCGGCCTTGATTTCGCAAGCGCCGCCTTCGTTCGAGACGAGAATGGCGCCGTCGAGCACGTCGAAGCTGAACGGACAGGCCGGGAACTCGACCCGATAGCGGCGCAGGCCAGAGTCGCCCTCGCGCGGCGTCAGCTTGAGCGGCGTCTCCGACACGTCGACGCGGCAACTGTCGCCGGAGCGCGACATGCGGTCTCCTGTCAGCGTCAGCCGGGAAAGCCGCGTCTCGCCGCCGACTCGCTGAAACTCCACGATGCTGCGCTCGCCGTCCTGATAAAGCGGCTTGCCGACGATGGCGTCGTCGGTCGGGGGTTTCGGCGCGATCGCCGGGCCCGCCGCCGCTTGCTCCTCCGCGTCGCCCGCGCGCGCCCTTTTACGCGCTGGCTTGGCAGCGGGATGCGTCACGCCTTCCGCGACCGCGCCCTCCGGCTCCGGCGCGACGGCGCCCGGCAGGGAGATCTGCGCGCGCGCGATGGGGCCCTGGCCCGTCAGCAGCGCGGCGAGACAGGCGAAAACCGCGGCGCGCCGCCGGCAAGGCTCGGGAAACCAACGGTTCGACATTTTCGCGGAACAGCCATCGATGGAATGAGCGGAAGGCCCGCCGCGACTAGCGCGGCGACAGCACCATGATCATTTGTCGGCCTTCCATCGAAGGCTCCAACTCAACCTTGGCGATCGTCGCGGTCTCGGTCTTGACCCTGGTCATCAGCCGATAGCCGATGTCCTGATGCGCGATTTCACGGCCGCGGAAGCGCAACGTGATCTTCACCTTGTCGCCTTCCTCGAAGAAGCGGCGCGCCGCCTTCATCTTGGTGTCGTAATCGTGATCATCAATGCCGGGGCGCAGCTTGATCTCCTTGACCTCGACGATCTTCTGCTTTTTGCGCGCCTCGGCCGCGCGCTTTTGTTCGAGAAAACGAAATCGTCCGTAATTCAATATCTTACAAACGGGCGGTTCGGAGTTCGGGTCGATCTCGACCAGATCGAGGCCGGCGGTGTCGGCAAGCTCCAGCGCTTGCGGGAAGGGAACCACGCCGTGATTCTTGCCTTCAGAATCGATCAGCCGAACCTCTCGCGCGCGAATCTCCTTGTTTATTCTGAGGCCTTCCTTTTGCGGGGCCGCAGTGCTCTTCATTGGACGTCGAATGGATGTTCTCCTTTAAATAAAGCCCGCGCTCCATCGGCCGAAACGCCAAAGCCCAGGTTCTGGTCTTAAAGCGCCCGCGACGGCGGACCTCCAGCGCCGGCAGAATCCCACGATTGGCCCGCATGTCAACCACGCAAGCCGCCAACGGCGCGAAAATCCTCGAACTGTGGCGCCGGCGCCGCTTTTTCCTTCCGCGAAAGGGCGGCGGGACGGCCTATTTCGTCCTGAGCTGGATCACCATGTTGTAATCGGCGCTCGCGTGTTCGCCGTCGCCCTTGGCCTCATAGGCCAGGCCGCGGTGGCGATAGGCGATCGAGTCGCGCGGATCGAGCCGGATCGCCTCGGTGTAATCGGCGATCGCGGCGTCGAGATCGCCCTCGGCCCTCTTGCCTCTCGCTACGTAGATGTCGCCGCGTCCGCGCAGCGCGACGGGATCGGCGGGCTCGAGTTCCAGCGACTTATTGGCGTCGGCGAGGGCGCGGGCGTATTCGCCCTCCCCCTTAAGGGCCAGGGCGCGATTGAGATAGGTGTGGGCGAGATTGGGGTCGAGCCGCAGCGCCGCGTCGTAATCGGCGATGGCGCGTCCGAAGTCCTTGTTCGTCTGATAGGCGTTGCCGCGATTGTTGAGCGCGATAGCGCGATCGCGCGGAGGGGAGTGCTTGTCGCCCGCGATGCGCGCGCAGGCGGCGATGATTTTGGCGCGGTCGCCATCCTCCCGCTTGCACTCGCTCCAATCGGCGTCGCTGGCCGCGCGCGAGGCGCCGGCGCAAAGCACGGCTGCGAGAACGCAAAAAAATCTCAAATAATCGCGCATCTTTCCCCTCCGCGCCGCCATGCGCGGGCAATTCCTACATCGCGCGAACCCGAAGACAAGAGGGAAAGGCGCGGGAAGGATTCAACCAGGCGGGGCGCCTACCTTCTCCCATTTGTGGAAGAAGGAGGGAAGCGGCGCCTAAAGCCACTCTTCGAGCAGCGCATTGACCTCGCGCGCGCCGTCCTCCGGGGTCCAATGCGTGACGCGCGGCAGGCGCTCGATGCGCAAATTCTTCACGTAACGCTCGGTTCCCTCGAGACAGCACAAATCGAGCGCTACATCCCGCTCGCCCCAGATCATCAGC
>PLAI01000030.1 GCA_003134075.1 Methylocystaceae bacterium | reverse complement strand
GTGCTACGCCGGATGGATACCCCTGGTCACCCCGAGCGCGCGGGCCATCGGCGCCTTCCAGCGCCCCCCGAACAGGATCAGGCCGGCGAGGACGAAGGAATCGGATTCTGGAACCGTGACGCTGTCGTCACGCTCGATGGGGCAAATCGAATGCATACGGCGACCTGATTCGTGACGAAGAATCACGGTTTAGCATCGACGGAACTTGGTGTCAGGGCTCCGCTTGCCAGAGTCGGCAAAACGAAAGGTCGGGATCAAACGCCGATGGGCACGTCAATCGCCAACGAGTTGACGATCTCGGAATAGAGATCGACTTCTCGTCCGCGGGCGTCGATGGAAACAAGGAGGGCGTAGCGCCCAACGGCCTCCGCTTTGCGCTGCCCGATATGGGTCTTCCACCAACCGGTGACGGGGTAGACCGCGATCATATCCATCGCGGCAAGGTCGATGGCGCGTCCGCGCCAGATATCGCAATGGAGTGAGCCCGCCGAGACGGATCCGGGGCCCACCAGCCAGTTTCCAGCGAGACCATCGGAGCCAAAACTCGCGCCGGCTTCACGTTCGGACTTGTTGATCCTTTGACGGAAATGATCCTCCGTTTCGTCACTTCGCTTGAGTTTGAAACGGAGACCATAGGAACGGTACGTCTCGGGACGAGTAGCTGCTCGCGGATTGAGATTTGGCTCCGGGAAATACGAGAGCGTGATCCTCAGATCTACGATCTCGTTCTCAATCTGCTGCAACACGGACGATGGCCAAGGCAATCGATAATAATGGATATCCTTGAACACGGCCCGCGTGCGGTCAGCCGAAAGACCGAAGGGTTGGATTGCCGTCTCAGCCATCAAAGTGACGTCATTGCGGCCCGAACGCAGAGCACGGTCGATGTTGGGCACGCCAAATCCGAACTCGCGGAGGAGCGGATGATTGGTTTTCCGGTTACTGAAGGCCCTCATTCGTTTTCGCATGGGCACCGTCCACTCGGCTGAGTGGACCATCAGGGCGCGGTAGGTTTCCTCCCAACGATTGGGCAATGCGGCCATGAGTTGGCCAAAGAAATTCCCCGCCACCGCCGTAGCCGCGCTCGTCGCCCAGAACGGAACGAGAGGCTTCGAAAGCGGCGATGAACCGGTTGAGATTAGCGACAGGGATTCATGCGACCGACAGTCGTCCGATCTGTCCACGGCCATGTTGCCGGCTTCGAAGACGACCTCCGGCTTGAATGGCATGAGCGAGCGGTCGAAGCCTACCGAGCCGCGGCTGTATGGACTTCTGTTGTTCGCCTTCACCGCCGGCCTAAGCCCACTGTTTGGCGGGTGAATAGCGTCCTTTGCGGTATAGCCCCCAACGGTGACGGCGTTCCAAGCTTGGGCGGGATCTTCCAACGCGCGCAGGACAAGGACGTCGTCGATCTTGCCGTCGTCGGCCGTGTTCCCACTAGCGATGAAGAACAGTCTGCGCGGTCCGTCGTCGTCGTCCCCGGCGGTCGATCCGGCGCAGGCTTGGTCGATGGCTCCACTCCAGGTCGACGGGCGCGACGGATCGAACGCGTCGTCGGTGATCGCGAGGCAGTGCGCGCGTGCGCGGCTAGGATCTTCGACTTCGATTTTCGCGATGGCTCCGACGGTGATGTCGCCGTAGTTCGCCGGCTCCGTTGGAGGAAACCCGCCGGGCGGCAGGATCTTCACGGATTCCAGCCAATGCGTCAGCGGATGCGGCCCGCGACCTTGGAATTGGTAGAACAGATCATCGTGGAGAACGAGCCCGCCCATTGGAGTCCCGTGGCCGCCCCACGGAGCATCATCGCCGGTTCCCCAAGCATCATCGTAGGCCAATGCTCTTCGGAGGCCCGGTTCGATCAAGGGGTGGGCGGCGGCGATCCCGGTATCATGAATGCAGACGGCGGGGGCGTCCTCTGTTGGAGGCACTGTCCGCAGCACCAAATCGTCGACCCAGTCCGCTTGCCCAACGGCCCGGTTGTTGTCGAGCATCACGTCAGGTGTCGCCGTCGCCTTTCGGATCTCAGCAACTTGGCCCGACGCATCGGAGACAAGACTGCAAACTTGGGCAGAGGTCGCGTGCACGAACACGATCCCGATGTCGGGGAACAGCAGCTTGCTCCGGTGCACGTCAACGCGCTGGCGCTGCGCCATGGCTAAAACGTGCGCCATGCCGTCCCTAAGGATCCAGAACTCCCACCAGATCGCCTGGACCGTTTCGAAGGAGTCCCTCCCTACAAACAGAGATTCAGCTCCCGCCGCTCGGATGGCCTCGACCACCTCGAATTCGGCGATGAACGGGCGCGTCCCGCCGCTCGGAGGAGCCGCGCCATAGGCGGTCATTCGTTGTTGGAGAAACGCACGGGAGCGATCCGGAACGAACAGGACGCCGACTTCCGTCTTGTCTTCGGTCAGATGCGTTTGCAGCACCCTGATGTCTTGTTGGATGAAATCGAGATCCGGAACTTTCTTGGGTTTCAGCTTCGGCGCCATCGTCTCGACTTCGACGAGTACGCCCGGAATAACGCCCGGCGGAAGGGGCTCCGTTGGCGCGCGCAGCGGCACGGCGACGAAAGCGGCCTGTAACTGCGTAAGGAGTTGGGCAGCGTGAGTCGCGTAGTTTTCCCGTAGCAGCGGCGCTTTAACAGGCGCGGTCACCGGGGAATAAGCGGTCGCGTCTTTCCTTGCGCCTATGTCGATATGGGGGAACGTCCGGTTCCCGTCGGCTGGGTTGCCGGGCATGGGTATCTAGATCCACGAATCGTGTCAGTTGCAACCAAGGATCGGATGCGCTCAAGCATTAAGCAAGTGGCGCGAATCGCGAACGGTAGGAATGGCGATCCTTTAGCGCCTCCACCAGTGTGGATGCGTCGACACGACTGCCGTCGAGAATGACGTCCTTGACCACCTCGTCAACCGCGCGAACGATTTCCCCTTGGCTGAGACCTTGCCCGGCTTCGAGGATCGGCGTCCAGTCGAAGTTGCCGGAAGCGAACTTGCCCAATCGTCGCCCCATCAGTTCTTTGACGGCTTCAGGGTCGGGAAGTGGATATTCGATCACTTCGTCGAATCGTCTCGCCAAGGCGTGATCCAATGAGTCGGGGTGATTGGTCGCCGCGACGACCATGCTGTCCGTCGCGTTGGGTTCTTCCATGAACGCGAGAAACGAGTTCAACACTCGGCGCATCTCGCCGACATCATGCGCCGAGCCGCGCTTGGCGCCGATCGCATCGAACTCATCGAACAGATAGACACCTCGCATCGCCGCGATCTGGTCGAATACAAGCCTTAGCTTTGAGGCAGTCTCGCCCAAGTATCGTGTGAAGACAGAGTCCAAGCGAAGAGTGAACAGCGGCAGCCCGAGTTCGCCAGCCATCGCGCTCGCCGTCATGGTCTTGCCCGTGCCGGGAGGTCCGACCAGCAGGAGGTGCGCCGCGGGCCGCTGGCCATGATCGCGCAACTTTGCGCGGCCATTTTGCTGCTTCAGCAGACGTTGCAACCGTTTGCGCGTCTCGCCGTCCAGCACCATATCGCCCAGCTTCGTCTGCGGATAACCGGCCTCCAAAAGCCCGGCTAGCTCTCCTTTGGGACGAGCGAGCGGGATCGCAGCTTGGCCGGTGCCCGCTGAACGACGACGATCGCGGGCCTTCTGAACGAGGCGCTTCAATTCGTCAGCAGTGTCGCCCCGACCTTGCCGGGCCTCCGCTGCCGCGACTTGGAGTGCGATCGAAAGGAACTGTTCCTCGTCGCCTTGCACGTGGCTGCTCAGGAGAGCGACGATCTGCTTTGCCGATGCCATTTGCCCCTCTCCCTTCGTTCCTCGACAGCGACGCCACCCGGCTATAACTGGATCGAAGTCCAGAAAGAGGCAATCAAATCGACCCGTCATTAACCCCAGAGGGATCTTAAGAGACCATTACGGAAGCTCGAACGCAACTCTCCTTGTGCTCCTAGGCGTTCCAGACCTTCGACATCGAGTTCGGTTTCCTCGGCCGCCTCTAATTCCGGAAGCTCCATCACGACCGCGCCAATCGTCGTCGCTGCCATCAATCAAGCGGTGAGCGTGAACATCTGAGCCTTCGCACCCGTTATCGACGGTCGCACGGATACGGTCAGTGTCAAGACTTTGCATGACGTTGCATCGTACGGGCTTGATAATTAAACCTCCACCACCCTCCCGACATCGAACGCGATATTCTCGATCCGCTTCCCCGGCCGCATCGGCCCGTAGCCTTTCGGGTTGGAGACCCTGGTCGCGCCGACGCGATAGTCGAAGTTGTCGTGCACGTGGCCGTGAATCCACAGCGCCGGCGCGTAACCATCGATGACCTCCGACAGGTCGCTGACAAAGGCCGGCGTCAGGGCATCGTTCGCGAACCGGCGCGCCACGGAGCCTGGATGCGGGGCGTGACGGGTCACGACGACGGTCGGGCCGTCGTAGGGCGTCGCCAGCGCATCCTCGATGAAGGCCCGGTCGGCCAGATGGCGCGCGAGGGCGTCCGCCGGCGTGAATCGCAGGGCGCCTTGCGGACCGCGGCGCTCGATCCGCACGTGGTCGTTCAGCCCGCGCGCCGCCATCGCCATGGTCCACGGTTGCTGCCCATAAAGCGCGTAGTCCGTCCAAAGGATCGCGCCGACGAAGCGCACGCCGGCGATGATGGCGATGTCGCGGTCGAGCAGACACACGTTCGTGCCGACGGCGGCCTCCTTGCCGACGCGCAGCCGGTTCTCGATCTCGCCGCCATAAAATTCGTGATTGCCCGGGACATAGACGATCGGCTTGCCCGCGAGCGCCGGCGCCGTCGCGGCGAAATCGACGCCCTTCTCCGGCGACCCGGCGATGTCGCCGGCCAGCACGCAGATGTCGAAGTCGGGCAGTTCCTCGGGCAGCGCCCAGCACTGCGCGACGAACTCGGTGCGGAGGTCGGAAAGGATCAGCAGCTTCATTTCCCGTTCTCCTCCTCGATCTCGTCCGCCGGCTCGACCGGCGCGGCGGGCAGCGTCTTCGTGGGTCTCTTGCCGAGGGCGGACGCCGCGAGAAGCTCGTCGTCCGTCAGCTTTCCCGTCACCCATTCCTCCAGCAGACGCCGCGCTTCCACGCTCACGGTCCCGCCCGAGAGACGCGTGTTCTCGATAGCGAAATCGACGCCTTTCCGGCGCGCGGCTACCCCGTCCCTTTCGTTGTCGCCTGTCATGCCTCGTCCTCCTGCAAGCCCGCCGGGATCGCCCTCGGGGTCGGGATGCTCAGGCAGGGTCCGCAGTCGGCGGCGGATGCCGTCCATGCCGACCGGCGCGAATCCCTTGCAATCGACGCCGGCGTCGAGCGACATGGAGGTTCCCGGCAGCCGCCCATGCGAGTGGCCGCAGAGCGCGATGGCCTTGCGGCGCATGCCCGGCCACACCCTCAGGCCGTAGTGGCACATGACGACGCGGACGCCGTCGACGCCGACGGTCGCCAGATGTGTCGGCGGCACCGCCCATGGCAGGTCGAGCGTCTCGGCGCGGTCGTCGTGGCCGATGACAAGCCGCTTGATCCCATTCAGCCGATGGAAGATCGAGCGAATGTGCTTGGCGTCGGCGCCGTGGGCGAAATCGCCCAGATGCCAGACGGTGTCGTCGTGCCCGACGACGGCATTCCAGTTGGCGACCACTCTAGTGGTCAAAACACAACGGTTGATACCCGTGACACGGAATGCCGCAAGCAGTTGTCATTGGACCGTTTTTGCCGAGTAGGCCCGGGGAATTTCACCCCGAGCCTCTCACAGANNCCGGACTTGATACTCTCGCATCATCCGGCTCGTGCCATCGCACGAAGGCTGCCGCCTTCCGCTGAACCGTTGGACCCCTCCCAGCATGACCGGTTGGTCCAATTTCAACGGCGATGACCTGCCCCCTTCGCTCCACGAGCATTACACCCGCTTCCTAGCTACTACGGAGCAGTCCGCCCCTCGCCAGCGCATCGGTACTTTCGGCCTCGCGGTGGGAGCCGCTTGCGCCTTTTCCCTTGGCATTGCAGGCAAGGTTCTCACGTTCCATACAAGAGCCTGATTGAGCTTCGCGCCGCCTACACGCCGGATGCCGCTTGGGCAGTCTCAGGGCGTCCCCCAAGCTGATCCCGGAGGAAGGGTCACCCCCCGGTTCTGACATCGCCTAATCCGCTTTCGACACTTCATCGACGGTTTGCTTGCACTCGCCTCTCTCAATCGTGCCTGCCGAAATCTTGTTCCGACTTTTCCGCAACGTTCACCACCATCGCTTTTGTCGACAGCAGCTTGCGGTGGCTTGAGATCAACACCTGGTTGCCGACACCTCGAAGTGCCTTCCTTCATCTCTCATACAGTTGCGCGCCGCCGTTTGGACCGGCGACGCTCGTGACACAAGACCCAACTCGGACATTTGCGGGTCAGCGGGGACGATCAAAACGCCGGGAGCACTGCGCGCTCGCGGCGTCGACGTCGCCATGCTCACCGGGGACAATAAGGGCACGCCGGAGCGCATCGCGAAGAGTCTCGGGATCGACATTGTATTCGCCGATGTGCTGCCCGGCGACAAGGCGAGCAACGTCAAGGAACTCCACCCCCAGCGAACAAGAATACAACACAGGCGACCCGCCCCATCGACAATTTACACCGAAACTGAAAGGCGAAACGTGCTATGGTGGCGCTGACTCAAGGGGCCAGAGCTTGGCGACCTCGGGCTGGCGTGACGGCTTCATGTGCCGCACCTACGGTTGGCCAGAGTCAGATTGGAGATATTTTGCTCGTTACAGTCCGCGACAATAACATCGACCAGGCGTTGAAATTCCTGAAGAAAAAAATGCAGCGCGAGGGAATATTCCGAGCGATGAAGCTCCGGTCCGCCTATGAAAAGCCGTCTGAAAGAAAAGTGCGGGAGAAAGCGGAAGCTATTCGCCGCGCTCGCAAGCTCGCCCGCAAGACTGCTATTCGCGAGGGTTTGATTGCCGCCCCCAAACCGAAAACACCAGCACCCGGCCAACGCAAGCCAGCTTTCGCTCAGCGATAGACGCCTTGATGTCGAGACAGGGCGATTCAGCGAAACTCGGAGAAAAGGCGGACAGCGCGGTTAACCGGTGCCGTCGCTCAAGTGTCTTTTGAAACCCTCGCAGTATTTTGCCGCATCGTCGGTCGGCGAATGGATCACCTCGTTCTTGAGGTCGATGAACTCGTCGGCGTTGCCGCCGATCTTATTCATTAGCCCGTTTCGCGAGATTTTTCGTTCGCCCAGCGAACTCGTGGGCAGGAGACGCGCGACGTTTGCCGCGTGCGCCATGTGAGGAATGTCAAAGACCAGCTCGACTCCGATCGGAGTTCGGCAAGAGGGACAGGCGAATGCGAGAAGCTTAGAGCGAGGAGGCAATCCACCGCTCACCGGCAGATTCGCGCGGACGACAGAAAAGAGCCGTCGCTCGCAATGTGGGCATCTCAAGGTTGCTGACATGGGATTCTCCGACGCGGTGGAAGCGATCGGGTGTCGCGGCCGGTAACGCGACAGGCAGGACGTTGCGGCGACCGTTTCGTCGAAATAAATTGGTCGCGGACCATCGATGAGTTTCTGTCGTTCTAGGCAGAGCGTCGCCGCAAATTGAGTCTGGGTTTGGCGGGTTCGAACGCTTCGGCGCGGACCGCCATTACTTGTCGGCGGCCACCAGCGTGGAGGCTCGTGCTGTCGCGCAGGAACTGGCAGGAATTCTAACGCGAAGTGCAAAGCCCGACGTCATTGAACCGGCTCGATCTTGGTCCCTTTAGCGCCGGCCTCGCCCCCATCAATCTTGCGAAAGGCGGCGGTTTGGCTTGGGAGATCGCGCTTTTCGTTAGCGATCCAAGGCGCTAGTGGTCGAAATCTAACGCTTGGTTCCCGCAACATGGAATGAGACAAGCGCTAGCCTTCGCCGGCTCCCACGCGTTCGGCATGCGGCACTCTGTAACGGGCGATGCCGCAGCTATGGCATGGAGATAACTCACAATGGCATACGACATCTACGACGAGCTATTTGAGGACATGCAGGCTGGGCGGGACCGCTTGGCCCGCGAATACAACTGGTTCACGCACGACACGTCTCACGATCGGCTTGCTCAAATACGGAAGCACGGGCTTCTGCCGCATGATGTAGGCAGTTGTCCACAGAAGGTCTTTGACCAATTCGGAGCAACCGGACGACAAATCCTGTGCCTGCATCCGATTGGTACTGAACTTCGTCCGCGAAGCAGTCACGATGGTCCCCTTGTTCGGCTGGCCACGAAAGGTGCCGACTTGCCTGGCCGGCTGGGCCTAGATTGGTCCTATGATTGGCGACTTGCGCGCCTGATACGAGAGGACACACCAGAAAAACCCCACAATGACGTTCTCATTGAGGTGGCGAGGCGTAGGGGATCGATAGCTGTCTACGATGGGATTCCGGCAGCAAAGCTGAGGATCTGGAAAAAGGGTTTACCCGACGATCCCGCTCAGTGGCCGAGACTGGATGAAATCACGGATGCCGAAGCTCACACGTTTGACTAGCGTTCAAGCTCCCATTTGGTGGGACTGTATCTAATGGCGCGGAAGCATGGTCCGCTCACAGCCTGAAACAGGGCTCCAAGCGTCAGATTTTAACCACTAGATGGCGTTGCGCTTCGGGTCAGAATCCGCCTAGTTGATGACAAAGCCGTTGGCACATGGATCACGAGGCCGTCGAAACCGGCGGAGTGGGCTTTTCGCGTAGCATGACGGTAATGATCGACAATCTCGGGGTATTCGGGCGTTGCGAGCGCGCGACCTGTCGCTTCCTCGTTCGCGCAACATTACTTCTGTGAATTTGCGGCACACCCCTGGGTCAAAACTGGCTGAATGACCATGCGTAAAAAACAAGGTGAACAACTGCACGCAGGCGGCACAGGCTCATTGAATTGTCGCCGTGTTAATGCGCGTGTCACGCGTGGCCTCGTGGCCCGCCGCAGCATTGTCCTGTTTGAATGCTCCCGTGAATTCGGCCACGCGGTCACGTGTGACGCGCTGATCAAACCCATTGTCCATCTGGTCCCTGGGTTTCATAGCTTTGGTCAGCATGTCATTTTCTATCACCCAACGACTTGACGTTCCGACCGTGGCCGCGTAGCCACCCCAGCGGTTTCCGCGTCCGTACGAAATTGGCCACGTGGTTACGCGCGACACGCGGATCAATTCGATTGTCGAAGCGTCGATCTCGTTTTCTGGTATCCGTGTGCATGTCATGCTGGATTGCTCGACGCGATTCACGTTCCGACCGTAGCCGCGAAACCGGCTCCAGCAGTTTTGATGTCCGCACGAAATTGGCCACGTGGCCACGCCCGACACGCTGTCCAATTATCAATTACGTTTTCTGGTGTCCGTAGGCGTGTTTTCTCGATTGGTTGAGTTTTTGACGTTCTGACCGTGGCCGCGTAGCCCGACCCAGCAGTTTCGATGTCTGCGCGAAATTGGCCACGCGGCCACGCCCGACACGCTGATCAAACCCATTGTTCAATCGGCGATTGGTTTTATGGAATTCGTGTGCTTGTCGTTCTTGATTGCCTGTGGAGATTGACGTTCTGACCGCGTGCCCGCGTAGCCAGCTCCAGTGGCTTTGATGTTCGCACGAAATTGGCCACGCGGANNAATTTACGGAAGGAAAGTTGCGCGAACAAAGGAGCTCTCTGCGCAAGCAATCAGGCATGGTATATTGGCAAACGCAGCCCAGGCGCCTTGCTGCTCGCGCGGACGGACACATAAGAGCTCACGAGCCCTTATCGGATGTTCGAGGAAACAGTTCAGGGCGCCTCATTTTCAGGGCTTGCGCCAGCGCGAGCGTCTTCATGTCTCCAACCTCGCCGGCGTCCATTAACTCAGCGAGCTTGCCGAGTTCGATCTCGACCACCGAAATATTCTCATGCTCGGTCGCAACGCCGCCGCCCCTCGTAATACGATCAGTAGGCCGGTGCGCCGCGAGGTAAAGAGTCATTCGCTCGGTTGAAATGCCGGGCATGGTCCAAACGGTGGCGATGCACTCTAGCGAGCGCAGCTGAAGGCCAGCTTCTTCGAGCGCCTCGCGCTTCGCGGCCGCGATGGAGTCGGCATGACCTGCTATTTTGCTGGCAGGACCCTGACCTGTGTCGTCACAGAATTGGCGATAAAGCATTCGCGATGCGCCTTGTCATGCAACCAATCGAGGTCAGCTTGTGTGGGCTGCGTGACCCCGCTGAAAGCGATCTCGGGGTGCAAGTCAACGCGCGTCATGGCGAGCTTGCCATTGGCGTTCTTCTCGAGGAATCCGACGGCATTGTCCTCGTAGCCGTCGACAGCAAAGCCTTTGTTCGACGCGAGGGCGAGGAAAGTCAGCATGTGGCAACTCGAGAGCGCCGCGACAAAAGCAGACTCGGGATCGACACGTTGTGGATTACCCAGATAGGCGCGCGCGGCGGAGCCCAACACCTCGATCCCGTTGTCGAATCGCCAAACGTGATCGCGACTGTAATTCTTGTAGCCGAAGTCGGTGCCGTTGCGCGCGCATTCGACGTTGGCTTTGTGCTCGGACATTGAGGCGTGTTTCCTGCGCGGGGCGGCCTGGACGAAATTGAGATTACTCTCACGGCATCCGGCTCGACGATGCTATCCAATTGCGCCGCGCGGTCAATGATTGATCGACTGGCTACCTTGAAAAACTCCGCCAAGCTTCGAGGTTTCGTGGGAGGATGGGGTTGCGGGCCGCGCACGTCAGGGGCGCGGGCGATAGCGTGAAATTGCCAGTGCACTCTGAAAGGGGAAAATCGATTTTCCGTGACCGCCATAAAATTGGGATCAAACTTTCCCATTGCAAATTGGATCGAAGCCGAGCAACGACGCCGGCCGGCGATGACAGCCTTCGAATGCATTGCGGACGAGATTTGCTCCAACTGAGCATTTCAGCACATGACCCAAAGCAGCCCATTGGCTCGTCGCGGAGCTGTCGCCGCCCGTGGCGTCCACGGCATAGGGCGTTCGCGCGTCATGGGTTCGAGCCAAACGATGGGAGAGGTGCGTCTTGATGGAAAGCAGTTCGTCCAAATCCCCTGGGGGAACAGCGGTTGCGGCTGCTCGCCCGTCATCATGCGGCTCTGTG
>PLAI01000258.1 GCA_003134075.1 Methylocystaceae bacterium | reverse complement strand
GCCGTGGCTCGACAGGAAGCGCGCATAGGCGGCGATGAGACGCAGCACCGTGTGCGCGGAGTTCAAAACTGCTTTGAACCGCCGTTCCGCCTCCGCCTTGTTCCCGCCGAGATCGGCGATCAGCGCCGCGTGGTAGTCGCGAAGCACGGAGAAACCTTCGCCGTGCAGTTTGTCGAGAGTAGCCAGGGCGCGGCGCGTGTCTTTGGCGCCCGCATATGTCCAGGCGGTCAGCAGGATGCTCTTGATATCGGTCTGACGGTCGGCGGCGTCCTTGCCGAAGGCGGCGCGCGCGTTCGAATATTGATGCGCCTGCATCTCCTGAACGCCACGCGTCAGATTGGCGACCGCGTTCTTGCGGTCATGCGCGAGAACGTTTCCAGCGAGACTGTAGGCTTCCGGCATGTTGCCATTGGCGAGCGCCGCGATCAGCGCCCGTTCGGCGAGGTCGCGATTGCGCGGATCGTCGCGCAGGGCCTCGCGGAAAAACGTCGAGGCGGCGAAGGTGTCGCGCTCCGAATTGGCGACGATCGCCGCGAGAAAATTGCCGGAGAGGCTGGAGCCGACCTCGAAAGGCCGCGCCACGGAGAGGCTATCCTTCGCATGGGCCGCGACGGCTCCCTTGGCGAAGAAGCCGCTCGAAAGCGTCAGCGCGAGGGCGCAGCCGAGCGCCCCGGCGGTTGAAACGAAGCGATTTGAGGCGTTGGACGTCGACAGGAGTGGCTTTGAGAAGAGCTGCACGAGAAGTCCCAACCTTGGCCGGATCAAAGGGGGCGGCGGCGCAATCAGCGCAACGGCGCGCCTGCCTATCACAGGAAATGATGGCCGTTTTGCGCTGCAACCGCAAGCATGAAATGCGTCTTTTATGACGATGGGAGCAGGGCAAAGCCACGGCCGCGGTTGATTCGATTTCTAAATCGACGACGCCGACAGTCGGTCCGCCGTGGAAAATCAAGTCGAAATAGCGGACGCGAAGAAGCTTAGCGCATAAGGCGCGGTCGTCTCGCCTCGCGCCCCAAACTCATCAGCGGCGCGAAATCCAAACGCGCCGGCGTCGGTGACACATCGGTCCCCGGCCTCCGCTCTCGCGCGAAGCCGGGGAGCGCAAACCTTAGGCCGCGACCTTCACCGCCGCGACGATCTTCTGCGCGGCGTCGTCGAGATCCTCGGCGGCGATCACGTTAAGGCCGGACGAGTCGATGATCTTCTTGCCCAGTTCGACGTTCGTCCCTTCGAGCCGCACCACCAGCGGCACTTGCAGCCCGACTTCCTTGACGGCGGCGATGACGCCCTCGGCGATGACGTCGCATTTCATGATGCCGCCGAAGATGTTGACGAGAATGCCCTTCACCTTGGGATCGGCGGTGATGATCTTGAACGCGGCGGTCACTTTTTCGGTGGTGGCGCCGCCGCCGACATCGAGGAAGTTGGCGGGGAATTCGCCGTAGAGCTTGATGATGTCCATCGTCGCCATCGCGAGGCCGGCGCCGTTGACCATGCAGCCGATATTGCCGTCGAGGGCGATATAGGCGAGATCATGTTTGGACGCCTCGATTTCCTTTTCGTCTTCCTCGGTCTTGTCGCGCAGCTCGACGATTTCCGGATGGCGGTAAAGCGCGTTGTCGTCAAAGGAGACCTTGGCGTCGAGACAACGCAGCTTGCCGTCCTTGGTGACGATCAGCGGGTTGATCTCCAGCATCTCCATGTCCTTGGCGATGAAGGCCGCGTAAAGCTGCTCGGTCAGCTTGCCCGCCTGCTTGACGAGATCGCCCTTGAGGCCCAGCGCGTCGGCGACATGGCGGCCGTGGTGGGGCATGATTCCCGTCGCCGGATCGACCGAGAAGGTGACGATTTTCTCCGGAGTGTCGTGCGCGACGGTTTCGATGTCCATGCCGCCCTCGGTCGACACGACGAAGGAAACCCGCGACGTGGCGCGGTCGATCAGGATCGAGAGATAAAACTCCTTGTCGATCGCCGCGCCGTCCTCGATGTAAAGGCGGTTGACTTGCTTGCCGGTCTCCCCGGTCTGCACGGTGACGAGCGTGTTCCCGAGCATCTGCTTGGCGAAAGTCTCGGCTTCCTCGATCGATTTCGCGAGGCGCACGCCGCCCTTCTCGCCGGCGGCGGCCTCCTTGAACGTGCCCTTGCCGCGTCCGCCGGCATGGATCTGCGCCTTCACGACATAGACCGGGCCGGGCAGGGTCTTCGCCGCGGCGGCCGCGTCCTCGGCCTTCAGAACCGGGACGCCGACGGCGACGGGGGCGCCGAATTCACGCAAAATGGCCTTGGCTTGATACTCATGGATATTCATGTCGTCCCTTAGTCCTTTCGGACTCCTCTTTGCCGATTGATTCCGATAGAGCCGCGGCGCGAGCGGCTGGGCTTGGTCGGCGTCGATTCCTTTAGGAAAACGCCGGATTGAGCGCGCCCGCCGCCGCGATCAGCGAGCGCACCGACGCAACCGATTTCTCGAACATCTGCTTTTCGGTGGCGTCGAGCTTGATCTCCAGGACTCGTTCGACGCCGCCGGCGCCGATCACCACGGGGACGCCGACGTAAAGTCCGTCGACGCCATATTGGCCCGAGAGATAAGCGGCGCAGGGCAGCACCCGGCGCTTATCCTTCAAATAGCTTTCGGCCATGGCGATCGCCGAGGTCGCGGGGGCGTAGAAGGCGGAGCCAGTCTTGAGCAGGCCGACGATTTCGCCGCCGCCCTTGCGCGTGCGATCGACAATCGCGTCGATGCGCTCCTGCGTGGTCCAGCCCATCTCGATCATGTCGGGCAGAGGCACGCCGGCGACCGACGAATAGCGAATGGAGGGCACCATCTCGTCGCCATGGCCGCCGAGCACAAAGGCCGACACATCCTCGACGGAGACGTTGAACTCCTGCGCCAAAAAATAGCGAAAGCGCGAGGAATCGAGCGCCCCGGCCATTCCCACCACGCGGCTGGTCGGCAGGCCGGAGCATTTTTGCAGCGCCCAGACGATCACATCGAGCGGGTTGGTGATGCAAATGACGAACGCGTTCGGCGCATATTGCTTGATGCCCGCGCCGACCTTGGTGATGACGTTGAGATTGACCGTGAGAAGATCGTCGCGGCTCATGCCGGGTTGCCGCGGCACGCCGGCGGTGACGATCACCACGTCCGCGCCCTCGATGATCGCGTAATCGTCGCCGCCCGAGACTTGCGAATCGGAGCCGGATATCGGGCCGGCTTGCGCGAGATCGAGCGCCTTGCCGCGCGGCACGCCTCCCACGATGTCGAACAGAACGATGTCGCCGAGCTCCTTGAGACTCGCCAGATGCGCCAGAGTGCCGCCGATTTGGCCGGCGCCGATGAGAGCGATTTTCTTTCGCGACATCTTTTTTCCCGTGCTCGAAGTCAGATGAGACTGCTACCCCGCTTTTCCGCCCGTGGGAAGCCGGAATCCCCGCGACCGGCAAGAACTTTCGTGGGCGCGGCCATCCGCCGCGCAAATGTGCAATTTATTCAAAAGCATTCGCGGCGCCTTAAGCTAGGCGGCTCGCCCGGCGTTGACTCGCTCGCCCATCATGCATACAACTCGCGCAAATCTCGTATGAGATGTTCAAACAAACCTGTTCGCCCCGCGGGACGGCAGGCTCACGTCCGGCGGCGCGTCGCGCTCCCGGGCGCGTTTTGCTTTGGGGCCATGCCTCTCCGCAAGAGGGAAGGCGAAGGAGAAAAGCCCATGTTCGAGAGCCTTTCCGACAAGCTCTCCGGCATTTTCGACAAGCTCACGCGGCGCGGCGCGCTTTCCGAGGCCGACGTCGCCGAGGCGTTGCGCGAGGTGCGCCGGGCTTTGCTCGACGCCGACGTGGCGCTCGACGTGGTCCGTTCCTTCACCGACAAGGTGCAAGCCCGCGCGGTCGGCGCCAATGTCGTCAAGTCGGTTTCGCCCGGCCAGATGGTCATCAAGATCGTCAACGACGTCCTCGTCGAAACCCTGGGCGACAAAGCCGAGCCGATCGATCTGGAAGTCCGCCCGCCGGTGACCGTCATGATGGTCGGCTTGCAGGGCGCCGGCAAGACCACGACGACCGCCAAGCTCGCCAAGCGACTCAAGGAGCGCGAGAAAAAGCGCGTGCTGATGGCCTCGCTCGACGTGAAGCGGCCCGCGGCGCAGGAACAGCTCGCCATTCTCGGCCGGCAAGTCGGGGTCGACACGCTGGAGATCGTCCCTAACCAGACGCCGTTGCAGATCACCCGGCGGGCGATGGAGGCGGCGAGGTTCGAGGGCTACGATGTCGTGCTGCTCGACACGGCGGGCCGCACCCATATCGACGAACCGTTGATGCAGGAGATGGCGGACATCAAGTCCTACGCCAGTCCGCATGAAATCCTGCTCGTCGCCGACGCGTTGACCGGCCAGGACGCCGTCAATCTGGCCAAGAGCTTCGACGCGCGGGTGGGCATCACCGGCATTGTGCTGACGCGCATGGACGGCGACGGACGCGGCGGCGCCGCGCTGTCGATGCGCTTTGTCACGGGCAAGCCGATCAAGCTGATCGCCACCGGCGAAAAAATGGACGCGCTCGACGAATTCGCGCCCAAGCGAATCGCCGACCGCATTCTCGGCATGGGCGACATCGTGGCGTTGGTCGAAAAGGCCGCCGCGACGATCGACGCGCAGGAGGCCGAGCGCGCCGCGCAGCGCATGGCCAAGGGCAAATTCGATCTGCAAGACCTTTGCGATCAGCTCGCCATGGCCGAAAGGATGGGCGGGATTGGCGGCATCATGGGGCTCTTGCCCGGCGTCGCCAAGATGAAAGAGCAATTCGCCGCCGCCAATATCGACGAGAAGGTGATCAAGCGCCAGCGCGCCATCATCCTGTCGATGACGCCCAAGGAGCGGCGTAACCCCGACATATTGAAAGCCTCGCGCAAGCGTCGCATCGCGACGGGTTCGGGCGTCAAGGTCGAGGAAGTCAACAAGCTGCTGAAGCAGCATCGCGGCATGGCCGATCTGATGAAGTCGATGGGCGCGGGCAAGCGCGGGGGGCTGATGGGCAAGGCCGCGCAGATGATGGGCATGGGCGGCATGCAAATGCCGTCGCAACAAGAAATCGCCGAGCTGCAAAAGAAGCTCGGCGCAGGCGGAGCGGCTCCGCCGACCGGCGGTTTGCCGGAGGCGCCGCCGAAGGAATTGTTTTCGCCAAAGCCAGGTTTGCCGGGTCTTGGCGGCAAAGGTCTTCTGAGCGGACTCAATCCGTTCGGGAAGAAAAAATAGCGCGCGGGGCGCTTCAAGCGTCGCGTTTCTCGTAAAGTCGAAAAAAGGAAAAACTCATGTCGCTTAAAATCAGACTGTCTCGCGGCGGCGCCAAGAAGCGCCCCTTCTATCGCGTCGTCGTCGCCGATTCGCGCTCGCCGCGCGACGGCCGCTTCATCGAGCGTCTCGGCACCTTCGATCCGTTGAAGGCCAAGGACGCCGCCGACCGCCTCGTGCTCGACGCGGAAAAGGCCAAGGAGTGGATCGGCAAGGGCGCGACCCCGACCGACCGCGTGGCCCGCCTGCTCGAGAGCGTCGGCGTCGGCAAGCGCGAAAAGCGCAATAATCCCGAAAAGGCACTGCCGAAGAAGAAGGCGCAGGAACGCGCCGCCGCAGCCGCCGCCGCCGCTCCGGCCGCCGAGTGAGCGACAACGCGCCTCCCGCTTCCAAACCGGGGCGGGAGTTGGTGTTGCTGGGGCGTTTCGGCGCGCCGCATGGCGTGCGCGGCGAAATCCGCCTGCAAAGCTTCACCGCCGATCCTCTGGCGATCGCGCGTTACGGCCCGCTGTTCGACAAGAGCGGCGCGCGAAGCTTCGCGCTTGCCCATGTCCGGCCGCAGGGCAAGGACATGTTGGTGGCGCGCGTCGAGGGCGTCGGCGACCGCGCCGGCGCGGAAAAACTAACAAGGATCGAGCTTTACGCGCCTCGCGCGAAATTGCCCGAGCCGGACGAGGACGAGTTTTATCTCGCCGATCTCGAAGGACTGCGCGCCGAGACCATCGAGGGCGAGACGCTCGGCCAGGTGCTGGCGCTCCGCAACTTCGGCGCCGGCGACATTCTCGAGGTCCGCCCACCGCAAGGCGGCGAAACTCTGATGTTCCCCTTCACCAAGGCGGTGGTTCCGATCGTGGACATCGCCGGCGGCCGCGTGGTGATCGCGCCGCCGGTGGAGATCGAGGGTGAAGGATAGAGGCTCGCCCTTCCGGCGCGCCGTCCCCCGTGCAATAACAGCCTCATGTGGCGCGCGACCGTTCTGACCCTGTTTCCTGAAATGTTTCCGGGCCCGCTCGGCCTGTCGCTGGCCGGCGACGCGCTGGCGCGCGGCGTTTGGGAGTTGGAGACGCGGCAGCTGCGCGAACACGGACTGGGGCGCCATCGCGCCGTGGACGATACGCCGGCGGGCGGCGGACCCGGCATGGTGATGCGCGCCGACGTTCTTTGCGCCGCCATCGACGCCGCCGCCGCGCCGGACGATGGGCGCCCGTTTCTGCTGATGAGTCCGCGCGGCGCGCCACTAAGCCAAGCGCGCGTGCGCGAATTCGCGCGGGGTCCGGGCGCGCTGATCCTCTGCGCGCGCTTCGAGGGCGTCGACGAGCGCGTGATCTCCGCGCGCGGACTGGAGGAAGTCTCCGTCGGCGATTACATTCTCTCCGGCGGCGAAATCGCGGCGCTGGCGCTGATTGACGCCTGCGTGCGGCTTTTGCCGGGCGTGATGGGCGAAGAGGCTTCCGGCGCCGAGGAAAGTTTCGAAGGCGGTCTGCTCGAATATCCGCAATATACGCGCCCGCGTGACTTCGAGGGACACGAGATTCCGCCTGTTTTATTGTCGGGCGATCACGCCAAGATCGCGCGCTGGCGGCGGGAGGAGTCCTTGAGACTCACCCGCGCGCGTCGGCCCGATCTCATCGCGAAGCTGGGTCTAAAGGATTAACGCCGTCCGCTCTCAGCGCCACCCGAAGCTGGCCGCGTCATAGAGCAGGCAGCCCAGTAGGGCCCCGCCGGCGTCGAACGCTATCACGCCGAGGTCGGAGAACTCCGGGACGAATTTTTCCGCCAGCGCGGGCAATAGAAAGGCGCCGACGATCGCCGCGCCCGCGCAAAAAAAGTCGAAATAGCCATAGCGCCATTTCGACCAGTATTTGGTGAAGAACAGCCCCGTCGCGATCGTGATGAGGACGTCGAACATCGGGCGCCGCCTCGCGAATCGACTTCGGATCGAACGAGCTTGAGCCGCTTTTTCCTAATAAAGGCGTAACGTCAGCGCGTCGGAACCGGCGAGCCGCCGCGGTAATCGTAAAAGCCGCGCTGCGTCTTGCGTCCGAGCCATCCGGCCTCGACATATTTCACCAGCAGCGGGCAGGGCCGATATTTGGAGTCGGCTAGCCCCTCGTGCAGAACCTGCATGACGGAAAGGCAAACGTCGAGCCCGATGAAATCCGCGAGCTGGAGCGGCCCCATCGGGTGATTGGCGCCGAGCTTCATCGCGGTGTCGATGGCCTCCACCGATCCGACGCCCTCATAGAGCGTGTAAACCGCCTCGTTGATCATCGGCAGCAGGATGCGGTTGACGATAAAGGCCGGGAAGTCCTCGGAGACGGTGATCGTCTTGCCGAGCTTCGTGATGAATTCGCGCGTCTCCTCGAAAGTGCGGTCGTCCGTCGCGATGCCGCGAATGAGCTCTACGAGCGCCATCTTCGGCACCGGATTCATGAAGTGAATGCCGATGAAGCGCTCTGGCCGTCCCGATACGGCCGCGAGGCGGGTGATCGAGATCGAGGAGGTGTTGGTGCCGATGATGGCGTCCGGCTTCAGGACAAGCGCTATATCCGACAATATCTTGCGCTTGACCTCCTCGCTTTCCGAAGCGGCCTCGATGACCATGTCGGCGTCGCGGAAATCCGGCAGGGCGGGGGCCGCCGACAGCCGCGCGACGGCGGCGTCGCGCCCCGCGGCGTCGAGCTGTCCTCGGTCGACGGCCCTTTGAAGGTGCGCCGCAATATCATCGATCCCGGCGGAAATGCGTTCGGCGCTCACATCGTTCAGCGCGACATCCAGCCCGGCGAGCGCGCAGACCTGGGCGATGCCCTTGCCCATCTGCCCCGCGCCGATTACACCGATCTTGCGAATTTCGAGACTCATGATTGCGGCGCCCTTAGCGAGATTTCGGACCTTTGCATGCACTGCAATATAGCGCGGCTTTGTTCCCCGTGAAAACCGCGATTTCGTAAAAAGGTCGGTGAAATGAAAGGCATTCGTCGATCAAGCGGATAAACGGCAAGCTTTTCCGGGCTCCGCGGGCGTTCCCGGTCCATGCCGGAGCGCCCGCGAGGCGTTTTCTTGTTCTTTTGTTCAGCGCCCACTCTTGGCCAGTTCGGCGTCGAGTTCGGGAAGCGCGCTGAAGAGATCGGCCACGAGGCCGAAGTCCGCGACCTGATAGATCGGGGCTTCTTCGTCCTTGTTGATGGCGACGATGATCTTGGAGTCCTTCATGCCGGCCAGATGCTGGATCGCTCCGGAAATGCCGACGGCTATGTAGAGATCGGGAGCGACCGCCTTGCCGGTTTGGCCGACCTGCAGATCGTTGGGCGCGTAGCCCGCGTCCACCGCGGCGCGCGACGCGCCGATCGCGGCGTTGAGGCGGTTGGCCACCGGCTCGATGAATTTGCCGAAATTCTCGGCGCTGCCGAGGCCGCGGCCGCCCGAAACGATGATCTTGGCGGCGGTCAGTTCGGGACGCTCGGATTTCGCCAGCGCCTCGCTCTTGAAGGACGACAGGCCCCGCGCGTCGACCGCGCCGGCGACGGCCTTGATCGGCGCCGCGCCGCCCTCGCCCGTCGCCGCGAAGGCGGTGGTGCGGACGGTGATGACTTTCTTGGCGTCCCTCGAGCGCACGGTCTGAATGGCGTTGCCGGCGTATATCGGGCGTTCGAACGTGTCGGGCGCGACGACTTTGATGATGTCCGAAATTTGCGCCACGTCCAGCAGCGCCGAGACGCGCGGCAGCACGTTCTTGGTCGCGCTGGTCGACGGCGCGATGATCACGTTATAGCCGCTGGCGAGGTCCAGAATGAGCGCGGCGACGGGTTCCGCGAGCAAATGGTCATAGGCGGCGGCGTCGGCGAGCAGCACTTCTTCCACGCCGGCGAGCTTGGCCGCCTGTTCGGCCGCTTCGCGCAGGCCCGAGCCCGCGACGAGAATATGAACGGCGCCGCCGATTTCCCTGGCCGCCGTGAGCGCCTTGGCGGTGGCGGGCGCGAGGGCGCCGCCGGCTGTTTCCGCGAGGAGGAGTGTCGTCATGATTATAGAACTCCCGCTTCCTTGAGTTTGGCCACCAGCTCCGGGACGGAGCCGACCTTGACACCGGCCTTGCGGGTCGGCGGCTCGGCGGTCTTGAGCACTTCGAGGCGCGGCGCGATGTCGACGCCGTAATCGGCTGGCGTCTTGGCGGCGACCTCTTTCTTCTTCGCCTTGATGATATTGGGCAGGCTGGCGTAGCGCGGCTCGTTGAGGCGCAGATCGGTGGTGACGATCGCCGGCAGCTTCAAGGTCACGGTTTGCAGCCCGCCGTCGATTTCGCGCGTCACATCGACGCTATCACCGGAAATCTCGACCTTCGACGCGAAGGTTCCCTGTCCCCAGCCGAGCAGCGCCGCGAGGCTCTGGCCGGTCTGGTTGCTGTCGTCGTCGATGGCTTGCTTGCCGAGAATGACGAGGCCGGGTTGCTCCTCGGCGACGATCTTGGCGAGAATCTTGGCGACGGCGAGCGGCTCGACAGGATCGTCGGTCTTGACCAGAATGCCGCGATCGGCGCCCATCGCGAGACCGGTGCGCAGGGTCTCGTCGGCCTTGGCCGGTCCGATCGACACCACGACGACTTCCGTGGCCTTGCCGGCTTCCTTGAGGCGCAGGGCTTCCTCGACGGCGATTTCGTCGAACGGATTCATCGACATCTTGACATTGGCGAGATCGACGCCCGAGCCGTCGGCCTTGACCCTGATCTTCACGTTGTAATCGACCACCCGCTTAACGGGGACGAGAATTTTCATCGAGCAACTCCTAAGCGAGCGTTACCTTGCGTCGCGTTAAGCAGTGAAGCGCCGGAGTCCTTGGGGTTTCGGGCCAAACCGAAAAGACGCCAGTTTTGTCGGCGGTTATAGGTTTCCGCGGCGCGAAGCGACGCCGCCTCGCCGCGAAACAATCTTGAGGGCGCTGTGGTAACGGGCGCATTGGCTCAAGTCAAACCCGAAGCGCCGCCGCGCGGCGCTCACTCTTGCGGCGGCGGGGCTTCGTTTTGCTCTAGCCGGGGAGCCGGGCCTGGCGGCGGGCCGAAAAGCCTCACGCCGCGCCGCTTGAAAAGGGGCGTCAATGCGAGACCGGCCAAAATGCCGCCCACATGCGCGAACCAGGCGACATGGCCGGTTTCGCCCGAAGCCGCGTTGATAAATTGCAGGATAATCCAGGTTCCCACGAACATCCACGCCGGAGCGTGGATCGGGAGCACGCCCAGCACGAGGCCGAAAATCGTCGAGCGTGGATGCAGCAGCAAAAAGGCCGCGCAAACCCCGGAGATCGCGCCGGAAGCGCCGACCAGCGGCGTAATCGAGTGAGGAGACGCATAGGCGAAGACGACACCGGAGGCGACGCCGCATGAAAGATAAAACAACAAGTAATGAAGCGAGCCCATGGCGTCTTCGACGTTGTCGCCGAAGACATAAAGGAACAGCATATTGCCAAGAATATGCAGAAGGCTGGAGTGAAAGAACAGCGCGGTCAGCAGCGTGAGCGGCGCCGGCGGCCCGACGACCCATTTGGCGAGCGCCGCCTCGCCGAACAACACCCGCGGAATGATCGCGAAGCCGCGCATGACGGTCAGCGGATCGCCGAATATCTCGCTCTGCACGACGAGAAACACGGCGACATTCACGAAGATCAACGTCCAATTCACCCAAGGGCGGCGCATGAAGCGCATTGGCGCGTCGTCGTAAATCGGCATGACCATGGCTGTGTTCCTGAAGGCGGGGACGCAGTCTAACCCGGCGCGGCCTGGTCGGTTAGCTTAAATTCGCCCGGGCGCGCCGCGCTTTGCACGCGCGCGGACAGGAAGGAGCGCGCTCGCTCGACGACGCCGGCGTTCGTTTAATAAAAAAGGCCCGGGGCGCCCTTTATGGCGGTCCCGGGCCAAATTCGCGCTCATCTGGTTTCGTTAGTGAGCCAGCGCCTTGATGATCGACTCGACGGTTTTCTTGGCGTCGCCGAATAGCATCATGGTGTTGGGCCGAAAGAACAGCTCGTTCTCGACGCCCGCGTAGCCGGAGCCCATGCCGCGCTTGAGGAACAGCACGGTTTTCGCCTTTTCCACGTCGAGAACGGGCATGCCGTAGATCGCCGAGGTCTTATCGGTCTTGGCGGCGGGATTGGTCACGTCATTGGCGCCGATCACGAAGGCGACGTCCGTCTGCGCGAACTCGGAATTAATGTCCTCGAGTTCGAACACTTCGTCATAGGGCACATTGGCTTCGGCCAGCAGCACGTTCATATGGCCGGGCATGCGCCCCGCCACGGGATGGACCGCGTAGGTGACCTCGACGCCTTCTTTCTTGAGCAGGTCCGCCATTTCGCGCAGCGCGTGCTGCGCCTGCGCCACCGCCATGCCATAGCCCGGCACGACAATGACCTTGCCTGCGTTCTTCATGATATAGGCGGCGTCGTCGGCCGAACCCTGCTTGACCGGGCGGGTTTCCTTGGCGCCGCCCACGGCCGCCACCTCGCCGCCAAATCCGCCGAGAATGACGGAGATGAAGGAGCGGTTCATCGCCTTGCACATGATGTAGGAGAGGATCGCGCCCGACGAACCCACCAGCGCGCCGGTGATGATCAACGCCAGATTGCCGAGCGTGAAGCCGATGCCCGCCGCCGCCCAGCCGGAGTATGAGTTGAGCATCGACACGACCACCGGCATGTCGGCGCCGCCGATCGGGATGATCAGCGTCACGCCGACCACCAGCGAAAGCGCGATCAGCAGGAACAGCCAGATACCGCTCTCGGAGCCGACGAACAGCGCGATGCAGGCGAGTATTCCGACGCCCAGCAGAATGTTGATCGTATGGCGCTCGGGCAGCAGTATCGGCTTGCCGGTCATCCGCTCGGAGAGTTTCAGAAAGGCGATGATCGAACCGGTGAAGGTGATCGCTCCGATCCCCGCGCCCAGAGACATTTCGAACAGGCTGCCGCCTTCGATGTCGCCGCGCGAGCCAATGCCGAAAGCGTGCGGCGCGAAGAACGCGCTTCCGGCGACCAGCACGGCCGCGAGGCCGACCAGCGCGTGAAAGCCGGCGACCAGTTCGGGCATCGACGTCATCGGAATGCGCCGCGCGACGGTGGCGCCGATTCCGCCGCCGATCCCGACGCCGACGACGATCAGCAGCAAGCTCGTGAAGCTCGGAACATGCACCAGCAGCGTCGTCGCCACGGCGATCGCCATGCCGATCATGCCGTATTGATTGCCCTGCCGCGAGGTCGCCGGCGACGAGAGGCCGCGCAGCGCGAGAATGAACAGAACGCCCGACGCCAGATAGAGAAGGGCCGTGAGATTGGCGCTCATTGCCGTTAGCCCTTCTTCTTATACATGGACAACATGCGTTCGGTGACGAGGAAGCCGCCGAAGATGTTCACGCTGGCGAGGGTGAGCGCGATGAAACCGAACCAGCGAGCCCAACCCGCCCCGGTATCGGCCGCCGAAGAGGCTTCGACGCCCACCGACAGCAGCGCGCCGACGATGATCACCGAGGAAATCGCGTTGGTCACCGACATCAGCGGCGTATGCAGGGCAGGGGTCACCGACCAGACGACGTAATAGCCGACGAACACCGCCAGCGCGAATATCGCCAGCCGGAACACAACCGGGTCGATCGCGCCGCCGCCGAGCCCGTGCGCCGTCGCGGCGGCCGCCGTTTGGGCGAGTTGTTCGGAATAGGCTTGCGCCTGGTCAGCCAGATGCCGCGCGGCTTCCGCGGCGGCTTGCGCCTTTTCCAGCAATTGCTGCGTTGAGTCGTTGGCCATCGCTTAGCGCCCTTCTCTGGTGGATGTTCTTGCCGGCTCAGGCTTTGGGTTGAAAGCGCGGGTCGATCACGGCGCCGTCGCGAGTGAGACAGGTGGCCTTAACCAGCTCGTCGTCCCAATTGATCGCCAATTGCTTGGTTTCCTTGGAGATCATCGTCTCGACGAAGGCCAATAGGTTTTTCGCGTAGAGGGCGGACGCCGTCGACGCCAACCGCCCCGCGAGATTGAATGCGCCGACAATCTTCACGCCGTCGACCACGACCGTCTCGCCGGGCTTGGTCAATTCGCAATTGCCGCCGCGCTCGGCGGCGAGATCGACGATCACCGAACCGGCGCGCATCGCGTGAACCTGCGCGGCCGAAACGAGCTTGGGCGCCGGACGGCCCGGGATCAGCGCGGTCGTGATCACGATGTCCTGCTTGGCGATATGGGCGCCGACCAGTTCCGCCTGCGCGGCTTGATATTCGGCGGACATTTCCTTGGCGTAGCCGCCCGAGGTCTCGGCCTGTTTGAATTCGTCGTTTTCGACCGCGATGAACTTCGCGCCGAGCGACTCGACCTGCTCCTTGGTGGCCGGACGCACGTCGGTCGCCGTGACGATCGCGCCGAGCCGGCGCGCGGTGGCGATGGCCTGCAGTCCCGCCACGCCGACGCCCATGATAAAGACGCGCGCCGCCGGAACCGTGCCGGCCGGCGTCATCATCATCGGGAAAACGCGGCCATATTCGGCGGCGGCGTCGATGACGGCGCGATACCCGGCGATATTGGCCTGCGAGGACAGCACGTCCATCGACTGCGCGCGGGTGATGCGCGGCATGAGCTCCATCGCGAAAGCCGTCGCACCGGCGCCCGCCAGTTCCTTGAGGGCGGATTCGTGGCCGAAAGGATCGAGGATCGCGATTACCGCCGCGCCGCCTTTCGCGCCTTTGATTTCGCCGCCCGACGGACGGCGCACGCGCAGGATCACGTCCGCCGCGGTCGCCGTCTCGGCGGCGGAGGCGCCGATTTTCGCTCCGGCGGCGGCGTAATCGGCGTCGGAAAAGCCCGACGCGCGTCCCGCCCCAGCTTGCACGGCGATTTCCGCGCCGAGTCCGATGAATTTCTTGACGGTCTCCGGCGTCGCGGCGACGCGGGGTTCGGATTTATCGGTTTCGGCGAGGACAGCGATGCGCATTAGGGACTCCAATGGCGCCAAGGCGTATGCCCCGTCATGGTCGCCCATGATGGTGCTCGTGACGGCTTGGACTCGGGGTGCTCGCGTTTAGCGCGCCAGGAAGAAATACAGGAGAATGAGGGTCAGGACTGTCCCGCCGGTGGCGTAGATCAGCAGATTCAGGAAGGCCTTATAGGTTTTCAGATGGTCGCGGTAATCGCTATCGGCGTTCCCGTAGCCATGATCCAACTGAGCCGACATCGCATTGTCCCCCGTTGCTTTGGGACGCCTCTAGCTTAGGCGTCTCTTGCGACAGATGGTAAACGAGCTTGGCTGATCCTGCAACAATTTCCAACGCAAGCCGAGCCGCCGCGCGGGATTCGTCATGCCGCGGCGCAACGCGTTTCGCGACGCGGCCATTGTCATAAAACAAAAGGCCCCGGAATAACCGGGGCCTTCTGTTTTGTCGCGAAGCGAAACGCGGATCTAGAAATCCATGCCGCCCATGCCGCCGTGGCCGCCCGGCATCTGCGGCGAGTCCTTCTTGGGGGCCTCGGTGATCGTCGCCTCGGTGGTGACGATCAGGCCGGCGATCGACGCCGCGTCCTGCAACGCCGTGCGCACGACCTTGGTCGGATCGATGATGCCGAGCTTCACGAGGTCGCCGTAGACGCCGTTCTGCGCATCGAAGCCGTAGCCATATTCCTTGGCTTCCATCAGCTTGCCAACCACGACGGCGCCGTCGCCGCCGGCGTTGTCGACGATCTGGCGGGCCGGGGTCTGGATCGCCTTGCGCACGATGTCGACGCCGGTCTTCTGGTCGGTGTTGGCGACCTGCACGGCGTCCAGCGACGCGATGGCGCGCAGCAGCGCCACGCCGCCGCCGGGCGAAACGCCTTCCTCGACCGCCGCGCGGGTGGCGTTGAGGGCGTCGTCAACGCGGTCCTTCTTCTCCTTGACCTCGACCTCGGTCGCGCCGCCGACGCGGATCACCGCGACGCCGCCGGCGAGCTTGGCGAGACGCTCCTGGAGCTTCTCGCGGTCATAGTCCGAGGTCGTCTCCTTGATCTGCTCCTTGATCTGAGCGACGCGACCCTCGATGTCCGACTTGGCGCCGGCGCCGTCGATGACCGTGGTGGTCTCCTTGTCGATGCGCACGCGCTTGGCGCGGCCGAGCTGGGCCAGCGTCACGTTTTCCAGCTTGATGCCAAGGTCCTCGGCGATCAATTCGCCGCCGGTCAGGATGGCGATGTCTTCAAGCATGGCCTTGCGGCGGTCGCCGAAGCCCGGCGCCTTGACGGCGGCGATCTTGAGGCCGCCGCGCAGCTTGTTGACGACGAGCGTGGCCAGAGCCTCGCCCTCGACGTCCTCGGCGACGATCAGCAAGGGCTTGCCTGTCTGAACGACGGCTTCGAGGATCGGCAGCAGCGGCTGCAGCGTCGAAAGCTTCTTCTCGTGGATCAGGATGTAGGGCTCGTCGAGCTCGGCGACCAGACGCTCGGCGTTGGTGATGAAGTAGGGCGAGAGATAGCCGCGATCGAATTGCAGGCCCTCGACGATGACGGTCTCGGTGTCGAGGCTCTTGGCCTCTTCGACCGTGATGACGCCTTCCTTGCCGACCTTGTCCATCGCGTTGGCGATTTCCTTGCCGATGAACACGTCGCCATTCGCCGAAATCGTGCCGACCTGGGCGATTTCGTCGTTGGAGGTCACCTTCTTGGAGTTGGTCTTCAAATGCGCGACGACCGCCTCGACGGCGAGGTCGATGCCGCGCTTCAGGTCGAGCGGGTTCAAGCCGGCGGCGACGGCCTTGGCGCCTTCGCGGGCGATCGAGGCCGCGAGCACGGTCGCGGTGGTGGTGCCGTCGCCGGCGTTGTCGTTCTGCTTGGAGGCGACTTCGCGCACCAGCTGGGCGCCGAGGTTTTCGAACTTGTCGGAAAGCTCGATTTCCTTGGCGACGGTCACGCCGTCCTTGGTGATGCGCGGGGCGCCGAAGGATTTCTCGATGACGACGTTGCGGCCCTTCGGGCCGAGCGTCACCTTCACGGCGTTGTTGAGGATTTCGACGCCGCGCAGAATGCGGTCGCGCGCGTCGGACGAGAAGCGAATGTCTTTAGCAGCCATTGTCTATGAGCTCCGTGAGGGAGAAATTTCGGTTTAGCGGTCGAAGGCGCGTCACTCGACGATGCCGAGGACGTCGCTTTCCTTCATGATCAGTAGATCCTCGCCGTCGACCTTGACCTCGGTGCCGGACCATTTGCCGAACAGAATTCGGTCGCCGGCCTTCACGTCGAGCGGAACCAGCTTGCCGCTTTCGTCGCGAGCGCCGGGGCCGACCGCGACGATCTTGCCTTCCTGGGGCTTTTCCTTGGCGCTGTCGGGAATAATGATGCCGCCCTTGGTCTTCTCTTCGCCTTCGAGGCGCTTGACCACGACCCGGTCATGCAGGGGACGGAATGCCATGTTGCAATCTTCCTTTATTACGCCGAACACGCCGCGGCGCTGTTCGGCAAAGGGGCAAGGGAAAGCCTGTTGGCACTCGCGACAGATGAGTGCCAGCAGGCTGTCGGGTAGATAGTTGCGCCGCCCACGCCTGTCAAGACCGCCGCTCGCGCCAATGCGAGTCTTGAGCGCGCCCGATTCGCGGACGACCGCCGCCGCTTGACGCTCCCGCGGGCTTACGCGAAAGGAGAGCGGTCGCCAGATCTCGCTGGCGGCGCGTCCTCGCGAGGCCCTATTGAGCGGAAAAAAGTTCCATTGCGCGCCCCGTTGGCTCGGGTTCGCCGCCGCTGTCGCCGCGCTGGCGATCGATCAGGGGCATAAGTATTGGATGCTCAGGGTCTTCGACATCGGCGAGCGGCAGCCGATCCGCCTGACGCCTTTTCTCGACGTGATGCTGAGTTGGAATCATGGCGTTTCCTATTCGCTGTTTTCCGTTCACGACGACATGGCGCGAGGCTTGCTCCTGGGCGCCCAACTGCTGATCGTGGGCGGGCTGTTTCTCTGGCTTTGGAGATCGCGCGCGCGCATTGTCGCGCTCGGGCTTGGGCTGATCATCGGCGGCGCGCTCGGCAATGTGACGGACCGCTGGCTGCGCGGGGCCGTGGCGGATTTCTTTTTCCTCCACACCAGCCTGCCGGTGGGGCCTTTGGCCAATTACGTATTCAATCTCGCCGACGTGGCGATTACTGTCGGCGTGGCGCTGATGTTGCTCGAAAACCTGCTCGTTCCCGCGCCGCCGTCCGACGTGTCGGCGCGGTGAAGGCCGCCGCGCCGACTCGCAAAGCCCGCGCTTTTGCGTTAATAAGCGCGGGCTTGCCTCTAAAAGGCCAAGAAATCGAGTCTAATTGGAAATTATGCGAGGCGTCGCCGCGGTCCGTCGAGGGAGTGCGTCCGTTGATCGCAAGGAGTCTTATGCAATGAAACTGGTGCGCATTTTGAGACGGCCGACATTGACCGCGATTATCGCGGCGAGCGCGGCTCTTGGCGCGCTGGGCGCGGCGCCGGCGCGCGCGAGCGACGACGCCTCCGTCGGAGGCGCCTTGCTCGGTCTGTTCGGCGTGGATTCTAATTCGAGCGGCGAAAAGATCGACTACCGCGAGCGCCCGAAAATCGTGGTCCCTCCTAATCGGCAGGCTTTGCCGGAGCCGCGCGCGGGCGCGGACCGCCCCGCTTCCTGGCCAGTCGATCAAGAAGGCGCCCACCGTCACGGCGCTCGCGCCGCCAACAGCAGCAGCGGCGCGAACGCGGACGAACCGGCGCGCAAGGTTTTGACCGAGCCGCCGGAAGGCTTCCGTCGCCCCACCAAGGACATGTCGACCTGGAAAGACCCCAGCGTTAAGCCGTCCTGGTGGTCGAACCCCATCGACTCGATCGGCAAGGCGGTCGGCCTCGCCAACTAGAGTTTTTCCGGTTTAGATTGGACCGGAAAACTCTGCTCTCAAAACAGCGAACCCTGATCGTCGTTCTTGCGTTTACGCGCGGGCGCTGGGCGGGGTTTTTCAGGCGGCGGCGGCGCGTGGCCTCGCGGCGGCTCGCCCCCCGCGACCGGCTCCTTCCCCCCAAGCGCCTTGGCGGCGATTTCGCCGTCGGCGAATTGCAGCCGCAGCCTTTGGCCCGCCGCGACGGCGGCGGCGGCCCGCACCAGCCGGTTGTCCTCGTCTCGCACCAACGCGAAGCCGCGCGCCAGCACCGATGCGTGGCCGAGCGACTGGCGCAATTGCTCCAGCCGCGCCAACTTCTCGCGTCTTTCCCGCATGTTGGCCAAAAAGGCCAGCGCCAGCCGCTCGCTCGCGGCGTTCAGCCGTTGCTTCGCGCCGGCGCGCTCTTGTTTCGCCAAGGCGATCCGCGCGAAAAGGCCTTGGTGCAAGCGGGCCGATAGGCCCTTGAGCTTCTCGCCGGCGCGCGCCAACTCCGCCCGCGGCGAATGGCGCGCCAGCACTTGCGCGGCGCGCGACAGGCGCAGCCGCCGCCGGTCGAGACCGCGGCGCAACGCGGCGCGCATTCGCTCCTGCGCGAGATCCCGGCGCTGGCGCGGCGTCGCGAGGGCTTGATCGGGCGAGGCGAGCAGACGCTTGAAGTTCGCGAGGCGCGACGCCTGATTGTCGAGCAGCCGCCGCTCCGCCCCGGCGAGCCGGCGGGCGAGCGTCGCGATCTGTTCGATCAGTTCGGCGCGCACCGGGACGGCTTTTTCGGCCGCCCCCGTCGGCGTCGGCGCGCGCAGATCGGCGGCGAAGTCGATCAAGGTGGTGTCGGTCTCGTGACCGATCGCGGCGATGAGCGGGATCGCGCTCGCGGCCGCCGCGCGCGCGACGATCTCCTCGTTAAAGCTCCAGAGATCTTCGAGCGAGCCGCCGCCGCGCGCTACGATCAACACGTCGGGGCGCGGGATGGCTCCATTCGCCTCCAGCGCGTTGAATCCGGCGATCGCCGCCGCGACCTCCGCTGCGCTGGTTTCGCCTTGAACGCGCACTGGCCAAACCAGCACGCGGCGCGGGAAACGATCGCTCAGGCGATGCAAAATGTCTCGAATCACGGCGCCGGTCGGCGACGTGATCACGCCGATCACCCGCGGCAGGAAGGGCAGGGGGCGCTTGCGCTCGGCGTCGAACAGGCCCTCGGCGAGGAGGCGCTGGCGGCGTTCGTCGAGCAGCGCCATCAGCGCGCCGACCCCCGCCGGCTCGAGCGCATCTATGACGATCTGATAGGAGGATTTGCCGGGAAAGGTCGTGAGCTTGCCGGTCGCCACGACCTCCATGCCCTCCTCGGGCTTGATCTTGAGGCGCGCGAAAGCGCCCTTCCAGATCACCGCGTCGAGCCGCGCGGTCGCGTCCTTCAACGAAAAATAGACATGGCCGGAGGAGTGAGGGCCGCGATAATTGCTGACCTCGCCGCGCACGCGCACCAGGCCGAAACGGTCCTCGACCGTGCGCTTTAGCGCGTTGGCGAGTTCCGAGACGCTAAGCTCGGGCGCGTTGCCGCCGGGCGGCAAGGGCTCTTGATCGGCGATGGGGGGGCGGCGTGGCGGCATTACGCCAGCTATGCCGGATTTTTCGAGGCGAGGCGAGAGCGGCCCAGCGCGAAAATCGCGAAACCCATGAGAAAACGGCGCGGGCTTTTGGCCGCGCGCCGCTTGTTCACCGTTGCTGGTGAAGGCTCAGTATTTGGTCACGAGCGGAGGCATATAGGTCGGCGCGACGCCGAAGGCGTAGCGAAAGCCTAGGCGGACATCCTGAGAGGCGACGTGGAAACCTTGGGTTTCGCGATAGCAACCATTCGGGCTGGCGCATTGGATCGGATTGCTGGTGATAGAGCCCATGTCGACATATCGATAGCCCAACTCCATTTTAAGGTTAGAAGTCACATTGAGCGCCAGGCCCGCCATCACCACCCAAGCGAAGTTGGCCTGATTCGTGTCCGGCGCGATGCCGATGCCCCCGGCCGCCGCTCCCCCGCCAACGTCGTTCAGCCCCGCCAATTTATGCGAGGCTAGGCCAACACCCGCGCCGACAAACGGCGTAACGCCATACCAAGTGCCGAGATCGACATATGCGTTAGCCATGAACAAAGCGGTGCTGAGGCCGGCGGTATAGGAGTCGGCGCCAAAAGAGGTCGGATTGTTTAGGGTCCAGGCCGACATGATGTTGGCGCGATAGCTCGCCTCGGTCCGGTACTCGCCGGTAATATCCGCGCGCAGCCAGCGGTTGAATTGGTAACCCACGCCGACTCCGCCGAAGGTCTGATCGCCCATCGAGGCGAAGGAGGGCACGGCCACGGCGTTGAATGCGTTTCCAGTCTCGTCAAACGGCTGCAGGGTCGATCGCCAATTGCTCATCTGCACCGCGCCGACGCCCACATCGCCGCGCAAATACCAGCCGCCGCCCACATCCATCGGCGCCGGAGGCTCAAGTTGTGGAGGGGGAGGAAGCAGGTCAGCGCCAAATGCGGCGGAACTCGCGCCGGCGGCGACGAGCGTCGCCAGAATGAGGGCTTTGGATCTGCCCATGGTGTGTCTTCCCTTCGCTCGAAAAGGGTCGCAACGCGGACCCGCGGCAAGATGCCAATGGAAGGAAGATGACGTTAAAGGTTTAAAGCGAGGTTAACCTTACAAGTTAAGGAAAATAAAGGGTTACCGAAGCGACGACAAATAGATCGCGCGCCCGCTTGGCCGCGCGCATCCCTTGCTTCCCGCTTTGATTTTCGTGTCGGCCGATCCTTCGTCAGGCCGCCTCGGCGGGCGCCCTGAGCGCGTCGCAAACGTCGCCGACGATCTCTTCGATCAGCGCGCGGTTGTCGCACTCGCCCATCACCCGTATGACCGGCTCCGTCCCGGACGGGCGGATGACGAGCCGGCCCTGTTCGCCAAGCCGCCGGCGCGCCTTGTCGATGGCGCTGACGACGGTTTCCGCCTCGAGCCGGGGGCGCGGCGCGCGCACATTTTTCAGCACCTGCGGCAGCGGCTCGAACCGCCGGCAAACTTCGCTGACCGGCTGATCGCGGCGCTTCACCACGGCAAGCACCTGCATGGCGGTCACGAGACCGTCGCCAGTCGTGGAATAGTCGGAGAGAATGACATGACCGGACTGCTCGCCGCCGACGTTATATCCGCCCTCGCGCATCCGCTCCAGCACGTAGCGGTCGCCGACCGCCGTGCGTTCCAGCGAAAGTTTTAGCGAGGCGAGGTAGCGCTCGAGACCGAGGTTCGACATGATGGTCGCGACGATGCCCGGCTTCGTCAGCAGGTTTTGCTCGCGCCAGCTCTCCGCGACGACGGCCATCAACTGATCGCCGTCGATCACATGGCCCTGTTCATCCACCATGATGACGCGGTCGGCGTCGCCGTCGAGCGCGATGCCGACATCGGCCCGCAGTTCCCGCACCTTGTCGCGCAGCGCCTGGGGAGAGGTCGAGCCGCAGTCGCGATTGATGTTGAAGCCGTCCGGCTCCACGCCGATTGCAATGACCTCCGCGCCCAGCTCCCACAAGGCTTCGGGGGCGACCCGATAGGCCGCGCCATTGGCGCAGTCCAGCACGACGCGAAGGCCCTCGAAACTCATGTTGCGCGTCAGCGTGCGCTTGGCGAATTCGATATAGCGAGCGCGCACGTCGTCAATTCGCCGGGCGCGTCCAAGCTCGTGCGGCGCGGCGAGTTTGTGGGTGAGATCGCTGTCGAGCAATTGCTCGATCTCGAGTTCGATCTCGTCGGATAATTTGTGGCCGTCGGGACCAAACAGCTTGATGCCATTGTCCTCGTAGGCGTTGTGCGAGGCCGAGATCATCACGCCGACATCGGCGCGCATCGAGCGCGTCAGCATGGCGACGGCGGGCGTCGGCATGGGGCCGAGCACCAGCGGGTCCATCCCCACCGACGAGAAGCCGGCGACCAGCGCATATTCGATCATATAGCCGGAGAGGCGCGTGTCCTTGCCGATCACGACGCGATGGCGGCCTTCGCCGCGCTGGAAAATAATGCCCGCGGCTTGTCCAATCTTGAGCGCCAGTTCCGGCGTGATTTTCTCATTCGCCTTGCCGCGAATTCCGTCCGTTCCAAAATATGAGCGGGTCATTCGACTGTGATCCCTCAAGCCATTGAAAATCGCGCGGCGACGCCCCGCGCCTGGGACGAACCTATCGCATTTGCCGGCGCTCGCGCATCCGAAACCGGAGCATTGGTTACCATGATCCAGGCGTCCGACGCAAAAGCTCCGGCGAATTGACCTTCATCTTAACAGCTAAAACGCCAACCCTTCCTCTGTTTAAGGTGGAGTCCACTGGACAAAAATAAAGCCCGACGCTTGCGCCGGGCTTTATTCTGTTTCGCGATCGGGTTCGCGTTAGACCGGGTGCGGCTCCAAACCGCCGACGTCGGGCTCGGGCTTTCGGCCTGTCGAGGGGACCGGCGAGGCGCGCGGCGGTTGCGGCGTCGAGGGCGGCATGTCCTCGCGGACGGGTTGCACGCCGTTGAGCAGGTTGACGATCTCCTCGCCGGTCAGGGTTTCATATTCCAGCAGCCCCTTGGCCAGCGTGTCGAGATCCTTGCGCTTTTCGGTCAATATGCGCTTGGCCGTGTCGTAACCCTCCTGCACGAACCGGCGCACCTCGGCGTCGATGGTCTGCTGCGTCGCCTCGGAGATGCTCTGCTGGCGGCCGACCGAATAGCCCAGGAACTGCTCCTGCTGCGGTTCGGCGTAAGCCACCGTGCCCAGCTTGTCCGAGAAGCCCAGCTGCGTCACCATCGCCTTGGCCACGCGCGTGCACTGCTGGATATCGCTCGCCGCGCCAGAGGTCACGTTGTCGTGGCCGAACACCAGCTCCTCCGCGACGCGCCCGCCCATCGCCATGGCCAGCATGGCGATCAGCTGCTCGTAGCTCTGCGAGATCTGGTCGCGCTCCGGCAGGCCCTGCACCATGCCCAGCGCGCGGCCGCGCGGGATGATCGTCGCCTTGTGGATCGGGATCGACCCCTTCATGTTGATCGACACCAGCGCGTGGCCGCCCTCGTGATAGGCCGTGAGGCGCTTCTCCTCGTCGGTCATCATCAGCGTGCGCCGCTCCGCGCCCATCATGATCTTGTCGCGCGCGTCCTCGAACTCGGCCTTGGTCACGATCCTCTTCGAACGCCGCGCCGCCAGAAGCGCCGCCTCGTTGACGAGGTTCATCAGATCGGCGCCCGAAAAGCCCGGCGTCCCGCGCGCGACAACCTTCAAATCCACGTCCGGCGCCAGCGGCACCTTGCGGGCGTGAACCTTCAGGATCTTCTCGCGCCCGATGAAATCGGGGTTCGGCACTTGAATCTGGCGATCGAACCGGCCCGGGCGCATAAGGGCCGGATCGAGCACGTCGGGACGGTTGGTCGCGGCGATCAGGATGATGCCTTCATTGGCCTCGAAGCCGTCCATCTCGACCAGCAACTGGTTGAGCGTCTGCTCGCGCTCGTCATTGCCGCCGCCGAGCCCCGCGCCGCGATGACGGCCCACCGCGTCGATTTCGTCGACGAAGATGATGCAGGGCGCGTTCTTCTTGGCCTGCTCGAACATGTCGCGCACGCGCGAGGCGCCGACGCCGACGAACATTTCGACGAAATCGGAGCCAGAGATGGTGAAGAACGGCACATTGGCCTCGCCGGCGATGGCGCGCGCCAGCAGGGTTTTACCGGTGCCGGGCGGGCCGACCAGCAGCACGCCGCGCGGAATGCGCCCGCCGAGCCGCTGGAATTTCTGCGGATCGCGCAAAAATTCGACGATCTCCTCCAGGTCTTCCTTGGCCTCGTCGACGCCGGCGACATCCTCGAACGTCACCCGGCCCTGCGACTCCGTTAGCAGCTTGGCCTTGGACTTGCCAAACCCCATCGCCCGACCCGCGCCGCCTTGCATCTGCCGCGACAGGAAAATCCACACGCCGAGGAAGGCGATCAACGGCAAGCCGTTGAGCAGCAGCGTCATCATCCAGCTATTGCCGTCGCTGAGCGGCTTGGCGCTGATCTGCACGTTCTTGCTTTGCAAGCGCTGCACCAGCGACGGATCGTTGGGCGAATAGGTCTGGAACGGGCGATTGTCGGAGAAATGGCCGGTGATCTCGTTACCGGCGATCGTCACGTCATGCACGCGGCCCTGGTCGATCTGGGTCAGCAATTCGCTGAAGGAGATGTCGCGAATTGGCGTGCGTTGTCCCGGCTGCTGGAAGAGCATGACGAGCGCCACGACCAGCAGGCCGATGATTGCCCATAGGGCGAGGTTCCTGAAGTGTGCGTTCATATCGCGCCTGTGATGTGATATTCGCTCGCGGGCCGATCCCCGGGAACGTTCCATTTAGATGTAACTTAGGCGCGTGAGGGTCGCTTGCCAAGAGAGCGCGCCACATTGATGCGCAAAGAGGCCGCGCGGCTCCAATGTGGCGGACAGGCTTGAGTTTACGGCTCTTCCTCGTTCACGCGCGGCTCTATCCCGGGTTTGCCGCGGCCCCGCGAACGCGGCGGAGCCGATGTTAACGTCACTTCGCGATTGTTGACGCGAATGGAGAGGCCGGCCAGCGTGATCCGCTTGGGCGCGCCCTCGGCGAGAGCTTGCGCGACGACTTCGGCCGCGCGTTCGAGCCGATCCAATCGCGGCGCCGGCCCGCCGCGGCGCTGGATCTCTCCTCCCAGCAACCGCAGCGAAATCTCCGATGGCAAGTCGCGCAGCGCCGCCGCGTCGAGCCGCGTCTCCACTTCGTCAAAGCCGAGAACCGCCGCCTTTCTCGCGTTGAAGGCGCACCATCTCAAAGCGGACTCGGCGCGCGCCGCGCGTCCGCCAAGACGCAGCAGCGCGCCTCGATCAAGCCCTTGGGCGCCTAGCGTAGCGCTCAGGGCGCGCAGTCTCGCCCTCGCGAAGCGCGTGTTTTCATTGGCCGGATCGCGGAAAAAGGGATGGCCCGCCTCGTCGCAAATCGCTTCCAGCGCGGCTTTGGGGACATCCAGCAGCGGCCGCAGCAGCCTTACGCCGTCGCGCGTCGAGGCGCTCGCCATGCCCGACAGGCCGGCGACCCCGCTGCCGCGGGTCAAGCGAAACAGAATCGTCTCGGCCTGATCGTCGGCGTGATGCGCGGTCACGACGGCGCATTCTCGCGCGATCTCGCGCGCGCGGGCGCATAAAAGCGCATATCGCGCCGCGCGCGCCGTTTCTTGAATTCGTGTCGCCGGCTTCGGGCCGTCCCAGCTCAGGAGGCGGTGATCGAAGCCGAGCGCGCCGGCCCATCGTCCGACTTGCAACGCCTCGTCGCGTGAATTTTCGCGCAGCCCATGGTCGACGGTGGCGACCGTGATCTTGACGCCAGCGGCGCGCCGCGGCCAGCGCGCGGCGAGCAGCATCAGCGCCACCGAGTCGGGCCCGCCGGAAACGGCGAGCAGCAGCGCGGACTCGCCGGCGAGCGGCGCCAGCGGGTCGCCTGGCGCCGCTTCGCCTAGGAGCATTGCAGCTTTTTGCTCTCGCGCAGCGCGGCGTCCCGGGTTCGCACGGGGGAGCCGGGATATTTGACTCCGATTTCGGCGAAGGAGGCGCAGGCCTGTTCGCGCGCCCCGAGCGCCGCCAGCGATTGCCCCAGGCGCAACATGGCGTCTGGCGCCTGCTTCGACTGCGGATATTTGGTCGAGATCTCCAGATATCTCTCGGCCGCCTCGCGATGGCGGCCACGCAGGAAAAAGCTCTCGCCGAGCCCGTAGGTCGCCGCCGGCGCATATTTGGTCTTCGAGTATTTGGCGAGGAACACCGTCAGGCTCTTTTCCGCGCTCTCATATTGGCCGGAGCTCACCAGCCCCACGGCTTGATCATATTCGTCCTTGACAGTCGTTTGAGCAGGCGCGCCATCTGGCGCGGGAATCACGACCGGTTGCGCCTCTCCTTTAAGGGCCGGGGGCGTCAGATCGAGCGGCGCGCCGGCTTCCCGGACGGGCGCGCCGGCGCGCCCGT
>PLAI01000321.1 GCA_003134075.1 Methylocystaceae bacterium | reverse complement strand
TTTGCTGTAAACCACCCATTCGCCTCCGCGCGATGGCGCCAGATATTGTGCGAACGCGGCGCAATCCGCGAGGTTGGCGTGCGCGCCAAAGAATTGCAGGCGCCCGGCGGCGTGGGCGGCGACGAGCTTTTACAGAAACAGCCGGCGGAACAGACGCGAAAGCACGCGCACCGGAACTTGCCTCAGCCTCGCCCCCCCGTCCTCTCTTGGCGCACCTCTGCCGCCTGCGGATGCGTCTGTAGCGGCGGCAAGTTGGGATTTAGCGGACCCGTTGGAACGAAGCACTCGTGACGCAGGTTGACCCATTTCTGCCGTTCGGCTTCGGCAAAGTCCGGCCTATGCCGTCGATCGCAGCCGAGCGCCAGATTGTCGCCATCCGTGCTTCGATCAGGCCACCGTGCGCGGCCGCGCTTGCCCTTCGTCGTAGACGCGCTGGTCGGTATAGTGGATGACGCGGTCATAAGCATCCTTGATCAAGTCCTTGAGCGGGACCACCGTGCCGCTGACGCGCTGTTCGCGAAGGAGATCGAGGTCGACATCGGACACCACCATTTGCTCCTGGTTGATGGCGCCCTCCGCCGCGATTCCGTCTCTGGCGAAGAAATAGTCCGAGGGCGTCATGATCGCGGCTTGACCGTAGTTCGCCGACATGTACGGCACTTGCGGCTGGTTGCCGACCGTGCCGGTCATGACCACGTAAATTTGGTTTTCGATCGCCCGAGCTTGGGCGCAGTAGCGGACCCGGCAGAATCCCTGCCGATCGTCCGTGCAGGAAGGAACAAACAAGATCTCGGCGCCGCCCTCGGCGAGCACCCGTGCAGCCTCGGGAAACTCCACATCGTAGCACACGAGGATTGCGATCCTGCCGTATTCCGTGTGGTAGACATAGAAGCCATGCCCACGGCTGAGCTGATAAAGGGTCTTCTCCGTCGGCGTCAAATGCACTTTCTTTTGGCGAAAGACTCGGCCATTCGGGGTGAAGAGATGCGCCGCGTTGAAAACCTCGCCTTCTTGGACGATGGGATGCGTCCCGGCGATGATGTAGAGCCGATTTTCTTCAGCGAGCCGTTGGAAGAGACCCTCGTATTCGGGCGTCAACTGGGCGAGGCGGCGCACGGCTCGCGCCGGAGAGAGCTCGGTCAAATAGCTCAGCAGCTGCATCGTGAAATATTCGGGGAACAGCACGAATTGGCAGCCGTAGCTCGCGGCGCTTCGCACGAAGAACTGAACCTGAGTCGCGAAGTCCTCGAAACAATCGATGGGGCGTAACAAATACTGCATGGCGGCCACCCGCACGCGGCGTGGACGCCGATCGTCACGCGAGGCCTCGGGCGGAAGCTCCCCGCCGATTTCCGCGAACTCCACGTGCGGCTTGCTCGCATGCAGGCTTAGAGACCCGGCGTATTGGGGATTCAGCCATTCCAGCAGCGTGGCGAAGTTTCGCGACTCGGCATCGTGCAGATAGTCCGCGATGACGTCCAGAACGACAAACCCGTTGTCGATTTGGAAGCTGAGCGTGGGGTCCTTTCGTTTGCCTTCGATCACCTCGGTCACATATTGTCTCGGGGTCATCTGCGCGGAAACTTGGGCGTAGCCCGGGATGCGTCCGCCGGCCAGCAACCGCTTCAGCCCCAGCTTGCGGACGATATTCTTGCGAGCTTCATAGAGCAGAGTGCCGACGCCCCGGCGGCGCGCGAGCGGGTCCACGCCGATGTCCGCGCCATACAACGTCTTGCCGAGCGGGTTATGCGTCTCAAATGTTCCGTCGCCCGTGATCAGCGACCATTTGGCCGAGTCGGCATAGTCGTCCCAATCGATGATGAGCGAGCTCGACGACCCCACCGCGCGACCGTTCTCGTCTATAGCGACGAGCTGACCCTCGGGGAAGATGCTGAGGTGGCGGGCGAGAAGCTCTGGCGACCAAGGCGTCATACCGGGAAAGACCCGTTTCTGAAGCTCGACAACGGCGGGGATGTCGTCCAGCGTCATTGGTCTGACCACAGCGCGGCATGGCTCACTATGGATCATCGCGCACCTCTTAAGTTAAACCCGCAACGATTATATCAGCTCTTTTCGAAGGCGAAATGATCGTCTCGCGCTGACGAATATCCGCTTATGGCGCCAAGCCGCCGCCGAGCGGCCGCCACTAAACACTCCCGGTTCGTCCGCTCTCTGGGGCATCGCGACCATTGGCGAGGTTCGAAAATCCGCCGTCGTCGCCATTCGCACAAGCTTGTTCGATGGAACGGGCGGCGACAACCGACTGTCGAGTCTAGGCCAACCGGCATGGCGCCGGTTCGGCGCCAAGACAACTCTGGCCGTTTCCATCCGATTGCGCCATTCTCGATGCATGGCCCGAGCGTTCGAGGGAGGGCGCCATGACGACAGACACCGTTGCTCAGCTGGCGATTTTAGCGGATGCGCTGACCGAGATCATCGATTTGGCGACGGGCGGCGAAAGGAATGTGTCGGCGCCGCCGGGAGAAATGCTGGCGCGGGCAGGGGACATCGCCGCCGAAGCGCTGGCGGTCGCCGCGACTTATGGGCGCTTGCCGCCGTTTTCGCAGGCCGCCGAGACGCGGAACGACGCGGGGAATTCCTCCGGGCCGGCGGCACCGTGACGACGCTTTAACGGCTTGTTAACCATGAAACCGCCGGGGGCGTCGGCGAGAAAACATGTCCGATAACTCGGGTTACCGGACGCGGAGGGGAGGCCCCACCAGAGCCGGGCGTTTGTCGTTCGCGTTCATTGAGCGGACAGCCCCGAAAAATCCAATCCAGGCGTCGGATTTTCGCGTTTCAACGGCGGACTGGCCTCGCGCTTCATTGGCGGACCGCGACTGCTGAGCCAATGTATTCAATGAGGCGAACCGGGCGGGACGCCGCTACCAGCGCTCGAAGTTGGTCCGCCCTATGAACGCGAAATAGTCCGCCAATTTAGCCCGAGTCCGCTCATGAAACGCGAAGCGAATCCTGGAAAACCAACAATTTCCAGTCCGCTCAATGAGCGCGAGCGACAACACTTCAATGTGGGATTCGGGATGGTTGACGCGATTTTGGCCATTTCATGCGAGACTGTCGATGTTCCGAGTCTCGATTGAAAGAGCACTTTGAAGCCCAGAAGTGCTTCAACAAAATCGGGTTGCGCTCGCAGACGCTTCGGTCGATCGATCGGTCGATCAATTCCATTTTGAGTGCCCAAAATGTCCGCGGCAGTCTCAATTAAATACGTCAGTGTGACAATCGCATCAGGCAATCCAAGACACATGACCATCGATAAGTACCTATTATCGATTGTCATCGGGTCAAGGGCTTGACTTAGCGGAAAGACCATCCGAAACTGCCGAAAATCGCTCGCTCGGCGCCGTCCGCCGGAAAACCCCGAGGCCTTAATGACCGTCACCGTGAACATCGGCGAAGCCAAGGCGCGCTTCTCGGAGCTCATCGCCAAGGCCGAAGCCGGCGAAGAGATCATCATCGCCCGCGGCAACGAGCCCGTCGCCCGGCTCGCGCCGCTCGCCGAGCATGCGGAGCGCGCCGCCCTCATGGAGCGGGCCCTGGCGCTGCGGGACAGTGGCGCGATCAAGCCCGTGACGGTCGACGAGATTCTCGCCTGGCGCCACGAGGGGCACAAATATTGACGCTCTTCGTCCTCGACGCGTCTTTCGCCGCCAGCTGGTTTCTGCCGGACGAAGCCAATCCGGCGACGACCGCGTTCGCAAGGCAAGCCGCGCACGTACCGCCGCTGACGCCGAGCCTGTTTCTCCACGAGATGCGCAGCCTCTTCGTCATGGCCGCGCGACGCGGGCGCGGCTCCAAGGACGACATGCTGCTGCAGCTCGACGTCGTGGAAAAACTCTACGGCAAGCATGCGGGCTCCGGCGACGGCCTCGCCATCGCGCGTCTGGCGTTCAAACACAATTTGACGAGCTATGACGCCACCTATCTCGCGCTGGCGCTCGATCACGAGGCGCCGCTCGCCACGCTCGACAAGGCGCTCGCCGCCGCCGCGAAAGCGGAGGGCGTGACCGTCCTCGGTCCTTTAGGCGCCTCATGACGCCTCGCGACGACTTTGCGCTCGACGCGCTCGCCGGATTTTTGCCGCTGGCGGCGCGAGACCGCCTGGTCGAGACGCTGAGCGAAGCGGAAATCGACACGCTGACGCATCTCGCCAAAAGCGGCACCGGCCCGAACTCGCTGCGGGCGCTCGCTTCCGATCTCGCCTATCTCGAGGCTTGGGCGCGCGCTTCAACCGATGCGCCGCTCGTCTGGCCGGCGACGGAGACGACGGTGCTGCGCTTCATCG
>PLAI01000081.1 GCA_003134075.1 Methylocystaceae bacterium | reverse complement strand
ACGGCCAAGGACAAATTGCGCATCTTGGGCGAAGCGGACCGTGCGGCAGGCGTTCCTGGAGGTGTCGGGGCGATCGTGCGTCGTGAGGGGCTCTATTCCTCGGCCCTGACGGACTGGCGTCGCCAGCGCGACGCTGGCGCCTTTGAAGCGCTTAGCCCGGTCAACCGCGGCCCCAAGGTCGCCGCGCCCAATCCGCTGGCGGCGGAACATGCGCAATTGAAGCGCGACAACCGGCTCCTGACAAAACGGCTGGAGCGCGCCGAGGCGATCATCGAAATCCAAAAAAAAGTTGCGGCGCTTCTGGGGCTCCCGACCGTGAACGACGAGGGCTCCTGATGGATGCCGTGACGGCGTTGGCGCCGCAAGGCGGGCTGATCGCCGCAACCTGCACAGCGCTGGGGCTTTCGCGCGCCAGCCTGCATCGCCGCGAAGCTGCGCGCAAACAGCCGCGGGCAATCGCGCGGGCGCGTCCAAAACCCCCGCGGGCGCTGAGCGACGCCGAGCAACAGCACATTCTCGAGATGTTGCGGGGGCCGCGCTTCGTCGATCTGGCGCCCGCCGAAATCTATGCCTGCCTGCTCGACGAGGGCGCTTATCTGTGCTCGATCCGCACCATGTATCGCGTCCTCGCCAAGCACGGCGAGGTCCGCGAAAGGCGCCGCCAATTGCGCCATCCCGCTTATCAAAAGCCCGAGCTTCTGGCGACCGGACCCAATCAGGTCTGGTCCTGGGACATCACAAAACTGATGGGACCGGTCAAATGGACCTACTTCTATCTCTATGTGATCCTGGATATTTTCAGCCGTAGAGTGGTCGGCTGGCACATCGCCGACGCGGAAACCGCCGCGCTGTTTCAACCTCTGTTCAACGACGCTGTCGAAAAGCACGGCGTGGAACCCGGCCAACTCACTCTCCACGCCGATCGCGGCGGACCGATGAAGGCCAAGGCCACAGCCTTGCTGCTCGCCGATCTCGGAGTCACCAAATCGCACAGCCGGCCCTATACCTCGAACGACAATCCGTTCTCCGAAAGTTGCTTCAAGACCCTGAAATATCAGCCGCAGTTCCCAAAGCGCTTCGGTTGCATCGAGGATGCAAAGACCTTCATCCGCCACTTCTTCGGCTGGTACAATCGCGACCATCACCACGCCGGTATCGGGCTGATGACGCCGGATCAGGTTCATTACGGCCAGGCCGAAGAAGTCTACGACGCCCGCCAGAAAATCCTCGATCGCGCCTTCGACGCCAACCCAGAACGCTTCGTCAGAATGCCGCCAAAACCGCCCAGAAAACCTATCGCCGCCTGGATCAACCCGCCGTTCAAAACACAAGAGATCCAAGCTTAAATTCAAACCCCGCCTGTCTCAATATCGTTGACACGCTCCGGTCTCGCCGAGAACCCGGTTGGCCTCCGTTTCCGACAGATCGCTCACCACAGCAGCGCGAGCCTTTCCGGCAGGGGCGCCTTTGGTCAAATCGTCCGGCCGTTGAATGATGGCGATAGCGGGTTGTTTCAATGTTCTGCGCAAGCCTTTGCGACCTCGTCCTGGATGCGGGCTATCCGCATCCAGCCGTGGCTTGCCGCCGAAATAAAATTCATCGACTTCAACGATGCCGCCGAGTTGATCGTGGTTCGTCAACATCAGACGCAAGGCATGCCCCATGCGCCACGCCGCCTGCTGACTGATGCCGAGGGCTTCGGCCAAACGCACGGAAGAAATCCCTTTATCCGACTGCAGAACAAGCCACAGACCGGTCAACCACGTCCGCAACGGCAACTTGGTTGAATGCAATGGCGTTCGCGTCGTCACCGTAAACTGGTGGCGGCAATCGCCGCTTGAGCACTGATACAATCCCGGTCGAGCGCGCTTGCCCATGTCCGCGGCCCGTCAAGGCAACGGACTTGCGAAAGCCGCAAGCCGGGCAGATACGCCCATTTGGCCAAACCAATGCTTCCAGCAACTGCCGGCAGCGACTTTCATCCCGGAAGGCCAACGTCATGTCCCGCATCGTCGCAATGCCTGACAGGATCGAACGGGCGTCAATCGACATGCAAACCTCCCGGCGCAAATCACCTATCCAGAATCGCACAAAAGGTCATATTTCCCAAAAGGTAGCTTTCTTTGGGTGATAAAGGCGACGTTCGCATAGCCTTGTTATAAGGAACCAACCCCGGTCCCTGCGGAACTCGCGGCGTCGACGACTACCTGCATTCGCCTTGCCTTCGCAACTACAGCGGGAATCAAAAAAGGCTCTCCCCGCCGGCGCGCTCAATAACCTTTCAACACATAGAACGGCGCTTGCTCGGTTCCCCAGCGCTGCGTGCCGGGTTGAACGGCGACGCAGCGGCGCGTGCGGCCGTTGGCCTCTTTGCAATCGCCGAATTCAATTTTCAGCCCCTGCGCCCGCATATTCTGCGCGACAGACTCCATGGCGGCGATCTCGCCGCGCAAATCGGCTTTTTCTTGCTGGAGACTCGCGATCTCCGAACGCTGCCAGGCGAGCGCAACCCAAACACTGAGCGCAACCAGCATCACCGCGCCGATTCCGCTCACGGCCATGATGGCCAGCATCCGGTTCGAAAACTGGTCCGCCTTCTCGTCGAGACTCATGCCGGCGCGATGCGCTTGGCCGATCACCGCCACGACGTCGGCCATCACCGGGCGAAGAGCGGCGCGCGCCGCATCGCCGACAACAGCGCCCGCGCCCGCAAGGCTCTCCCGAACCTCCTCGCGCACGGCGCCCGCCCCGGCCTGTTCGGCGCGCGGGCCAAGCTGCTCCGCTTCCACCTGAAGCTTCTTCAAAACGCCGCCGCCGTACTGGATCAGCCGCGTGATATTCACGACGTTCTCGGCATGCGCCGCAAGTCCCTTGTCGAGCGCGGCTTGTGCGGCTTCGGCGTGAACAATCATCGCGCCGATTTCTTCCATCCTCGCGCCGCCGTCTGACTCGTTTCCCATGCTGGCCTCCAATCCATCTTAGAAAAATCAGCGTTCATGCCCGTGATCATGGGAACGCTGCCGCATAACTGCGCGCTCGCGGTTCTGCTCTTTGAGCAGTTGCTCTTCCGCCAGCCGCTCTCGCTCCGCCTCGGCCCGCACGCGCTCGGCCTCCATGGCGCGGCGCGCTTCCGCCTGCGTAAAAGCTTCGCGGGCTTTGGCGGCGCCCTCCGCCTTGTAGAAGGCGAGCTTCGCCTCCTGGGCGATAGCCTGCATCCGCTCGGCGTCGAGGGATGGCGAAGCCTGCTGCCGCTCCGTTTCTTGCGCGTCTCGCGGCGCCGATGTTTGCGCGCGCTCCTCCTGACGCTCTCCCGCGCCCTCCGCTGTAACCTCTCGCGAGCGGGCGAACGCGGCTTTCGCCGCCTCGCCATAGGCCCGCAGTTTCTCGCGGTCGGGCGCGGCGCGCGGCTGTGTTTCTCTCGCGGCCCCCTCCGCCGACAATTTGGACGGACGCGCGGCGTCTTCGCGGCCAGACTCCTTCGCGCGTTGCGCGTCGCTCTCGGCGCGAGCGGGAACCACGATCTCGCTCGAAACCCCGAGCCGATCCGCCATCCCGCGCTGCTCGGCAAAATCCCTGGCGTAATCGAGCG
>PLAI01000031.1 GCA_003134075.1 Methylocystaceae bacterium | reverse complement strand
CAGGCTCTTCGGGCGGAGCGAAGCCAGTTTCCCCAGCGTATCGGCGATTTGTTCCGGCTCCTCCATCATCTGAGCGATTTGCTCCTCCAAATCCTCCGCCAGGTTGAACATTTCCTCCGCGCCGCCGCGCGCTCCGGCGCCGATGACTCTCATCGCCAGTCCATGCAATTTTAGAAGCTCGCCGCGTATCTCCGGCGGCTGGAAATGCTCGCGGTCGTTCAAATGCCCACGCAAGGCATCGAGAGAATCGACCGCGCTCAACAACTCCGCCGTGTCGAAATTCTCATGCAGCGCTTCCCAGTCCAGGTCGCTCATCTCGGCCATTTTGCGTCCTCCGAACAGTCCTTGGGGTCACGCCTCGTCGATCTGCAACGCCGCTTCAAAATCCTGACCGCCGTAAAAAATGCCAATAATCATCACGGTGTCGGCTTCGACCGCAAAAGCGATCGTGACACGACGGCGGAATCCAATCGTGCGCAGCCCGGGCCGCAAATCGTCGCGATGTGTGCCGCGATGCGGAAAGGTCTCCAGCTTCTCGCAATAATCGACGATCGCTCCCGTGAAACGATCCGCGATCGTCGGCGCTGTCTTCCCGGAAATTCGCCTATAGATAGCGACAAGCCGCGCCTCGGCTTCCGGCGAGAAAATGACGCGATAGGACTCCATCAGGGAGCCTTTTTCGTCGCCTGCTCGTGCTCGGCCGCGAGCGAGGCGCGCACATCGGCGACGGATCGCCCACGCGACGGATCGGTCTTCATGGCGTCATAGGCCGGGACAACCTCTTGTCGCAGCCAATTCTCGACCGCGCGGTCGCGCGCCTGCAAGGCGCGCAAACCGTCGCGAATGACCTCGCTTTCGCTGGCGTAATCGCCAGATGACACCTTAGCCTTGACCATTTGCGCCATTTCCGTCGGCAGTGTCACGCTGAACTGCTGGGTGCTACGCATCGGACCCTCCAATAATGTTCTATAGGATTTAACACCATCAAGAACCGCCCGAAAGAGAAATCGCTTGCCCCGAAATCGGCTCAAGCCTCCTCCCCGCTGTTCGTTTTACCGAACCTCGCCGCCCCACCTTCATCGAAAAGCCTCTTCGCGGCAAAGCCGCGTAAAGCTTATGTCCGCAGCAAGACGCCGTTTGGCGTCTTGCGAAGGGCATTTTGGGAAAGTTGACCGCGTTTCACGCGGTCTCCGCGTAAGATTCTGAAAGAATCTTTATCCGTGGCCCCTGTTTTTTTGCACCCTCCCCCCTCGGCCGCGCCGGGGCGGCTTTGCGCTTTTCCTTTGGGGCCGCGCTCGATCCACGTCTTCCATTCCCGCGACACCACCCGCACCACATTGGCGAGGTTTGGCCGCTTGTCGCGCCGGCGCTCCTCGATCGTGACGAGCCCCTCGCGCGCGGCCGTCCGCAGCGCGTTCCGGGCCGTGGTGACGCATATCCCGGCCCGCGCCGCGATCTCTCCCAAGGTCAGAATACAAAAACCTCGGTCCCGCACGGCGTCGGCGACGATCCGCAAGGCTGCCAGCTCCCCGGTCGTGAACTGGCTGGCGAGCTGCGGCGGCATCGGGCCGGACGCCGCCAAGGTGCGGCGCCGCTCGATCGACGCCCGCCGGTTCGGCGACCGCGCCGCCTTGCGCTTGGGTGGGAAATGGCTCGGTCGGCCCGCTGCCCTGGCCTGCGCCGCGACTTGCGGAGCACGAACCGCCAGCCGGTCAATCCCCCTCACCTCGCGCCGGCGGGCCTCTATCGCCTCCGAAAGGCTCTGCGCCTGCTCGTCGGTGAACCTCCCCTCCCCCCAGTCGATCCACAGCGCCCGGCAATAACCGTCGAGCGTGGAAAGGGATTTCGTCCCGCCGATCGCGGTCAATAAGTCCAATGCGGTCGGGGGCTGAACAGCCCCCTGCGGTATAAAAGACATGAGTCCTCCGTGCGGGTTGATTGTTCAACCCGCCCGAAAGGGGCCAATTACCGGCGCACACTTCCCCGTTAGCGGAAACGATGTTTCCGCTTGACTTGGGGTCTGATTTCAGGGAAATTCGTGGCTGCAACACTCATCGAATTCCCCCGGTTTGCCGGGGACACCGGCCCGCCTTCAAGGCGGGTTTTGTGTTTTTGAGGGGGCTCTCCTCTGTTAGAATCGGCACAGATTATACCGATTCGCGCTGGGTCAGCAATTAATCACTCCCGGGGAGTGAACATAGCAAGGCGTGAGCGCGCCATACGTGGTATCGTGACCCCGTGAGCACAAAAGACTTCCATGCGGAAATCGTAGATCGATTGAGGAATTCGGGCGCCACGCGCGCTCAAATGGCAATGGCGCTCGCTGTCTTGCAGCAAATCCGCTGGTATTCGATTGGCCCGCAATTGGACCTTTGCAGCCGCACGGGCAAAGAAATTGGCGACGAACTCGGCATACGATCACAAGATTTTTCGCCTTGCCTCGCGCTGCTCGAAAACGTCGGCGCGATTCAGCGCTTTGCGGACGGTCGCGAGAAAATAATCTGCCTCTCGCCCGAATACGCGGAAGCGGAGGCCGGTCGAAACCGGTTCCGTCAAATAACCCTGCCGCTGTTCGCTCCCAGCGGCTCATATCAATTCAAGACCGGGCTGACCAATTTAAAAGGGTTTTGGAAGCAATTCCGGAACGACCTAGCGAACCTCCTCACTTCGCAAAAATAGACAGCCTATGGCCATGACTGCGCGCCCGGCACACACTCCGCCCTTCAACTGGAGCAGATAGCGGCTATCTAGAAGATAGCCGCTATCTGCTTTCATAGGCATCTAAAGCCTTTTCTAAGAGCTGCGCCAACAAAAGCCCGTCGCGTTTGGCTACCTTGCGAAAGCGAGCGTCGAACTCCTCGCTTACGCGGGTCGCGAATTGCAGTGTTCGCCCTGTCCGTCGAGCGCTGCGTCCGTCCTCTGCTCGCCGATGAACGGCGGGGGGCGCCGGCGCGAGTGGCGCAACTTCCGGAGCTTTCAAAAGGTCGGCTGTGTCGTCTAGAGCTGGCGGTGCGCCAAGGCGTTTTTTCATAAGTTTGGAGAGGTCGGCCATTTCATCCCACCAGATTAATCAGCGACTGAATTAGGCCGTCCGCCTTGCTGTTCAGGGCGTCGTAACGGGTTTCGGTCACGGAGCGCCCATGGTTTTGGGCGTCGCGATAAGAGGTTTTCGATGGCAAATAGCCCTTTAAAACCTCATACCCCGCCTCGGTGAGATACTCCCGCGCGGCAATTTCCTCGGCGTCGGTCAGAACGTGATTGATCGCGAAAACCAGGCGGCTCTTTGGAATCCCGGCTTTTGTGAGTTCATGAAATAACCGCACGGCGGGTCCGAGGTCGTCGAGCGCGGGGTTTGTCGGCTGCACGACAAGCGCGGCGCGCTGCGCGATTTTCTGCGTCCCCTCGCTCGCTCGCGCCGGCGCGTCAATAATCAGGAGGTCATACCGATTGACCTGGGCAAGAGCCTGATCGGCCGTTTTGAACCCTTCAACCGATATGATCGGTTCAACACCCTCGTCGAGGCGTCGGCGATGCCATTCGACCGATGTTCCCTGCTGCGTATCGAGGTCGGCGATCTTGACGGCGAGGCCGCTTTTGGCGGCTTCGCGGGCGAGCCCGCGTGACAGAGTGCTTTTACCCACCCCGCCCTTTTGCGAGACAAAGGCGATAACCGTCGCTCCGGAATCGGGACCGCTCATATAGCTGCTATCTTTCAGTTAGCCGCTATCTCTTAGCTAGCTGCTATGTAATAGATGTCTGCTAGCTAGCAGGCAGTTAGCAGCTAACTAGCGGATAGCTGATTTGAAGTCAAGAAGCTCGCGCGCGACCAATGCGTCTCTTTAAGTTGACACCTTAACGATCGTCTCCTATATGAGACACATGCTCGAAATTCGTCAGACGCTTGTTTTTCAGGAATGGCGAGAGTCCCTGAAAGACGGGCGGGCGAGAGCCGCGATAGCGAAACGAATGGTCCGCATCCAGGCCGGCAATTTCGGGGACGCCAAATATCTTGGCGATGGCGTCAGCGAACTGAGGTTCGACCTTGGACCGGGATACCGGGTTTATTTTCACCGTCGCGGCGACGTTGTGGTGATTTTGCTTTGCGGTGGCGACAAGAAAACGCAAGCGGCCGACATCGAAAAGGCCAAAGCCATGATCCCGGAACTGGAGTGATGCCCATGCCGATCAAAACAATTCCCTATGATCCGGCAGACGATCTTGCCGACGAAAAGGACCAAGTCGAGCTGCTGGCGGAAGCCTTTGCTTCTGGCGATCAAAAATTCATTGCGTCCGCTCTTGGCGCGGTAGCGCGGGCTCGCGGCATGTCCACGATCGCCGAAAAAGCCGGCGTCACACGCCCGGCTCTCTATAAGGCTCTTAGCGAAACAGGCGACCCGCAACTCTCAACGCTGCTCGGTGTGGTCAATGCGCTTGGGCTCAAGCTCGCGGTGGAACCGCTGGCTCATTCCGCCTAACGAAGCTCAATCTTTCTTGCGCAATTTTTCTGTGGCGCAGAATGCTCATGGAACTCGGGATGGCATTCTCGAAATTCACGAATTTCGAGAATGGCGACACAGTGCGGAGACCGCTTACGACTGACAGCGGACGCGCCTTGGAAGGCACTTACTGTGCCAAGCAGACATTACTGCGTTGCAGCGTTTTCATTGAAGTTGGGGGAACAGCGGACATGCGATAATCATCGGAACTGGCGAAGCTGAAAAACATTTTCAGCGAAGCTTGGCGAAACGCCGATCTCGTGTAGTCAATTGAAACACCGACTGGTCGGCGTGCATCTGTTCTTCGTGCGACAAAAAACTCGCCTAACGAGCGTGGGCAAGGGGGCAAGAATGAGCTTGTTGTCGAAATTGTTTGGCAAAGGCGATGGCCCCGCGAAGGTAACGCAGCCTGATCCCGAAGTGAGAAAGAGTTTTGAGAGGATTGAGCATCTACTTCAAGACGATGCCGCTCAATTGGAGTTGGTCGATCCAAAGCTCAGAGAGTTTCTAACGCGAGCGCCACACTACGACAAGAGTCCGAATGGAAGTGGCCCATTTGGCTTGTGCAAGACGAACCCAATACCGACAAACGGTCCCATTGGAGAACTAGCATATCTATCTAAGCTGGTGACCAATGGGGGTGAGCGAATCCTGTTTCACAGACTCGGAGCCGCTGACAACATCGACATCTTTGAAGCCGTCACATTTTCCGGCGGCCAGTGGTTCATATTCTTTCTCGACATGTATCATCCGAAGAAGTCGAGAATCGCTCCTGATGGTTTCAGGCTTTCTCCGAAGGCATGTCAGTTCTCTGGATTTCATCATCCCTGTGCAGATTTCCCATACGACTTCATTGAGATGAAGCGACGCGAGGGCTTGGGTCCTGCCTACATGCCCACGGTCGACATTCTCCACGGAATAAAATCCAGGGCCTACGAGCGGCCCGCGGATCACATGGCGCGACTGGAACATCTCAGGGCGGGCACGAGCCGCTCGACGCCGGTTGAAGATGCTACGACACCGCCTGCGCCGAGAGATTATCACTCTCTTATTGAACGCGCTGTTTCGGATCTTGCCAACAACACCCGCGAGTCTCGGGAAGCGTTGTATAGCAAAGCCAAAACTGCACAATTTTCCCAATTGCTCGTGCAAACTCCTCGGCCTTCAGATTCAGAAATACAGCGTGAGCAGCGCGCGCTTGAAGCAGCTATCCACAGGGTGGAGGACACCTTTCCAGGAGAAGCAGCACGGGCTCCAAAAGATGGGGTGAAAACAACGGCACGAGATGAAGATGCTAAACCCGTAGTTGAAATCATCGAACAATTATTGTCACTGCAACTTGCGTTTGACCAGAAACATCCTCGCGATGCGTTTCCCACATTGATGACTAATAGGCTGGCCGCAGGGTATGTTTTCGGCTTTCACGATGCTTGCTTTCACATATATGGTTTTAGCAGTCCAAACGATCGCGCTGCGGGCATGGGGCTGCTCGAAGCTAGTTACAAACATATTTTTGGCGACCAGGCGGGGTTCGTGCTCTTCGGGTCGTCACTTCGCTGGCAAACGGATCGCGAGTTTCAGATAGGCAGGCAGAGTGGCGGTGAGGACTTTACCGAGTTCAAATCTAAAGGTACCCCTCCGCTTGGGTTACAACGCATTATTGGGCTAGGTTTCAACGCTGCCATGGTTGAACGAACTCTCGATAATCAGCCATAGAGCGCAACAGCGGCTCGGCGATGAGAGTGCTCGACAGGCACCGGGTCAGGAAGCAAGTCGCGCACCTCATGGACTCGTGGAAGATCGGTGCGATGAAGGCTAGGAACGCTCATTTTCGTTCCCCGGCCGGCGCACCAACAACGACACGATAGATCGGCATACCGTGCTCTGCGGTGCCGCTGTGCGCGAAAAGCCGCACAGAGCCGATGATCAATTTCATGCGGCCGATCGTTACGATTCTCAGGTCGACGAAATGAACGCCTTTGGCTGAGCCGGGCGGAGGCGGAACCTTCATCTCGCAGCCGACAAAATAAGGAACGAACGGATACCTTCCCAAAATAAGATCAGGCATGATCAACCGCCTGTACCCGCGCAGGCCAAAGACCGCGACAGCCTGACAATAGGCAATTTTCGCAATCGCCCGCGCAAACTTGTGGCTGTCGATCCTAATGTCGGGCGGCTTGATTTCGGCTAATTGTCCGTCCCGAAGATTCAACGTCTGTTTGATGTTGGGCGGGATGTAATAATAGAGGTGCGCACTCTCCTGCTCGAACGTCGATCGTGGTTCCGAGCCCGAGAGCAGCCCGGGCAAGCCCCAAATCGGCATAGCCGTGAAGTAGGGGTGATCGGCGATTGGCAGGTCGAACGTCTGCTCCGGACCGCTGCCAATCACAACGCGCGCAGGCAAGGTTTTCGGCCGCTTCTTCGGCCGACGGGTCTGGATGCCTAGGTGAAGCCGATAGTCAAAGAGAACTTTGCGGCCAAGCTCCTTCTCGTCCTCGCTGGTGATGGCTGCGCAGGCCTTGCAGCTCGCATCTACAATTTCGACGTTGGCACCGAGGGAAAAGGGGATGATGTGTTCATTTGTCAGCTCGACATCGCGCGCACCGCAATAGATGCACTCGCCAGGCGACGGAAATTTTTGTCGTTCAAGATATCGTTCGGTCGGGGTAGCCTGACCCATTATAGCTGCAATCTCGAAATCGTCGCCGCGCTGACATTGTAGCTGCGGCCGATCGAGCGCAGCGTCTCCTGGTCAATGTCACGCCGCTGGATGGCTTCGCGCTTCTGATGCGGCGTGAGTTTCGGCGGCCGGCCAAATTTCACGCCCTTGGCTTTCGCATCGGCGCGACCGCGCGCCGTGCGCTCCTTGATGCGGCGGCGCTCCAATTTCGCGGCGACACCAAGCATGGCCAAAACAAGCTCCGCGAAATCCGATGTGGTGTCGACGACGGGTTCTGCGATCGAGCGAAGGCCTGCGCCGGCCTTTTGCAAATCACGGGCGATGATGAGCAAGTCCGTGGTGTCGCGCGACAGGCGATCGACGGCGGGAATAATCAGCACGTCTCCGTGGCCAATCGTCGCCATGAGCTTTTTGAGCTGTGGCCGGTCGGCCGTCGCGCCGCTGATCTTTTCGCGGAACACGCGCTCGCATCCAGCGGCCTTCAGCTGGGCGAGCTGGCTGGTCAGGTCTTGGGCGTCGGTCGAGACGCGGGCATANNGGCGGAAGGCTGTCGGCCTTCCGCCTCACGGCTCAAGGGGCAGCTCTTAGGACTCATGCGGGCGCTCGACGAAGACGCCCCTTTAGGCGCAGGCCGTCGCGCATGTTGAGACCAAGCAGCGTGATGTTCGTGGCTCCGGCCAAAATTTCGAGCGCCTGCACCACGTAAAAAGCCGTGTCGAATTCGCCCGCTCGCGCCTTTGAAGCGAGAAAAAGCGCAGCAGGAATAAGCACAAGGAGGCCGTTTGCCGCGATAAGCGGCATGCGTTTGAGCTTCGCGCCGATTACACCGGCACGGCTTCCTTTCGACAGCACGAAGCCTGTGCCGCCGGTTGCCATCAACGCCGGAACGAGCACGAAAAACCCCCATGGGATGGTTGTCTTGACGCTGACGACAAACGCCTCGGAGCCAAAAAGTTCGGCGAAGAGCGTCGAAAGCCAAAAGGTCGAAATCGTCAGCAACGCGATAGCGCCTGCGACGGGATGTAACATCTTGAGCATAGCTCCCTCCCTTAAAGCACGACGGTCAGGCGACGCAGATGTCCGGCACGGCAACTTTCTGAAAAAGATGCGGGGATGCGACGGCGGAGGAGGGATAGGCAGCGAGCTTGGCTTGGAAGTCCGGGTTCGAAAATGCAGCCCGGAATGCAGCGTTCGACTCCCAAACGGCATAATTCAAATAGGTCGGGTTCTCGCCAAGAGCTCGATGCAACTGGGTCGAGATGAAGCCCGGCTGGCGCTTCATGAACGCCGCATCGTCCTGCCAGATTTTGAGAAAGCCCGGCTCGTCCGCCTTATCGAGCGTGAAGATGTTCACAAGAACGACCGGGCTGGCTTCGATTCCGAGCTGACGCTCAATCGGGAAGTTCGGGTCGAGGGGGCGCAACAGCGACATGACGGCTCCATTCAGTTTGAATAGCCAGTGCCGATATGGCACTATGATGTCATATCCTACTTGACACTATGATGTCAACATCAAACCATGGTGCGAAATGCCCCAACCGAAACGAACGCCCGGCGGGAGTGCTGTGACCAACCTCGTGCTCGACCTTTTCAGGCTGAACAATCAGCTTTTGTCCGCAGGGGATAGGCTGGTCGCGCCGCTCGGACTGACGAGCGCGCGCTGGCAAATCCTCGGCGCGATCATCGCCGCCGATTACCCGCAGCCCGTCGCGTGGCTGGCTCGAAACCTTGGCGCACATCGCCAGAACGTGCAGCGCATCATCAATGACCTCGCCAAAGAAGGGCTAGTCGAGTTTGAAGCCAACCCGCATCACCGAAAGGCGCAGCTTGTTATTCTGACAAAAAAGGGAAAGCAGACCATGGACGAAGCGATGCGTTTGCAGGCGCCGTGGAGCAACAGTCTTGCAGACGGCCTGACTGTCAAAGACATCGAGACCGCACACCGGGTGATGTTAGCGCTGCGCCAGACTTTGAATGCAAAGGATGACGCCGGCGAGGGGGACTAAAACCCAGATATCTCCACATTTTCCGGGGGATTCCACGCGTTGCAAAATTCTTGATTTTCGCGGAAGTGACGAAAGGGAGCAGCAAAATGGCGGAACCAAAAAATGATTTTTGCTGAACGTCACAAAACGAGACCTGCGTCTCCTTAGTAATTGAGAGGGCCATATCGACCCTCATCCTCGGGCACATAGCGCGTCCGATAACCCAAAGGATCTCTAACATGTCAAACTCAACCGATTCCGAGAACACCCATATCCTCAACAAACCCATTACGATCAGCGGCGTCATGCCGCCAGACGACGACGCCTCGGACGGCGACACTGGCACGAACTCTTCCCTCGCGCCGCACTGGTCGGCTGACGCCCCCAAGGGCGGCAAAATCGTCATGAATCGCGCGCTCAAGGAATCAGCCGCTGTTCCGTTGTTCCTAGCCCAGACCTTCGTCCAGTCGCTCCGCGATGTCGGCTATGACAGCACCACCTCGGCGCTCTGCGAGCATGTAGACAACGCCATTGGCGCCAATGCCAGTGAAGTCCGCGTCCTCATCCGTCAGACCGGCAAAAAAGGCACGCTCAAGACCGATATCATCGTGCACGACAATGGTTCCGGCATGGCGCCGAACGTCCTCAAAGTTGCGACCTCCTTCGGAGGATCGATGGTGTTCAACAACCGCAGCGGGATCGGTCGTTTTGGTATGGGCATGAAGACCGCAGGCCTCTCGATGGCCCCAGCTATCGAGATCATCTCATGGCAGGAGGCTGGCGCATATTACCGCATGATCCTCGATACGGTTGCCATCGGACGCGACAAATCGAACCTGATCGCCCTCGACGATCCTGAATACCTTGGTACGCTCGACGCAGATATTGCGAACTTCTTTACCGTTCCGATGAGCTTTCCGAAAGACACGAAAGAGCAAATCCTCCTCGCTCCTCACGACATCGACTTGCAAGACGCTCTCGGTCATTCTGGCACGATCGTCTACATGCCAGAATGCGATCGCCTCAGCTCGGCGACAGCCCGCACTCTCGTCGAAGACGCAACAAAAACCTTTGCACACGTGTATCGCCGTGCCCTGACCAAGGGGTTGAAAATCTACGTCAACAACCGCCCGGTCGAAGCTTCCGATCCGACTTTGTCGATGCCGTCGGCTCGCCATACCCGCTTGTCGGCTCTCGATAATATCTCGGTCAAGACGAGTCGCCTCGTCACGGCGCACAAAATCTCGATCTTCCCGCATACCGGTGCGCCGCTCGCCCACGACGTTCACATCAAAATCTACGCCCTGCCCATCCGCGAATGGTCCAAACTTTCACGCAAGGCGTTAAGTGAGATTGGTGTCTTCAACGACCAGAACGTCACCATTCTGCGCAACGACCGCGAAGTCTTCGTCGGACACGTCACCAAGCTCGTCAAACGTCACGGCACCGCAGCATGGTATCGCATTGAGATCGACTTCCCCGGTGAACTCGACGAAGCATTCGGCGTCGCCTCGAACAAGCAAGGCGTGCGCATGAAAGATTTTGTCGTAGAAGCGATCAAAAAAGAGATCAGCGACGATCTCATCTCGATCCGAGCCGACGTCGAGCAAGTCCAAGCGCAAAATGCCATCGAAAAGAAAGGTGCCGGACCGAGTCTTTCTGAAACGAAGGCCAACGAAGCCGACCCGTTCCAGGCAGAGCAGCTTGACGCCAATTTGACGGAGGCCGAGAAAGCCCAAATCGAAGAAAACCTGCGTGGCCTCGCGATTGGCTTGCAGCGTGAAAATGAAACCGAGGAGGAAGCCTTCCAACGTATCCAGGCTTCGCGCTACATCATCCGCTTCCACCACGACAAATATTGGCCCTTCTATGATGTCGACCACAAATTCGGTCGCGTGATTTTGACCATCAACACCGCGCATCCGTTCTATGAGAAGCTCTATGAACCCGTGATGGCGCGGGCACTCGAAACGACGAACGGTGACGACGACGACGGCTCAAAACTTCAGCCCAACAATCTCGCCACGACGCTCGATCTCCTCCTCCTGTCGCTGGCGCGAACTCAAAGTGTGATGAGTCAGTCGAACGTCGAAGCCGCCGAACTCTTCGAAACTTTTCGTCAGAACTGGTCGAACACTCTGAAAATCCAAATGAGCCGTTAATTACCGAAAGCAAAGCTCTTGATCATGCCGCCGAAACGCGGCATGATCTCCCTCAATCCGTCGAAAAGACGCGAGCGACCCCGAAAGCCATTGACGCCGGCATAGCGACCGACGTGATGCGCCAAGGGCCAAGGTCGCAAGCAATTCCTTTGACGGGGACTAGCATCCGAACGGTCATAGCGATCGTTCATAGAACTTGGAAAATGCAAATGAACAACCTTCTCGACGAGGGCTGGGCGACTGTCGCCCGCCTGCAGAATGATCTTTCAACCACACGCACCGACTCCGCTCGGCGCGCCTTCGATCTTCTGATTGATCGCCAACTCGACCGCATCGAAATGGGGGTCGGCGCCACCCTCGACGATCAGCACGACCAACGCCGCCTCATCGGCACCGCCAATCGCCGTGATCGGCACCGCGCCCGCCTAACAACCCTTCATCTCGTTGCACCGGCCATATCTGAACAAGTCCTCGCCGTTAGTCAGGATCACGAAACCGCTTTGCAGGCGCGCGACGCCATACGCCAAATCCTGACGCAATCCTCGGCAAGCGACAGTGCGCTTCTATTGAGCGTTGCCTTTGGCAAAACTGCGTCCAGTCCTCTTTCGGACGCAGCGGCCCGCAAGCGCCTATCTCGCCTTCGCGCCCGCTTCTCCCATCTGCAACTCGAAGCCGCATGACCGAACGGGCGCGCGCCACGAAAAAGAGGCCGCGCCCGACACACCTCAATACCCTTTCAGCACATAGAACGGCGCTTGGTCGGTTCCCCAGCGCTGCGTGCCGGGCTGAACGGCGACGCAGCGGCGCATCCGGCCGTTGGCCTCTTTGCAATCGGAAAACTCTATTTTCAGCCCTTGCGACTGCATCTTTTGTGAAACTTCCGTCATGGCGACGATCTCGCCGCGCAAGTCCGCCTTTTCCTGCGCAAGGCTCGCGACCTCCGAACGCTGCCACGCGAGCGCAACCCAAACGCCGAAAACAACCACCATCAACGCGCCGATCGCAACTGCCGCCATGATCGCCAGCATCCGGTTCGAAAACA